>CAYQLM010000049.1:0-23521 GCA_964418365.1 uncultured Dehalococcoidia bacterium
GCACCACGCGCTCCATGCGCAGCAGGCCGATGCGGAACTGGTTCTGGATCAGCTCCCCGACAGCGCGCACGCGGCGGTTGCCCAGGTGATCGATGTCGTCCTCGCGGCTCT
Organism: uncultured Dehalococcoidia bacterium; assembly: GCA_964418365.1. Lineage (GTDB taxonomy): Bacteria > Chloroflexota > Dehalococcoidia > DSTF01 > RBG-16-68-14 > JBBDXS01. The sequence continues at coordinate 112 of CAYQLM010000049.1, forward strand.
GGCCGTTGTTGAGCTGGATCATCTCGCGCACGATGGCGAACAGATCCTTCGGCGTGAGCGTGCGCGTCGCTTCCTCGACGTTGACATCGAGGCGGCCGTTCACCTTGTAGCGGCCGACGCGGCCGAGGTCGTATCGGCGCGGGTTGAAGAAGAGCGACGAGATCAGGCCGCGAGCGTTCTCCTTCGTCGGTGGGTCGCCCGGACGCAGGCGCCGGTAAAACTCGAGCAACGCCTCTTGTTTGTTCTTCGTCGGCTCCTTGTCGATCGTCGACTGGATGTAGTGACGGTCGGGGTTGCTGTCGGTGTTGGCGAACAGCGCGAGCACGCGCTCGTCTGTGCCGAGCTGCTCTTCGTCCGTAATCTTGGGGTCCGCGTCGATGGCGCGCAGCAGCGTCGTGATGGGAATCTTGCGTTTGCGGTCCACCTTGACCGAGACGACGTTCTTGTTCGACGTCTCGAACTCGAGCCAGGCGCCGCGGCTGGGGATCAGCTTCGCGTGGCACAGGTTGCGCCCGCTGGTCAAATCCTGCTCAAGCGTGAAGTAGCAGCCCGGCGAACGCACGAGCTGGGCGACGACCACACGCTCGGCGCCGTTGATAATGAACGTGCCCTTCTCCGTCATGAGCGGGAAGTCGCCCATGAAGAGCTCTTGCTCCTTGACCTCGCCGGTTTCCTTCACCAGCAGCTGCACCCAAACCTTGAGCGGCGCCGAATACGTGGCGTCGCGTTCGCGGCACTCTTCTTGCGGGTACTTCGGCTCGCCGAAGGTGTAGGGACGTACGCGCACCGACGAGACCTTCGCCTGCTTGAGCGCCTTTGCCGTATCAAGGTCGATTCGCTCGCCCTTCTTCGCGATCGTGCGGCGATCCGCCTTCACGTCCTCGAGCGGGATCAGCCCGACCCAGTTCTCGATGTCTTCCTGGCGATCCGACGGGGAGATCTCGCGGGCGAAGCGCAACTCCATGCGATTGCCGGTGAAATCTGAAATCGGAGAGATCTCTTCAAGAAGCTCCTGCAAGCCCTCGTTCTTGAACCAGCCGTATGAATCGACCTGGATCCGAATGAGATTCGGAATGTCTAGGACGTGCGGGATCTTGGCGTAATTCTTCGTAAGAGTCGGGACGTCAGAACCATCACGCACGACAACTTCGCTGCTCAACACCATAACGACGCGCTCCTATACAACAGGAAATGCAAATCCCGTTCCTCCCCGGCTTAGGGACAGGGATTCCTACACGATCTCGCTTGGAGATAGAAAAACAAAGGGGTCTGTCTAGCCGCAGCCCTTACCTTAGCAACTGAACCTTGGAACGTCAATTCTGAAAGCTCTGACAGTATAGCTACGCACTTGACAAAGCGCAACTATTCGAGTAAGACCCGCCTGAACAAGAACAGCCGTGCTGATCTGGCTTCGAGAGGCTGGCTGCGATATGCTGGGCAGCGATGCAATTCACGCTGTCAGATGAGCATAGGCTGATTCAGGAAACGGCCCGGCGAATCTCGAAAGAGCGCATCGCGCCCAGAGCGGCCGAGGTCGACGAGCAGGCCGAATACCCCCACGACATCTTCGAGGCGTTCCGGGAGGTCGGCCTGCTCGGCCTGACGATCCCCGAGGCCTACGGCGGCAGCGGGGCGGGCATGCTCGCGCTCGCCCTGGCGGTCGAGGAGGCGGCGAAGTACTGCTGCGCCTCCGGCCTGATGCTCCTGCTCTCGGCACTGCCGACGCAGCCGCTGGTGATCGGCGGGACGGAGCGGCAGAAGCAAGAGTTCCTGCCGCAGATCGCGCGCGGCGAGACGAAGGCCGCCTTCTGCCTGACCGAGCCCAACGCCGGCTCCGACGCCTCGGCCCTCGAGAGCCGCGCCGTCCGCGACGGCGATGACTACGTCCTCAACGGCGAAAAAGTCTTCATCTCTGGCGGCACTGTCGCCGATTACGTCGTCGTCTTCGCGAAGACGGACGGCAAGACCGGCCCGAAAGGCATCGCGGGCTTCATCGTGACGACGGACAGCCCCGGCTTCTCGATCGGGCGCACGGACCGCAAGATGGGCGTGCGCGGCGTGCCGACGGCGAGCCTCGTCTTCGATAACGTGCGCGTGCCGCGCGAACGGCTGCTGGGCGAGGAGGAAGGCCGCGGGTTCAACCACGCGATGATGACGCTGAACTCCTGCCGGCCCGTCGTGGGCGCGCGCGGACTGGGGCTCGCGGAGGGCGCGCTGAGCTACGCGCTCGAGTACTCGCGCCAGCGGCAGGCGTTCGGCAGGCCGATCTCAGAGCTGCAGGCGATCCAGTTCTTGTTCGCCGACATGGCGATCCAGATCGAGGCGGCGCGGCTGCTCGTCTACCAGGGCGCGTGGCTTGTCGATCAGGGGAAGTACAAGCGCGAGGACGCGGCGCTACTCTCGATCGCGAAGACGTTCGCGACAGAGCTGGCGGTGAAGGCGTCTTCGGACGCGATGCAGGTGCTGGGCGCGCAGGGGTACATGATGGACCACCCGTTGGAGCGCCACTACCGCGACGCGCGCCAGCTTATGATCGTGGAAGGCACCAGCCAGATCCAGCGCGTCGTCATCGCGCGCGCGCTCCTCGAACGCGAGCTGACGTACCCGTAAAGCACTCCTCGCGCGTGAGCGACACGAGGCTTGCCGGACAAGGCCTAGCCGATCGGTGCCTTCACCCGCGTGATCGGCGATGCCGCTGGCTTCGCGTCGAACCAACGCGCGAAGCTTCTGACCAGCCCCCGCTGTCCGGCGACTTCCACGCGCCGCTGCGCTAGCGCGTCGGTCATCGACAGCTGCTGGCGCCAGATGTCATACATGGTGCGGACGTGCGCCTCCACCCAGAGATCGACGTCGAAGCCCGGCGGGTCGAAGCACATCGATACGCTGCCGCCCTCGCACACCAGCCACGCGCGCCCGTCCTTCGGGCCTTTGGCGAGCACCTCGATGACGACGCGCTGTTCGGGCAGCGCGCTGGTGTGGATGCGCGACTTCAGCATGCAGATCATGATGTGCGGATCGAGGTCGAAGGGCTTTGGCTCCGGCCGCGCCCAGCGCGTTCCCCATCGGTCCATCGCGTCGATGACGGGCTGGAGGTCGCGGCCGGCAGGCGTCAGAGCGTACGACGTCGAGTTGCGCGCGCCAGTTCGTTTGCATTCGACGACGCCAGCGCGTTCGAGCGCGCGCAGCCTCGACGTTAAGAGCGTGCGCGATACGCCGGGGACGTTGCGAACAAGCTGGTTGAAGCGATCGGTGCCGTAGAGCAGCTCGCGGACGATGAGCGGCGTCCAGGCGTCGCCTATGACGTGGGTTGCGGCGGCCACCGGACAGTACTTCGCGTAGAGGAACATCGCGAACCCACTATATCGCGACTTTTCGCGGGTTTGCAGTCCAGAAGTTGGACTAGGAAGGCCTGCCGGAAACGGCGATGCTAGGGCCATCAAACCTTTGGAGGTAGACGAGATGGCTGTATTGATCACCGCGGAAGTTCCGGGGCAAACGCAGGAGGGATACGACGGCATGCTCGCCGTGCTGGCCGAACCGATACGAAACGCGAAGGGCTTCATCGCGCACGGGTCCGGGGCGGACAGTGAAGGCACATGGCGCTCGTTCGAGGTCTGGGAGTCTTCCGAGGACGCGGCGGAGTTCTTTGCGAAATACATCCACCCCAACCTGCCGCCTGGCATCAAGCCGAAGCGCTCGATCTTGGAGCTACATAGCCTGATCAGGGCGTAGATCGCCTCGCGTTACTGGCGTGACGCGTCGTCGTCGCCCGCGCGCTCCTCGAGCGCGAGCTCACGTACCCGTAGCGACTGACTACGGAACGATTATCGGCTGGGCCTTTGTCCACGTCAGTCCGCCGCGCCAGCCGGGACGGCGCTGGGGCCTCGCTCCGATGCCAGGCCTTCGCCGCGCATCACCAGCGCCACGCCCGTCAGGATCAGCGCGAACCCGACGATCGTGCTCACGCCGATCGTCTCGTGCAGCACGGCCCAGCCGAGGAGCAGGCCGACGATCGGGATGATGTACGCGACGAGCGACGCGCGCACGCTGCCCATGTTGTCGACCAGCCAGAGGTAGACCCACTGCGCGACGCCGCTCGCAATGAGGCCGAGCACCAATAGCGCCGACCAGGCTTTGACGCTGAGCGACGCATAGTGAGGCGTTCCTTGGAACGAGAACATCAGCACGCCCGCGATCAGCGAGCCGAACGTAAGCTGCAGCGCCGTGAGCGAGATCGGGTCGTGTGTGCGCAGCAACGTGCGCGCATAGACAGCGCTGGCGGCGTAGCACGCCGAGCTAAGCACGACTGCGAGCTGTCCCAGCACGTTGCTGTCCGTGATGTGGAAGACATCGCGGCCGGCGAGGACGATGACGCCGCCGACACCTGCGAGCAGACCCAGCAGGCGGGCCGGCGTGGACACCTCCTCGGCCAGCAGGACGGCGGCGAACAGCGCTGTGAAGAGCGGCACCGTCGAGTTGAGGACTGACGTGACGCCGGTGTCGATGTGCTTCTCGGCCCAGCCGATGAGCAGAAACGGAATGACGTTGGCGATGACCGAGAACACCGCCATCTTGGCCCACAGCGACGCGTCGCGCGGGACCGGCCGCCGGAAATAGACGAGCATCGCCAGCACGACAAGCGCGCCGAGGAAGAGCCGCGCCGTGACGAGCTCCATTGGCGAGACCTCGTCCACGATCACCTTGATCAACAGGAACGACGTGCCCCAGATGCAACCGAGGCCGAACAGGACTGCGCCGGGGCTCGCTTTCATGCAGCCATGCTAACGCGATTGGTCGGCGCACCGCGCCGATCGCTATGGCGTTGCCGGAGGAGCGGTTGTGGGCGCTGGCGGTTCCCACGGCCGGCGCGCTGTCGTCTCCCACAGGTCCCACGCGGGTTTCGCGGTGCCGTCTTGCGCGCGCAGGCCCATCGATTGCAGGGGCGTGAGCGCCGGATCGCTTGCCGGCGCAGCGTCCTGGCTGACGAACCAGATCACGAACGCCATCGAGAGCTGCTGCGCGCTGTCGAGCACGCGCTGGAGGTAGCCGGCCTGCTGCTGCGCAGCGTCGGGCGCGTTCTGATCGCTCGATTGCGACGGGTAGCCGGTGCTCGCGATCGCGATCGGCTTGTCGGTGTAGCTCGCGATCTGCGCGAAGTACGCGGACGGTAGCTGATCGAGGCTGCCGTACGCGGTGGTCGGGTACGTGCTCACCGCGAACAGATCGAGGTCCGGCAGGAAGCGGTTGATCAGGAACCACTGCGCCGGCTGCGGGTTGTCGACGGGCAGCAGACCCTGCATCTCCTCGAGCTGGAACGTCGGGAACACCAGCGTCTTGGGCGAGATCGATTTCACGGCCGCGTACGCTGCGTGGTAGAGCTGCACGAAGCGCTCGAAGTCCTGCGCCTGCGCGCGCTGGTAGCTGTTGATCTCGACGCCGAGCGCGAGATAGTCGGGCTGGTAGTTCGTCGCGATGTAGCGCGCGTAGGTGAGGAACGCCTGCTGCACCTTCGGATCAGCGAACCCGGCGCCCGCCAGGTCGGGCGGCAGGCCGGCGAGCTGCGCGCGCCCCTGCGCGGGATCGGTCGGATCGATGGCGACGAAAGTGCGCAGACCGTACTGTTTCGCGAGTTGGATCTCGCGCTTCGTACTCGCGACCGTCGCGCCGGAGGGATGGCCGGCGAGCATCTCCTCCCAGGGAACGTTGCGCTGGATGAGGATGACATCGCTGGCGCCCGCGGCGAGCGCGAAGGTCGCATCGTAACTCGCCTGGGTGAGCGCGGGAGGGAACGAGCTGACGCCCAGCGCGAAGCTGCGCGGCGCGCCTTGGGCCGCCGGCTTCGTCGCGAGGGTCGGCAGCGGCTCGCCGGCCGTGCCCTGTTTACACGCGATCGCCAGGATTACGGTGAGCCAGGCGAGCAGCGCGATGCGGTTCATGGCGGGCTGTCAGCTCGATTGTTGCGCCTGAGGTGCGATCTGTGTCAAGCGAGCCGAGGATTGCTCAGCGGAGTCGTGTGTGCCAGAATCCTGAACGATGGGAGAAGAGTCCGTAACGCTCGCCGACGCCGCACGTCAATATCTGGAGTCGCTGCCGGACGAGCAGCGCATCGAGCAGGGCGCTGACGTCGAGCGCTTCGTGCGCTGGGCGGGTGGCGACCGGATCACGGCGCGCCTGCAGGGCCAGGACGTCGCGAACTACGCCGAAACGCTTCCGGGCACGCTGACCGACGGTTCGCGCCGCGCCGATGTGATCAAGAGCTTCTTGGCGTTCGCGAAGAAGTCTGGCTTCACCGATACGAATCTTGGCGCGCACCTGCGTGTGCGCAAGACATCGTCGAAGTTGGGGGCGCGCGCATCGACGAGGGAAGCGCAGCTGAGCGAGCAGGAGCACGCGGCGCTCAGCGCGGAGCTCGCAGGTCTCAAGGCGCAACGTCCGAGGATCATCCAGGACCTCCAGCGGGCGATGGCCGACAAGGACTTCCGCGAGAACGCGCCGCTCGATGCCGCCCGGCAGCAGCAGGGGCACGTCGAGGGGCGGATCCGCACCATCGAGGCCATCCTGGCCACCGCCGTGATCGTGAAGGACGAGCGGGCCGCCGGCGGCCACCTCGTCGAAATCGGGAGCACGGTCGTTCTGCGCAACCAGACTTCCGGCTCGGAGCTCACCTATACGCTCGTGCGCCCGGGTGAAGTGGACGCCGGGCAGGGCCGTATCTCCTTCCAGTCGCCGGTGGGCAAGGCCCTCCTGCTGCACCAAGCCGGCGAGGAAGTCGAGGTCGAAGCGCCCTCCGGCGTCGTTCGCTTCCAGATCCTCCGCGTCGAGGGCTAACTCCTCGAATTCGCCACGCCATCTCCGGCTCTTCCCCTATTTCGCCCGCTTTCGGCTCAAGGTTTGATAGATGTTGTCGAAATATTGGACAAGAGTCGGCTTGCAGGGAGGTCTGCGATGCGGGTGATCGGCGAGGTCAAGTGTTACCACTGCGGGCACGTGAGCGGCGAGGTCGAGGGGACGCGCACCGATAAGCTCGTGCTCCACAGCTTCAAGCCGCGCCAGGGCTACGAAGGCGAAGTGCCCAGGCCGGGTCAGCGTATTCGCTGCGAGCGCTGCCAGGGCCCCGTTTATGTCGAGGACCTGCGGCCGGTGCCACTCTACGCGGAGATTTTCGCGCCGGCGGCGGCCGCCGCGAAGAAGCTCAAGAGAAACAAGCATAAAGCCGCGTAACCCCCCGACGCCTCCTGGCCCGGGCGCTACGCGCTGCTTGCCCCCCAAAAAGCCTTGTGATATAGGGTACAAGGAGTCTGGGCGACCCGCTCCCGAACTCCGCAACGCGAGGCTCACTCGGGGGGAAACAGCGTGTCGACCATCGGCTGCAACGACTGGTTCGGGTGCTCGCAGGGAGGGGATGCGAGAGTTCGATGAACCCGCGCCGTCTCCTCGTCGGCCTTACCCTTTTCCTTACCCTCATCTACGCGACGGGCTGTGGCGCGCTCGGCGGGCCGCAGAACACCTTCGCGCCCGACGGAGACGTCGCTGACCTCCAGCGTGATCTGTTCATCATGGTCCTGATTCCCGGGATCATCATCTGCTTCCTCGTGTTCGCTGCTCTGGCCTACATCATGGTGCGTTACCGGGATCGAGAAGGGGCGCCGCCGCCGAAGCAGATACACGGCAACGTCCGCCTCGAGGTCGCCTGGACGATCTTGCCAGCCATACTGCTGCTCGGCCTGGCCGTGCCGACGGTGAAGGGCATCATCGACTCAGGCCAAGCACCGAAAAAGAGCGACCTGCACGTCACCGTTGTCGCGTCGCAATGGCAATGGCAGTTCAAGTACACGGACCCCGAGTTCGCCCTCCCCGACGGCAAGCCGCTGACATCGAAGGAGCTGCATATTCCCGTCGACCGCTACGTTGGCGCAACGCTCAACGCGCAGGACGTGATCCACAGCTTCTGGGTGCCGAAGCTTGCCGGCAAGCTGGACGTGATACCCGGCCGCAACAACGCATTCCGCTTCAATGCAACGAAGGCGGGCACCTATGCCGGGCAGTGCGCGGAGTTCTGTGGCATCGGCCATTCGGGCATGCGCCTTACCGTGATAGCCGAGAGCCAGGACGACTTCCAGGCATGGGTACAACAACAGCTCAGTGAGCAGGCCCAATGATGCCAGTGGAGAGTGAGTGATGGCAGGAGCAGCGCTAGCGCGTAGACCAATGTCGATCGTCGAAGCGATTCGCCAGGCGAGGCGTCAGGCTGCCTCATATCGCGGCATCTGGAGCTGGATCGCCACCGTCGACCACAAGCGCATCGGCATCATGTATGCCGCCACGGCCTTCTCGTTCTTCCTCATCGGCGGTATCGAAGCGCTGATCATCCGCCTTCAGCTCGCGAAGCCGAACGGCGGCCTTGTCGACGCGGACCAGTACGACCGGCTGTTCACCATGCACGGCACCACAATGGTCTTCCTGGTCATCATGCCGATGAGCGCGGCGTTCTTCAACCTGATCATTCCCCTGATGATCGGTGCGAGAGATGTCGCCTTCCCCCGGCTGAACGCGTTCAGCTACTGGGTGTTCCTCTTCGGCGGTCTGTTCATGACGTCGAGCTTCTTCACGGGCAATCCGGCCGGGACGTTCTTCCAAGGCAAGCTGGGCGCGCCCGATGCCGGATGGTTCGGTTATGCTCCTCTGACCCTGGTCTCCCATTCGCCGGGTCACGGCGTCGACTTCTGGGCGCTTGGGCTCGTCATCTTGGGTATCTCATCGATGGCGGGAGGGTTCAATTTCATCGTCACCATCTTGAACATGCGGGCGCCGGGCATGACGTTGTTCCGCATGCCTGTGTTCGTCTGGATGACGCTCGTCACGTCGTTCTTGATCATCTTCGCGATGCCGGTGATCACGGTCGCGCTGTTCGAGATCATGTTCGACCGGCTCTTCGGCGCGAACTTCTTCAACGTGGCGGCGGGGGGCACGCCGCTGCTCTGGCAGCACATGTTCTGGCTCTTTGGCCATCCGGAGGTGTACATCCTCGTCTTGCCCGCGATGGGCATCGTCTCTGAGGTGCTGCCCACGTTCGCGCGCAAGCCGCTCTTTGGCTACCCGTTCGTCGTCTTCTCAGGGATCGCCATCGGCTTCATGAGCTGGGGCGTCTGGGCGCACCACATGTATACGACAGGGCTGGGGACTGTCGCGAACTCTGCGTTCGGTGTGTCGACGATCCTGATCGCGATCCCGACGGGCGTGAAGATCTTCAACTGGATGGGCACGCTCTGGGGCGGCGCGATTCGTATGAAAACGCCGCTCCTGTACGCGGTGGGCTTCATCGCCATGTTTACGGTCGGCGGGCTGACCGGCGTCACGCACTCGATCGTATCGTCCGATTATCAGCAACAGGACACGTACTACATCGTCGCGCACTTCCATCAGGTGCTCGTGGGCGGTGCGCTGTTCGGTCTGTTCGCAGGCATCTATTACTGGTTCCCGAAGTTCAGCGGCAAAATGCTGAACGAGAAGATGGGCCAGATCCAGTTCTGGCTCTTCTTCATTGGCTTCAACGTGACCTTCCAGCCGATGATGATCCTCGGCCTCATCGGGATGCCCCGCCGGATCCAGAGCTATCCGGAAGGCATGGGCTGGGGCCTCTGGAACATGATGGCCACGGTCGGTGCGTTCATGATCGCCGTATCGGTCATGCTGTTCATCTACAACGTCATCTACAGCCTCATGCGCGGGGAAGAGGCGGGCGCCGACCCGTGGGACGCGCGCACGCTCGAGTGGGCCATCCCGTCGCCGCCGCCGGCGTACAACTTCGCGGAGATCCCGCAGGTGCGCTCGCTCGATGCCTTCTGGCACAGGAAGTACGTCGAGAACGAGCGCGGCGTTCCCGTGCCCGTCGTCGCGGGAGCCGCGCACGACGCGGAGGAATCGCACGAAGATGGCCACGGCATCCATCTGCCTTCGCCGTCGTTCATGCCGCTGATCGCGGCGTTCGGGCTGCCGCTCATCGGCTTCGGTTTGATCTACGACTACGCGCTCGTCGCTGCGGGCGCTGTGTTCCTGCTGTTTGGCATCTATGCGTGGGCGCTCGAGCCGGCGGCCGAGTGAGCGAGCGAGGGGAGAAGGTCTAGATGGAGCAAGCCCACAGCGCGCCGCACGCCCTGGCGCCGACGAGCACCGGGCTCGACAACCGGAAGCTGCTCATGTGGCTCTTCCTCGCCTCGGAGTGTCTCTTCTTCGGCGGGCTGATCGGCACGTATCTGCTCTATCGAAACCGCAGCATCGGCCCGCCGTTTCCGACGGACACGGTGTACAACGGCGTGCACTACAACGGCGTGTTCGACATCCCGTTCACGTCGATCAGCGCGTTCGTGCTACTGATGAGCAGCGTGTCGATGGTGCTGGCGCTGGCCGCCATCCAGCGAAACAACCGCCGCGCGCTGCGCATGTGGCTGCTCTGCACGGCCTTCCTCGGGATGACCTTTCTCGCCGGCCAGGCCTTCGAGTTCACGGAGTTCTATCGCGAAGGGCTGACGGTGCACAGGAACCTGTTCGGCACAACGTTCTTCGTGTTGACGGGCTTTCACGGGGCGCACGTGTCGGTTGGCGTGCTGATTTTGCTGTCGCTCTACGTGATGGCGTCGCGCGGGAAGATCACGCACGAGCAGAGCCTGAACGTTGAGCTGGCGGGGTTGTACTGGCACTTCGTCGACGTGGTGTGGATTGTGATCTTCACGGTCGTCTATCTCATTCAGCCGACGTAGGAGCAAGGCATGCTAGCGCTCTTGGAAGTCCTCCTATCAGCGCCAGGGCCGAAAGGCTTTTTCCAGAACCCGGCCTATCTGCTCGGCATTCCGCTCGTGGCGCTGGGTGTGCTCGGTGCGCTGTTGGCGCTCTCCCCGGTCGAGCTGCGCTGGCCACAGCCCGTCGCAGCCACGCCGGCCGAAGAGGAAGTCGAGATCATCGTCGAAGGACATATCCCGGCGAGCACGTACCTCACCGTCGGAACAATCCTCGCGGGCATCACCGCCCTCGAGGTCGCTGTCTACTACATCGGCGCGTTGCACGGCGCGCTGCTCGGGATCCTACTCAGCCTGTCCGCACTCAAGTTCGCGATGGTCGCACTCTGGTTCATGCACCTGCGGTACGATAGCCGCGTCTTCACGATCCTGTTCGCTGGCGGGATGATGCTCGTGGTGGCGCTGCTCGCTGTCGTGCTGGCCACGCTCGGTTCATCGCTGGTATAACGAAGGCAGAGCGAACACGATCCCCGGCTTCGAGGCGAAGTCATGTTCCCCCTCCTGCACCTGGAAACCGGCGGCCCGCGATGGCTCCAGTGGAGCCTGCACCCGGACGCGCTCCTGCTGTGCATCATCCTCGGCTACGGCTATTACTACTGCATAACCGAGCTGCGCCCGAAGATCTCGGATGCGGGGCGGGTGCGGCGCAGCCAGGCGGTGCTGTTCTACCTGGGCGTGGCGACGCTGTACGCGGCCGGCGGGAGCCCGCTGCACGACATCGGCGAGCGGTACCTCCTGAGTGCGCACATGCTGGAGCACCTGCTCTTCGGCATGGTGGCGGCGCCGCTCCTCGTCGCCGGAACGCCGGGCTGGCTCTGGCGGGCGATCCTCTGCGGCCCGAAGGTCTATCTCATCTCCCGCGTGCTCACGAAGCCGCTCGTTGCCTTCTCGATCTTCAACGCGCTCCTGGTGCTGACGCATCTCCCGCGCATCATGGACGCGGCGCTCAGCGTCGGGGCGCTGCACTTCTCGCTGCACATGGTGCTGGTCCTTTCGGCGATGCTGGTGTGGTGGCCCATTCTGAGCCCGCTCGAAGAGCTGCCGAGGCCGTCGCCGCCCGTCCAGATGGCCTACCTCTTCGTGCAGTCGATCCTGCCCTCGGTCATCGCTGCGTTCATCGTGTTCTCGGAGCACCCCGTGTACCCGTTCTACGCGCATGCGCCGCATCTGTGGCGCCTCTCCCACGTCACGGACCAGCAGATCGCCGGCGGAACGATGAAGTTACTGGGCAGCGTGATCTTGTGGTCGTTTATGACCGTGATCTTCTTCCGCTGGTACAGCCGCGAGGAGGCGGACGCGCAGGAGCCGCGCTGGAAGGATGTCGAGGCGGAGCTCGAAGAGATCGGCATCGGACGCTAGCCTAGGGGGTCACATCTGACAACAAATCGGGGCTGCCATTGGGCAGCCCTGTTGCTTGGCAACTAGTGGATGTTGCTACTGGACGGTGAACGCCACGCGCATGTTTGACTGGTAGTGGCTGGCCACGTTGCAGATCAGCACATACTTGCCGGCGTCGAGCTGGGCCGTGACGGTTTCAGTGCCAGCCGGATCGATGTCCTTGCTGTTCTGGACGGCATCGACCTGCGTCAGATCGACGGCGAAGCCAGTCGAGTCGATCGGCAGCTTGTCGGGTGCGAGTTCGGTCTTGATAATGTGGAAGTTGTGTGTGACGGTGCCGGTGTTGCTGACGGCGAACGTGACGTTTCCTGCCGCAATCGAGTCAGGGGTCGGCACTACCTTGAACTCTGAGAGCGTCACCTGTACTGAGCCAGGAACGACCGTTCCGGCGGGCGTGGGGCTTACCGGAACCTTCTCGTGTGTCGGTTCGGAGTGGACGGCGGCCCAGGTGGCGCCGCCGGTGAGCGCGCCCGCGGCCAGCAGGACGATAAAGCCGATCTGCCATCGCGGAACGGGCTTGCCGGCAAGGTACGTGAACATCAGGAGAATCAGGAGCGAGACGCCAAGGGCGAGCGGCGTCGCCATGCTGACCGTCCTGTAGTGCCAGGTGTTCAGGTCGATGTAGATGCGGGAGAGACCGTAGACGACCAGCACCGCAAACAGAAACAGTAGGGCCGGCACCACCAGCGGCAGAACGACGCGCTCGTGCCCTTCTTGGTCTTCCTGGCCTGGTACGTGTGACATCTTCCTTGTACCTGCTATCACAATCGGCGGATAGGGTCAAGCTTTGCAGCTTGGGCCACCAGGCACTATACTCGTTTTGTACCTCGCATCACAAAGTAAGGAAACGTCCGTTGCCAGCCGTCGCAGGGGCCACGAATGGGGAGATGCGCCGTGAGAGTGGCGTCTCCGCGCCATTCCGCTGGCTCCTCATCGCGACGACGCTGGCTACGTACGCGCTCGTCATCGTGGGCGGTATCGTGCGCACGACGGACTCCGGCGACGCCTGCCCGGACTGGCCGACCTGCCAAGGTCACCTTATCCCACCGATGAGCGGCCACGTGATCGTCGAGTTCTCGCACCGGCTGTTCGCGTCGCTCGTCTCGATCCTGGTCATCGCGATACTGCTCCTCGCGTGGCGGTCCTACCGGCGCGCGCCGATGATCTTGTGGGGCGCGGTGCTCGCCTTTGGGCTGATCGCGGCGCAGGTCGTGTTGGGCGGCATCACGGTGCTGAGCGATCTCAAGTCGAGCATGGTGATGGCCCACCTCGCGACGGCATCGGCGCTGCTCGCGACGCTGCTCGTGCTCACCATCGTCTCGCTCGATCTGCTGCCGGCCGGCGGCTCGGGTGTCACAGCGTTCCGAAACCTGGTTGTCGTCGCCGCGATCGCCATGCTCGCGCTGATGATGACCGGATCGTACGTCAGCGGCAGCGGCGCGGGGCTCGCCTTCCGCGACTGGCCGCTCTTCAATCACAAGCTGATGCCCGACGGCGGACGCCTCGCGATGATCCAGGCCACGCACCGGTTCACCGCGCTCGCCGTTGGCCTGCTGCTGGCGCACGTGGCCGGCAAGGCGTGGCGGACGCAGCGCGCGAACCGCCCGCTGCTCATCGGCACGACGCTGGCGCTGGCGCTCTACATCGCGCAGGTGTTCGTCGGCGCGGCGAACATCTGGACGCTGCTGCAGCCCGCGGCGAGCGCGGCGCATCTCGCGCTGGCGATGGGCATCTGGGCGGCGCTGGTGGCCGTGGCGATGCTGGCTCACCTAGCGGCGAAGGAGGCGCGGCCCGCGATCGAAGTCACGTCCGCACCCGAGCCCGCGCCATCGGTGGCGCCGGCGGCCGCGCCCGCGCGAGGCCAGTCCTAGCGATGCTGCGACAAGAGGCCATCCCGCAGACACTGGAGCTGCCGGTCGCCGTCGTGCGCCGGCGCGGGCAGCTTCTCGATACCGTCCGCGCCTACATATCGCTGACGAAGCCGCGCATCATCTCGTTACTGCTCGTCACGACGGTACCCGCGATGATCGTCGCGAAGCACGGCATGCCGTCGCTCTGGTTGATCGTGCTGACGCTGGCCGGCGGAACGCTGGCCGCCGGCGGCGCGAACACGATCAACTGCTATCTCGACCGCGACATCGACGGCATCATGGCGCGCACGCGGAAGCGCCCTCTTCCTGCGGGAACGATTTCGCCCGAGAGCGCGCTCCTGTTCGGCGTTGCGCTGGGCTGCGCGGCGTTCAGCATCCTCGCGATCGGTGTCAACCTCCTCGCCGCCGCGCTCGCGATGGCGGCGCTGGCGTTCTACGTGCTGGTCTACACGGTCTGGCTCAAGCGCAGCAGCGCGCAGAACATCGTGATCGGCGGCGCCGCCGGCGCGATCCCACCGCTGGTCGGTTGGGCGGCGGTGCGAGGCAGCCTCGACTGGACAGCGCTGGTCCTGTTCGGGATCATCTTCCTCTGGACGCCGCCGCACTTCTGGGCGCTGGCGCTGCGCTACCGAAGCGACTACGCCAAGGCAGGCGTGCCGATGCTGCCCGTCGTGCGCGGCGAGGCTGAGACGAACCGGCAGATTGTGCTCTACAGCGTCGTCCTGGTGGCGGCGAGCCTCGCGCTCGTGCCGGTCGCCGGGATGGGCTGGCTGTACATCGCGTCGGCGGTAATGCTCGGCGGCGGGTTCCTATGGCTCGCGATCCGCCAATGGCGCGAGTCGCGTCCGTCCACCAGCTGGGCGCTCTTCGTCTACTCGCTGGCCTATCTGGCCCTGCTCTTCATCTCGATGGGCGCCGACCAGCTCGTCGCGCGCTAGCCTCACAGATCGAGGATCGACTCGGCGAGCAGGGTGTCGCCCTGCTTTCGATACGTGATCTCCACTCTCGTCGCCGCCAGCAGGTGCGAACGCAGATGGCCGCCGACGAGACCGTTCTGCGGATCGCGCGAGGCGTTGGGCGCGATGTGGAAGATGAGCATGCGGTCGTCATCCGTGTGCAGCGTGAACGAGTTGAGCTGCGTAAGTGTCGGCGCGTCGACGGAGATGATGACGCCGTCGACCTTGTCGCTGCCGCCGGCGCCACCACAAGCTGCCAGCGCCACGACGGATAGCAGAACGCACGCGGCGAGCCAGCGGAGCATCTGACGCGTCAGGAGCCCGCGACCTGCTGGATCGCCGCACGCAACTCATCGACGCTGACCGCGCTTTCGAAACGAGCGCTGATCTTGCCGTCCGCACCGACGACGAAGACCCAGGGCTCCGACTGCAGGTTCCACTGGGTTGTCGGGTTAGCCACCGCCGGCGCGCCCTGCGCATCGGTGACCAGGGCGCCGTCCTCGGTCAGATCGTACGGCTCGATGTGGATGAAGGTCACCTTCCCAGCGAACTCCGGCGCGACCGCCTTCACGTTGTTCAGCACGGGTCCGCAGAACTGCGACGTGCAGAAGAGCGGCGTGGCAAACACCACGACGAACGGCTTCTTCGCATCGATTGCCTGCGTGACAGTCATCTCATAGAACGCTGTGATCGGCGCAGGGTCAGTGCTGAGGCGCTTGATGTTGGCGTCTTGCGCCAGCGTGAGGTTGTCGGCGGGCGGCGCCGCGTCGCCGATCTTCGGCGCGAACGCGCGGTCAACGACTGTGAATCCCGCGTTGACGGTCGTATCCTTGCCGCCGCGGGACACTGTCACCTGCGCAGTCCACTTGCCCGGCCGATCAAAGTTGATGTCCGTCGCCCAGAAGCCGCTCACGTCTTGTATCGCCCATATGAACGTGGCGCCTTGATCGCTCTTGAGTGCGCCGTCTGGGTCGAAGAACTGTAGGCGCACGCTGTTGCCCGCTTCCAGGATGCGCTCGTTGTTCTGGTCGACGAAGGCGATGGTGAACCGGTTCGGGCCAACGACGAGCTCCGAGTTGCCCGCGATGGGTTGGAGCTGTGACGCCGTCGCTGTCGGCTTGCCCCCGCCGCTTCCGCAGGCAGCCCCCAGCAGCGCGAGGGCAGCGAATGTAGCCAGGACAGCAATAGGAAGGATGAGGCGCTTCATGCTTAGTTCTCCTTGCATCCGGTAGCCTCACTGTTACTCCACAATGACGACCCCGTTCATGTTGGGGTGATGATAGGTGCACTGGTAACGATACTTACCCGGCGTGTCGAACGTGAAGGAGAAGGTGTCGCCCTCCTTCATCACGTCTTGGCTCAGAAACACGCTCTCTACTTGTCGGATGTTGTGTAGAACCGCGTCCTCGTTGACCCACCTCACCGTCGTTCCCGGCTTTACCCTGATGCCCTGCGGCTGGAACCGGATGTCCTTCATCTCCACCGTTACCGACGATCCCGTCACCTCGACTGGGCTGCGCTCGCCGTACGCGTCGGTCCCTTTCCCGCCTCGGCACGACACGAGCACCACGACGGCGGTCAAGACAGCCAGGACGCTCACAATCCGGCGCCTGGGGGTGTACATGTTCTTCGAGCGTCCTCAATGCCGCTCCGCCGTGCGGCCGATTCAGTTCAGCTACTGGAAGGCTGCGCCTGGCGAGACCCATCGAGCGCAGCTAGGATCGTGTCCACGTTGGCCGGGCCGGCGCCCTTCGCTTCGCTGAGCTGCAGATCGCTCGCCGCGACCCGGCCAGACTTGTCGATGATCAGGTAACCCATCCAGGGCATGTCCATCATGTCGCTCCACAATCCCAGCTTCTTCGTGACGGATGTCTCGGCGTCATAGACAAGCGGGTACGTGATGCCGCGTTGTTCCGCGTCCTTCTTGGCAACGTCTATGGGTTCCGGGAGCGAACCCAACACCACCAGTTGCGCGTCCCGCTGTGCGAATTCCGCTTGTCGACCCTGCAGCTCCACGAGCAGCTCCTCGCAGCCGACTCAGAAGAAGCCCATGTAACTGACGATCACGATGTCCTTCTTGCCGAGGGAGTCGGCCAGGGAGAACGTCGTGCCTGAGACCACCTCGGGCAGTTGGAAGGCTTGCACCTGCTTGCCGGCTTCCGGTGCTTTCGGGCTGCTCGCACCCTGCGTAGCGAACCAGATAAAGAGGGCGACGGCGGCCGCTCCCAGGGCGCCGAACAGTCCCAGCCAGACCTTATTCCGGTTCCTTCGGTAGCGCCACCAGGGCTTGGTTTTCTGCTCCGCTGTTTCCGACTTCGCTTTGTCCACCGTAGCTCCTTGCTAGCTGGAAGTCAGGCCCTGCTCGACCGGCTCCGTGGCGATTACCTTCTCTGCCTTCGTGAAGTAGGGAAGGCTGGCTCCTGTGCCGGCACCAATCTCGAGCACCCGCCCGTCGGCTTCGCCGACGATGTGTGGGCGGTATTTTGCGAGGAACTTGGTCTCGGTGCCGCTCAGCCGATTCATCGTGTCGAACATCGCGGCGAACCATCGGTGTCCCTTGAAGACGTGTGTCGCACGTTGAGCCACAACAGCCCTCCTCGGTTAGATGATCTCTGCCAACCTTACTCAATCATCGGGTTGCGCCGCATGCCCCAGCCGAAGAGCACGACGGCAAGCCCGAGCAGCACCGCGAGATCGATCCCGAGACCGACGAAGCCGCGCGAGCTGTCGGCGTAGAGCGAGAGCTGCAGCATGTCGACGGGATACGTGAGCGGGTTCGCCAGGGCGAGGCCGTGCAGCCACGCGGGCAGGTCGGCCAGCAGAAAGAACGCGCCGGAGAAGAAGAGCAGCGGGAACAGCACGAGGTTCATCACCAAATGGAAGCCCTGCATCGTCCGGATGCGCGAGGCGAGCACCTGCGCGAGCCCGCTCAGCAGCACGTTCAACGAGATGATCGCCAGCAGCGCGAGCAACAGGCTGGGAATGACGCCGTACTGCCAGTGCAGGTCGATCGCGGGGATCGACGCCGCGACGGCGAGGATCACCAGCGCCTGCGCGCTGCCGATCACGATCGCGCCGAGCGACTTGCCGAGCAGGATCGCGGCGGGCGAGTTCGGCGAGACGAGCATGACCTTGAGCATGCCCGAGTCGCGGTCCTGATAGAACGATGCGCTGGAGAACGTCGACGAGAACAGCGCCGTCATCACCATGATGCCCGGTACCAGGAACGTGACGTAGTCGCCGTGACGCACGAGCGACGGCTCCAGCCCGTCCGAGATGCCGACGCCCAGGATGCCGAGCAGCATGAGCGGCAGCGCGAGCGACGAGAACACCTGTGACCGCGAGCGCAGGAACGCGCGCAGGTCACGGGTGAGCAGGGCGCCCCAGGCGCTGAACGTGAGCGTTGCGGTATTCATCTCGGCTCCTGATCGGTAGTGGCAGGCTCAGCCGGTCGCGCATCGGGAGGCTCATCCCGAAGAGCTGCCTCGGTGGCTCGAAGTGGCGAGCCTGCCATAACGAAGTACGCATCTTCCAGCGTCGACGGTTCGATCCGGATGGTGTGGATCGCCTGCGGGTCTGTTTGAAAGAGGCGCGGCACGAACGAGGACACGTCATCGACCGTCACCTGCAGGATCTGGCCCGCCGATGTGACGCCCCCGACGCCCGGCCAGCCGGTGATCTCCTTCGAGAGCGCAGCGGCCCGGCCATCGACGCACTCCACGCGCACGGAGTCGTGCTTGAGGCCGCGCTTGAGCTCGTCCGGCGTGCCCTGCGCCACCAGGCGGCCCTGGTAGAGGAACGCGACGCTGTCGCACTCGCGCTCGGCCTCCAGGACGTCGTTCGTCGCGAAGAGGATGGTGAGACCGGACCTGCGAACCTCTTCGTAGCCGGGGCTTTCCAGCCCCGGGGCACCCTGCGAGGCTGGAAAGCCTCGCCTACCAACGGTCGAGCGCAGAAGCTCCCAGAACGAGCGCCGCGAGTCGGGGTCGAGGCCGGTCGTGGGTTCGTCGAGCAGCAACACCTGTGGTGTGGGCAAGAGCGCGCGGGCCAGCTCGAGGCGGCGGCGTAGGCCGCCCGACAGCGTGCTCACCGGCTCGCTCCGCCGCGAGGCGAGGCCGAACTCCTCCAGCAGCTCGTCGCTGCGGCGTCTCAGCGCCGCGCCGCCGAGGCCGAACAGGCGTCCGTGCAGAGTGAGCGTCTCATCGAGCGTCATCAGCGGATCGAGGCATGACTCCTGGAAGACGACACCGACGTGGAGGCGCGTGTCGGGGCGCGGCGGCGCGCCCAGGACGCGCAGCTCGCCGCTATCGGGCGCGCGCAGGCCGGACACGAGCGACAGGAGCGTGCTCTTGCCGGAGCCGTTCGGGCCGATGAGGCCCACGACCGCCCCCGCAGCGACGTCGAGCGAGACGCCGTCGAGCGCGCGGCGTTCGCCGTAGCTGAGCGTGACGTCTCGGGCGGAGATGACGGGGGAGGTGGAGTGCTCGTTCATCGAATCACAAACCATGGTAACTCGATGAGTCGTGATGAGGAATGCGCTTGATCCTCCGTCCTGTCCCGCCGATAATGGAGCAGGGAGTTAGCGTACTAGGTACACTAATTATGCGCGGCCTGCGAATCGGACTGGGACAGATCAACGCCACCGTCGGCGACCTGGACGGCAACGTGGCGAAGATCCTCGAGTATGCCCGCCGCGCGCGCGACCTCGGCTGCGACCTCGTCGCGTTCCCGGAGCTGGTGGTGACCGGCTATCCGCCGGAAGACCTCCTGCTCCGGCGCAGCTTCATCGTCGATACCCAGGCGGCCGTCGAGCGGCTGGCGCGGGAAGCGCCGCCAGACATCGCGCTCATCGCGGGCACGGTCGACGCGCAAGACGACATCTATAACGCCGCCGCCGTGATCTACGGCGGTCGTGTCGCCGGGGTGTACCACAAGCACCTGCTGCCCACCTACGGCGTCTTCGACGAGGACCGCTACTTCCAGGCCGGCACACAGGCGCCGGTTTTCGAGATCGCGGGCGTGCGCGTCGGGGTGACGGTGTGCGAGGATGTCTGGTACGCGAACGGGCCGCATCGCGCGCTGGCGCTCGCCGGCGCGGAGGTCATCGTCAACATCAACGGCTCGCCCTACCATAGCGGCAAGCTCGCGTTCCGCGAGCGGATGCTGGCGACGCGCGCGACCGACGAAGGCGTGATCGTCTGCTACGTGAACCTCGTCGGCGGCCAGGACGAGCTCGTCTTCGACGGCGGCAGCTTTGTGTTCGACGAGCGAGGAGAGCTCCTCGCGCGCGCGGCGCAGTTCGAGGAGGAGCTGCTCGTCTGTGACCTGCCGGTCGATGCCGTGCTCCAGACGCGCCTGCACGACCCGCGCCGCCGCAAGGAGCGCCTGCTCAGCGATCACGACAGCAGCCCGACGATCGTCGTGTCGAGCGCATCCGTAAGCGAGAAGCCGCCGATCGAGCGGCGGGTTGTCGCCCATCTGTCGCCGGAGGCGGACGTCTACGCTGCGCTCGTCACCGGCACGCGCGACTATGTGCGCAAGATAGGGTATGAGCAGGTCGTGGTCGGCCTCTCCGGTGGCATCGATTCCACGATCGTGGCGGCCGTCGCGGTCGATGCGCTCGGCGCGGAGCAGGTGCACGGCGTGGCGATGCCCTCGCGCTACTCATCCGAGGGCTCGATCGCGGACGCGCGCCGCGTCGCCGAGAACCTGGGGATCGACCTGCAGATCATTCCCATCGAGCCTGCGCACGCGGCGTACCTGGAGATGCTCGATCGCCCGTTCAAGGGAACGGAGCCGGGCACAGCGGAAGAGAACGTGCAGTCGCGCGTTCGCGGCAACCTGCTCATGGCGCTCTCGAATAAGTTCGGGTGGCTCGTGCTCACGACGGGCAACAAGAGCGAGTATGCCACCGGCTACTGCACCCTCTACGGCGACATGGCCGGGGGCTACGCGGTGATCAAGGACGTGCCGAAGACGCTCGTGTACCGGCTGGCCGAACATCGCAACGCCGTGGCCGGACGGGAGCTCGTGCCGCGCAGCGTGATCGAGAAGCCGCCCTCAGCGGAGCTCAAGCCCGACCAGCTCGATGTCGATTCCCTCCCTCCGTACGACGTGCTCGACCCGATCCTTCAGGCGTACGTTGAGGAGGACCGCAGCCTCGAGGAGATCGTTGCGCTGGGGCACGACGAGGCGACGGCGCGCCGCGTACTGGCGATCGTTGACCGCAACGAGTACAAGCGCCGTCAAGCGCCTCCCGGCGTGAAGATCACGCCGCGCGCCTTCGGCCGCGACCGGCGCCTTCCGCTCGCGAACCGCTATCGGGGATACTAAATCATGCTCACGCGCGCTCTCCTGACGGCGGCGCTGGCCGCCTTACTCATCACGCTCGCCGCCTGCGGTGGAGGCGGCGGCTCCAAGCCCACGGCAACCAAGGCGGCGACGCGGACCGCGACGAAACAGGTGACGCGCACGCCTGCGACGGGAACCCCGGTAGCCACCGAGACGCCCCCGGCGTCCAGCACCGCCGGACCGCCGGCTCAGCCTTCCGAGGCGCCCTCACCGACCGAGCCGCCCGCGGCTCAGCCGACGGACACGCCGCCGCCGGGCGTTCAGACGACGATCCGCGTGTCGTTACGCGAGTTCTCGTTGGGGCTTTCGACCGGCACGGCGCCGGCCGGGAGGGTGACGTTCGATGCGCAAAACAACGGCACGATCCAGCACAACTTCCTCGTGATCAAGACGGGCCTGGCGGACGGCGCATTGCCGGTCGATCAGACGAGCCTGACTGTCGATACGTCACACCTCGATGTGCTGAACCAGCCGTCGCTCATCGATACGGAAGACAGCCAGCAGGTGGCGCTGAACCTCGCCTCGGGACACTACGTGCTGATCTGCAACGTGGTCGACCACTATCTGACCGGCATGCACGTCTCGTTCACCGTGCAGTAGCTAGTCCTTGTGCTGGCGCAGCCAACCGAGCACGTCGCTCACGTGGCCGAAGGGGAGCGCGCCCACCTTCGCCCAGACCTTCTCGAGCTTGCCGTCGGGGCCGATCAGGAACGTGGCGCGGTCGACGCCCATGAACTTCTTCCCGAAGAAGCTCTTCTGGCCGTAGACGCCGTAGGCATCCGCTATCCGGTGCTCCGGGTCGGCGAGGAGCGTAAACGGGAGCTTGTGTTTGTCGCGGAACTTCTGGTGCGACTCGACGCTGTCGAGGCTAACGCCAAGCACCACGGCGCCCTCCGCCTCCAGCACGCCGAAGTTATCGCGGAAGTTGCAGGCCTCCATGGTGCAGCCCGGCGTCTCGTCTTTGGGGTAGAAGTACAGCACGACATGCTTGCCGGTGAAGTCCTTCAGGGCTACGTTCTCGCCCTTGTCGGTCTCGCCGGCAAAGTCGGGCGCGGGCTGTCCTTCGTTTAGTGATGTTGTCATAGCAGCGATCTCCTTCGTTGCGCGCTGATGCGCATGATAGCGCACGGCCAGTACCAGGCCCCGATCGATCTACGCAGCCGCTATCCCAGCCAGATGCCGTCGACTGTGAACTCGGCCTGGGCGCCGTTCAGCGTCTCGATCAGGACTCGATAGCGCTCTCGCGTGACCTCCAGCGTGATGGCGGCATCCTTGCCGAGAAACTGCTGTTTCGCGTTGTCGTCCAGGAAGCGGTCGCAGGGCAGCGCCGCGTAGATCGTCTCCAGCGAGGTCCGGATCGTCATCAGGGCGTCCCGACAGGAAGCGTCGACTAGCCTGCGCAGGTTGACGGGCTGCGGCGTGCCACCGGCGACGCGGGTGAGGCGGCCAAGCGCGGCCGTTTGCGTGACCACGCGAGCGGCAGGCGGTACGGCCGCAGGCGCGCCCTCCGGCGTCCGCGAGATGGCGGTCGTTCTGTTCGTGGCGACTACGGTACTCGAAGCGCCTGTCGGGGCGTGAATTGACTTATTATGGACCTTGCACGCCGAGGCGAATGACAGCAATACGAGGGAGCAGAGCGCGATTTTGAATCTGAGCACGGTCTGTTCGAGTGTATTCGCCCGCCATGGCGCTCACAAGGCGGCCATTTGCCCTCAGCCAAGGCCATGATAGACTTACGTTGAGGTGGGACGGCAAGCAAGGACATGCTAGACGTCTACCTGACGACGCTCGCGCTCGCGGTCGGCCTTGGGCTGGCTGCGACTGCCCTTTCTTATTTCGCCTCGCGCACCATCAGCCATGTCGGTCTCTTCCATCGCCGCCGCGGCGCCAGCGAGCGTCCGCGTTGGGGCGGAGTCGCGGTCTTCCTCACGTTCGCCGTGGTGCCGTTCATCGTCTCGGCGTTCTCGGACCATGCGAATCAGCTCTTCGCGCCGAAGTCGGGCCACTTCGTCGCGTTCCTCGGCGCTTGCACCCTGATCTT
>CAYQLM010000050.1:0-23440 GCA_964418365.1 uncultured Dehalococcoidia bacterium
GACGAAAACAGCGGCCGCTGGACGGCCGATGTCATGTTCCGCAACCGGCGCATCAAATCACCGCCGGCGCGCTTCTGGCTCGCCTATGTCGACGACAGGCCGGTCGCATTCCTGGCGTCATGGGAGGGAACGGAGGGCGTCGGACTGGTCGATGACATCTCCACCCATCCGGAGTACCGCCATCGCGGCCTCGCGACGGCGCTCATCCACGCCGGTGTTGCCGATGCGCGCCTCCGCCTCGGGCGGACCGGCCCGATCGTCGTCGTCGCCGGCCCGCACGACACGCCGAAGGACATGTACGCCGCCCTCGGTTTCCGCCCCATCGCCATCAAGCGCATCTACTGGAAGAGGGCGTAAGTGTCCTCACCCCCGACCCCTCTCCCGCGGGGAGAGGGGAGACCGCAGGTCGGGGTGAGGCCGCGAATTGTCCCAGATTCAACATAACCCTGCACCCATCTCCGCCCCTCGCTGCTATAATAGCCCTACCGAGGCCTCACTTCTGAGCAAATGTTTACCCACTTACACCTTCACACGGAGTTCAGCCTGCTCGATGGCATGTCGCGTATTCCGAACCTGCTCGACCGCGCGAAGGAGCTCGGGCAGGAGTCCTGCGCCATCACCGACCACGGCGCGCTCTACGGCGCGATCGACTTCTATCAGGAGGCCCGCAAGCGCGACATCAAGCCGATCATCGGCGTCGAGGCCTACGTGGCACCGGGCAGTCGCCGCTCGCGTGACCCGCGCGACAAGTCGGCGTACCACCTGACGCTGCTCGCCCGCAACGAGCGCGGCTATCGCAACCTGCTCCAGCTCGTCACCAAGGCGAACCTGGAGGGCTACTACTACAAGCCGCGCATGGACCGCGAGCTGTTCGAGGCGCACGGCGCAGGCCTTATCGCGCTGTCCGGCTGCAACTCCGGCGAGATGCACCGGCTCCTCATGGACGGCCGCCGCGACGACGCCATCGCGCTCGCGAACTGGAGCCGCGACGTCTTCGACGGCTACTACCTCGAGCTGCAGGAGAACGGCCTGCCCGAAGTGACGCAGATCAACAAGCAGCTCGTCGAGCTGTCGCGCGAGCTCGATATCCCCGTCGTCGCCACGGTCGACAGCCACTACACCTTCCCGGACGATGCGCGCGATCACGATGTCCTCCTCTGCATCCAGACTGGGACTTCGGTGATGGACGAGAAGCGCATGAAGATGAACGCGCCCGTCTACTACCTCCAGAGCGAAGCGGAGGTCCGCGCGCGCTTCGCCGATCTGCCGGAGGCGGTCGATAACACGCAGCTCGTCGCGGACGCGTGCGATCTCACGCTCGAGTTCGGCCGGCTGCACCTGCCGGACGCCGATCTGCCACCTGGCGTCTCGCCCGACGAGCACCTCGCGAACCTCTGCTGGGCCGGCCTCGATCGTCGCTACTCGCCCGTCGCCGACGACCAGCGCCGCCGCCTCGAGTACGAGCTGAACGTCATCCGCGAGACCGGCTTCGCGAACTACATCCTCGTCGTGCACGACTTCGCGCAGTTCGCGCGTCGCAACCACATCGCCATGGGCGTGCGCGGCTCTGCCGCCGCCAGCCTCATCTTGTACTGCCTCGAGGTGACCGACGTCGACCCGCTTGCGCACCACCTCGTCTTCGAGCGCTTCCTCAACGTCGAGCGTAAGGAGATGCCCGATGTCGACCTCGACTTCGCCGACGACCGGCGCGACGAGGTGCTACGCTACGCCGCCGAGAAGTACGGCTACGATCACGTCGCGCAGATCATCACGTTCGGGACGCTCGGCGCGAAGGCAGCCATCCGCGACGTGGGCCGCGGGCTCGGCATGTCCTACGGCGAGACCGATCGCGTGGCGCGTCTCGTGCCCGCCGCGCTCGGCATGACGATCGACCGCGCGCTCGACGAGAGCCCGGAGCTGCGCTCTGCGACGGAGACGGACGAGCAGGTGAAGAACCTCGTCGAGACCGCGCGTCGCCTCGAAGGCATCGCGCGCCACGCCAGCACCCACGCCGCCGGCATCGTCATCTCGCGCGAGCCGCTCGTCGAGAACGTTCCGCTCCAGCGCCCGTCCCGCAGCGAGGCCGAGACGTCGAACACGATCCCGACGACGCAGTTCGCGATGGAGCAGGTGGCCAAGATCGGCCTCCTCAAACTGGACCTCCTCGGGCTTGTCAACCTGACGATCCTCGATCGCGCCGTGCATCTCATCATGGAGGCGCGCGGCATCGAGATCGATGTCCGCGCCCTACCCGACGGCGACACGAGGACGTACGACATGCTCACGAAGGGCGAGACGTTCGGTGTCTTCCAGCTCGAGTCCGCCGGCATGCGTCGCTACATCCAGGACCTGCGGCCCGAGAGCGTCGCTGACCTCACCGCGATGGTCGCGCTCTACCGCCCCGGCCCCATGCAGCACATCCCGACGTTCTGCCGGGCCAAGCACGGTCTGCAGAAGATCGAGTATCCGCACGATGACCTCGCCGACATCCTGGACGAGACCTACGGCGTGATCACCACGCAGGACCAGGTGCTGCTCATCGCGCAGAAGTTCGCCGGCTACACGCTCGGCGAAGCCGACGTCATGCGCAAGGCGATGGGCAAGAAGATCGCCAGCGTCATGCGCGCGGAGCGCGATCGCTTCGTGAAGGGCGCGAAAAAGAAGGGCTACACGGAAGGGCAGGCGCAGGAGATCTTCGAGCTAATCCTGCCGTTCGCGGGCTACGCCTTCAACAAGGCGCACGCCGTCGTCTACGCGACCATCGCCTACCAGACCGGCTACCTCAAGGCGAACTACCCCGCCGAGTACATGACCGCCGTCGTCATGCACGCGTCGAGCCACCCCACCGGCGGCCATTCGCGTATCGCCGACGCTGTCGCAGAGTGCGCGCGCGTCGGCATCACTGTGCAGCCGCCCGATGTCAACCGCAGCGCAGCGAACTTCTCGCTTGAGCGCGACAGCGACGGCGCGGAGGTGATCCGCTTCGGTCTGCAGCAGATCAAGAACGTCGGCACTGGCGCCGCCGAGTCGATCGCCGACGAGCGACAGGCGAACGGTGCCTACGCATCGATCGAAGACTTCTGCCGGCGCGTCAACCTCAAGACCGTCAACAAGCGCGCGCTCGAGAGCCTCACCAAGGCCGGCGCGCTCGGCGCGTTCGGCGATCGCGGCACGCTGCTCAACAACCTCGATCGTCTCGTCGCGCTTGCCCAGCGCGAGCAGAAGCTGCGCGACTCCGGTCAGGCGACGATGTTCGATCTCTTCGGCGATCAGGTCACCACGCCCATGCCCTCGCTCGAGCTGGAGGAGTCGCCGGTCGCGCGCGCGGAAGAGCTCGCCTGGGAGCGAGAGCTACTCGGCGTCTACGTGTCCGACCACCCGTTCAAGGCCGCGGCCGGCGTGCTCTCGTCCTACGTCACCGCCCTCTGCTCGGAGCTCGCGTTCGATACGCCGGCGCAACAGGTGTCCGTGAACGGCGAAGGAGAGCCGCCGGAGCCCGTCGCGCCGCCGTCGCCCGCCTTAGGCGGGGGCCGCGACGCGATCATCGCCGGCATGGTTGGCAACACGCGCCGCCTTTACACGCGCGCCAGCCGCGCGTTCTGCTCCGCCGAGATCGAGGACCTCTCGGGCAGCGTCGAGGTCACGGTCTGGCCGGAGCTGTTCGAGCGCACGCAGGAGCTGTGGATCGAAGGCAACATCTTGCTTATGCAGGTGCGCATGCGCGAACGCAACGGCCGGCTGCAGATCGCCGTCCAGCAGGTCGAGCTCTATCAGCCCGCGGACGGCGCCGCGATCGGCTTCGTCGCGCCGTCGTGGGCGGCGGCAGCCGACGGCGGCAACGGGAAGCGGGAAGCCTCGCAGCTCGCAGCTCGCAGCTCGAGAGTCGCGGAGCCGCCCGCCGAGTACAGAAAGACTAGCGAGCCAGCTCCTGACCCTCGACCCTTGACCCCTGACCCGCCGGCACCTAGCCGAACCAGCGACCAGCGACCAGCAACCAGCGACCCGTCCCCTGCCCCTAGGCCCGTGGCCCCTGCCCCCAGCGTCGCGACAGCCACACGCTCCCTCCGCATCGAGCTGCGCGAGAGCGAGGACGAAGACGCCGACCGCGACCGCCTCGACCGCGTCCTCGCCGCCCTGCGCGACTTCCCCGGCGATGACGATGTGCGCTTCACGGTCCGCACGCTCGACGGCACAGCGCACCAAATGGCGCTCGGCAAGCTCCGCGTCCGCTCGTGCGATGAGCTGACGGCGCGCCTGGAGGCCACTCTTGAGAATGCGGGTGGCGTTGGCGGCTAAGTCGTTTGATAAGACACACGGAACGCT
Source organism: uncultured Dehalococcoidia bacterium (assembly GCA_964418365.1). Lineage (GTDB taxonomy): Bacteria > Chloroflexota > Dehalococcoidia > DSTF01 > RBG-16-68-14 > JBBDXS01. Next base: position 4,324 of record CAYQLM010000050.1, read on the forward strand.
ACTGTTGTAGCGACCGGAGATCGGAATGGGCCTGACTTGGGCGTAGATACCTGATCAGGTTCATCGCGACAACCCGCGCAAATGTCGTGTTCGTCCGAGAAAGACTCCGTGCACTGTCCGCAAATGGAACAAGTCATGCAGTCCTCGTATTCCTTGTGCTCACAGCCGCTTCCACAAGCCACTTGAAGCACCCTTCGACCTGATCGGCCACTCCCAGGTCAATGCCTAGCGCAGAACACACTCCTCAACGACGACATCATGTTCATCGCTATACCAATGGTGTTCCCAAAATCTGCGAGAGCCCTGTCGGGCGTCCCATCGTCCCTCTGACTTTTGCCAGTCCATAGGTTTCGAAAGCAGCTCGTATTCGGTAGCGAGCTCTAACGCTCGTCGTCGAGCCGCGTAGCGGTCCCTGAAGCTCTCCACGATGGTAGGCACTCCGCCAAATATCGCCAGAACGCTATAAACCTTCATTTGGTTGCCTCCTTATCGAGCAACGAATCGGTTCATGATGTCGCGGAACTGACTAAACGTCGAGTGAAGCCGTTCAACGTCTGCTGCGCCCAACAACGCGACTTGCCCGCCGATCTCATGAAAAGCTCCGGCGAAGAAGGGAGCTAAGAGTCTCTCTACACGTGTTCGGTCCTTCTCGCCAGTTACGACCAGAAATAGGCGTGCGCCCCAGTTATCGTAGGCGTGTTTGAGGCGTACCAGCGCCTCCAAGACATTTCCCTTGTCCTGCACCTCGAAGACATGAGTAACACGCGGAAAGGATTCGGCGTCCTTCCAAATTACATCAAAGTTATAAGCTCCCTCACGAAATTCCCGGCGGGCGTATCGCCCCAGAATCCATCCAATTTCCTCCAGCTGCCGGGCCAGTTTGCTGTGTACGCTTTCCTTGATCTGCTTTGCCTGGGCAACCTCGCCAACCTCTTCTCGGATTCTTGCGCGCCCCTTTTCTGTGATTTGCCAGACGCCGTATTTCGATTTGTCGATTTGGCCTTTATGGACTAGTTTCAGCCGTGCCCAATGTACCCTGTTCTCCCAGGTGTTTATGCCGGTCTTGTTGCTTGTCCTGAGATCATCGTCAGTGACCTGAGAAAAGTAGGTTGCGAGTTCTTTGAAGAAGGCAGCTGTCGGACGCAATTCACCTCCGGCAGCGTCGATCTCAAGCAAGATTGGCAGCTCTAGGTCGCTTCGATTCGGAAATGGCATGGCGCATTAGTAGATCGTTTGTTCCGCAGACAAGAGAATACATCCGAAGTATGACCCGTTGCAAGGCTGCGCTTGCCCGGTACTATGATCCTCACTCCGGCGAAATGCATCATGGACTGGCGCAGAAGTGCGCGCGTAAGCTGATGTCGGCCGACCAGCCTCTCCTCGCCTTGCGCCCCGCCCAATCGATCACGATGTTGCCCCAAACTGCCCTCTCCCATCGAGCGCTGTGCCACCTCCCCCTTGGCGCTCTCGTCCCACCCGCCTAAGCTAGCCGGATAACCCTTCCAAGGAAGGCCAGCACCTTACCAACTGGACCACACGCTTGGCACAGGGGCCCCTAGCAAGAACAATCAAGAAAAATCGCCCCTCCCAGAATCAGATCGGGGCATTTATTTTCGATTTCCCTTCAAACAATCAAGATCGGCCTGCTACACTCCGACCCGTGGACTGGCGCACCAAGTACGCCCATAAGCTAGTCTCCGCAGAGGACGCCGTCGCCGACGTGCGCTCCGGCCAGTCGGTCACCGTCGGCATGTTCGACGGCATGCCGCCCCAGGTCTGTACCGCGCTCGCCGGCCGCGCGCCGGAGCTCGAGGACGTCGGCGTCTTCCACTTCGTCAGCGCCTTCCCGTGGTTCTCGTTCGACGCGCAGCGCGAAGCGGGCCGGCCGCAGGCGTTTCGCCAGATGAGCCCATTCGTGACGAACGTCGACCGCGGCGCCGTGCGCGAGGGCAAGATCGATTACCTCCCGTACGCGCTGTGGCGCGCCGGCCGGCTGCCGCACGGCGTCGGGCCGTTCGACTACCACCTCTGCGTCGTCTCGCCGCCCGACGAGGAGGGCTGGTGCTCGTTCGGCAGCGCGCTCTGGATGAACCCCACCTTCGCCGACAACAGCCGCACGATCATCGCCGAAGTGAACGAGGGCGCGATCCGCACCGGCGGCGCCAATCGCATCCACGTCGACCGCATCGACCGCCTCGTCGCGCAGGACGACGACACGCGACGCAAGGTGCGCGCCGCAATGGAGCGCGCCGGCGTGCGCAACGAGGAGGAGATCGTCACCGCCGAGGTGATCTGCACGCTCGTCGGCATGGAGCTCATTCACGACGGCGACACGGTCCAGATCGGTACCGGCGCGGTATCGGCCGCCCTCGCGCCGTTTCTTTCGCACCGCCGCGACCTCGGCATCCATACCGAGCTGCTGCCCGGCGGCATCCCGGCGCTCATCGAAGGCGAGGCCGTCACGGGGCGAAAGAAGACGATCCATCCCGGCAAGGTCGTCGCGACAGGCATATCGCTCATCCCGAAGGATGAGCTCGCCTACATCGACAACAACCCGACGTTCGAGCTGTACGACTTCACCTACACCGACGATCTCAACCTCCTCGTGCAGGAGCCGCGGCTCGTCGCCGTGAACAACGCGATGGAGGTCGATCTCACCGGTCAGGTCAACGGCGAAGCGACCGGCCCCTGGCCGTACACCGGCCCCGGCGGCCAGACCGCGTTCGCCATCGCCGCCGCCCACGCCGACGAGGGCCGCAGCGTGGTCGTCCTGCCCTCGTCCTACGTGACGAAGGACGGCGAGCGCCGCTCGCGCGTCCTCGCCACGCTCACCGAGGCGGCGCCCGTCACCGTCCCGCGTACCGCCGTGGACTACGTCGTGACCGAGTGGGGCATCGCGACGCTGCGCGGCAAGACGCTGCGCCAGCGCATCGGCGAGCTGCTCGCCATCGCCCACCCCGACTGCAAGGCCGACCTCAAGCGCGACGCCCAGCGCATCTACGGCTGGAGCCTTTAGCAACGGAAAGGTCTCGCCTCAACCCCGGCCAATGCGATGACCGCGTCATGACCAGTGACCTCGAGCTCCTCGAGATCGAGATCGATACGCTGTGGCTCAGGGACAAACGAAGCCGCCTCGTCGAACAACGTAGGCCCAACGGGCTTCTCGCGCCGCATCTAGTGATCGCTGTTTCGAGCCAGGGATGGACACTCGCAGTGGGTAGTGAGGTGCCGGATGCGGTCGCCGGCGAGCTCCAGGCGGAGGTTTCTACGAAGCCTCGTACGTCCGATCCAGCCGAACCACCCACCGCTCTCGCTCGCTGCGAGCAGCTTCTGAGAGACTCGCTCGGACTGGTTGAGCTTTCGGGCGGGCCGAGTTGGGTGATACCGCGCGAAACGAGGTTCCCGTCCGCAGTTGAGATACAGCGGTCGGATTACCACGATACCGAGCTACTCTTAGACCAGGACATCGAGCGGCTCAACTGGACTGCTGCGGAATGGCGTGAACTGCTGGACGGGACACTCGGTCCCTGGGCGATGGCGATCATTGAAAGACAGGTTGTCGCGATCTGCCACAGCGCCCGCCTCACTGATCGCGGCGCAGAAGCGGGCGTCTGGACGGATCCAAGATTTCGCGGGCAAGGACACGCCGCCGCGGTCACCGCTGCCTGGGCCGCGCTGCTGGCTCCGAGTGGCCGGAACCTCTTCTACAGTACGTCTGCCGACAACCTGTCTTCTCAACGCGTCGCCGCTCGGCTCAGCCTTCGTCCGATCGGATGGATATGGAGACTCGCTGCTACCTTGTCGACCGGATAGGCGTTCAGGGCGCCGTCGCTTGCGCCTTCACCAGTTATCGGATATACCTACCGTCGCGCCCGATGCTGGTGGCCGCTAGGTCCGCCTCAGGAGGAGTGGCGCAACATTCCACACGTGCTATGGGAGGACACCGATGGGAAATCGACTGAAGGACCGCGTTGCCATCGTCACGGGCGCCGGACGCGGCATCGGCCGGGGCGAGGCGCTCCTGCTGGCCGATGAGGGCGCGGCCGTGATCGTGAACGACTTCGGCGGCGGCGCGCACGGGGAGGGCGGCGACAACACGCCCGCCCAGCAGGTCGTCGATGAGATCAAGGCGAAGGGCGGCCGCGCCATCGCGAACTACGGCAACGTCGCGACGTACGCCACCGGCGAGGAGATGGTCAAGCAGGCCATCGATACCTTCGGCCGGCTCGATATCGTCGTCAACAACGCGGGAATCCTGCGCGACCGCATGATCTTCAACATGGCTGAGGAGGAGTGGGACTCTGTCCTCGCGGTGCACCTCAAGGGCACGTTCAACGTGACGCGAGCTGCCTGCGCGGTCTTCCGGCAGCAGCGCTCCGGCGTGATCGTGAACACCTCGTCCGAGTCGGGCCTCGGCAATATGGGCCAGGCGAACTACGCCGCGGCCAAGGAAGGCATCATCGGCCTCACGCGAACGGTCGCGCGCGACATGGGCCGCTACGGCGTCCGCTGCAACGCGATCCGTCCCCGCGCGGCGACCCGCCTCACCATCAGCGACGAGATGCGCGAGGCCGCGTCTCGAGGTAGCGCTGCTGGCATGAACCCCGACCTGCTGAAGGCGTTCGAGAAGGCGAACCCGCCCGAGGCGGTCGCGCCCATCGTCGTCTGGCTCTGCACGGACGAGGCGGCGAACGTCAACGGCCGCGACTTCCTGGTCGCCGGCAACCAGATCGGCCTCTACAGTGAGCCGCAGGTCATCGCCGACATCCGGCCGGACCACGTCATGACGCTCGATGAGCTGTCGAAGCTCATGCCGGAGCACGTGACGAAGGACCTCAAGAACCGCTTCGCCCCCAAGGAAGAAGCGAAGGCGACAAGCTAACCTCCCCACGAGTCGACACTCAAGCGTCCGGCCGGCATCGATGGCTGGGCGCTTCCGTATCACGATGAAGCGGCCTCCCTTGACTAACCCCGCCCGCTACGGCAATATGCTTCCGCACCGCTAAGCAATCGCTCAGCTAAGGAGATCGGGAAGATGCCCGACGACGCTGCCGCTCCCGCTATCGAGATCCCGCCCGACCTGGCCGAGCGCGCCAAGGCTGCCGGCTGGCCCGAAGACCTCGTCGTCATGCTCCTCGGACGCGGCGCGCAACCGTCCGATCTCACCCGCTACATGAGCATGGGCGTCAGCGCCGACCAAGTGCGCGGCTTCATCACCCAGCAGGACGCGGGCGGCGGCGCCAACGGCGCGCCTACGACGCAGCTCGATCTCTCCTGGATGCACGTTCCGACGGAATGGGGCACGCGCGCCAAGCCGACGAAGAAGGGCCTCACGCTCGAAGCGATCAACATCGGCCGTTACGGCGACATCCCCGACGTGTGGGAGTTCCAGACCGAGATGCCGCGCGGCGCCGTCGCCGTTGCCGGCGTCGAGGCGATGGGTTACACCATCTACGAGAAGCAGGAGCTCTGGTCCGACAACGCCGCCGCGCTTTACGAAGAGGCGATCCAGCGTCGCTGGCGTCCCGCAACGGACATCGCGTGGGACAGCCTGCAGCCGCTGCCGGAGGACCTCGAGCGCGCGATTTGCCAGATCTGCACCCACTTCAGCGAGAAGGGCCAGCTCGAGGCGGACGTCATCGCCGGCTGGGAGCCGGAGCTCAGCTATGGCTACCACGAGGTGAAGCTCTACCTCGCCACAGTCATCTTCGAAGGCGCGCGCCACGCCGAGGTGTTCCGGAAGCGCGCGCTCGCGAACGGCGGCGGTCTCGGCATCCAGAGCACCGGCTGGGGCTTCCGTTCCGCCACCGACGCCCGCAACTTCACAGAGTTCATCGCTGTGCAGATGGTGCTCCAGGACAGCTTTACGCTCACGCAGTACGCGTTCTGCGAAGCCTTCTTCCCGCATGCTGCCGAGAAGCTCCTCTTCCGCCTCGCGATGCAGGACAAGGCGCGCCACGTTGCCTACGGCATCGCGCACCTCAAGTACGTGCTGCTGCACCGCCCCGAGCGCCGCCTCGAGCTCCAGCGCTATCTCGACAAGGGCGAGACGATGCTCTGCTGGGACGACAAAGACACCGCCACGCGCGAGGCGTTCGCGATCCTGCTCGCCGGCGGCAAGGACAATATCCAGCGCGGTCTGCAGATGTACGACCTGATGCGCGGCCGCCAGGTGCGCCAGTATCTCGAGCGGCTCGACTGGGCGACGCTCGATCGCCGCAAGCACCTGATGCCAGCGCTGCGACCGTACCTGCCGGCGGAAGAAGCCGCGCCGGCGCGAGGATAGATCACAGAGGAGGACCTGCCATGCCCACGTTTCCTTCCGTCGAGTGGTTTGACGCCATCCGCCAGTTGGTCAACAACGATGATTCGTTCCGCCGGCTCGGCACCGTCGATGCGCGCGTTGGGATCAAGGTCGGTGACAAGCTCTACGAGCTGACCTTTGAGGCGTTCGAGTGCACCGGCGCGAAAGAGATCACCGAAAACGACCTGCGCGACCTCGACTTCTGGCTGGAGCAGTCGCCGGAGGAGTGGCGCGAGATGCTGGAGAGCATCAAGCAGCACGGCAGCGCCGACCTCAAGTTCACGTTGAACACCATCGACCTCAGCCGGCCCGACGGCTTCGCCAAGTCCTTCGATGGCTACAAGCGCGACGCCTTCTACCGCTTCAACCAGAGCCTGCAGCAGTTCTTCGACGCGTCCGCCAAGATCGATACCAAGTTCGCGGCGGGCGCGCCCGCCTAGCCGCCCCTCACCGTAACAAGTGTTACAGGCCGGGAGTCTCCCCGGCCTGTTGCCTCATCCGCCTCCCAACTACGATATAGCAAACACGCGTCGTAGGAGGCGGACATGTCCACCAGCGCACAGCCCCAAGTCGATCACCGCCGGTTCCACGCACCCCACGCGCACCTGGCCTCGCCCTTCGGCGAGAGCACGTTCGGCAAAGCGGCCGAGGCCTTCGCCCGCTTCTTCGGCACGCCGAGGTTCATCATCGGCCAGACGTGTCTCGTCCTCGTCTGGATCGCGGTCAATGCTGCCGTCGTCGCCTTCCGCTGGGACCCGTACCCGTTCATTCTGCTCAACCTCGCCTTTAGCACGCAGGCGGCGTACGCCGCCCCGCTCATCCTGCTCGCTCAAACGCGCCAGGCCGATCGCGATAAGACCTGGTCCGACGCCGACGCGCGCCACCGCGAAGACATCTCTAACATGACCATGACGTTGCTGCAGCAGAACACCGATCTGACGCAGCAGGTGGCCGAGCTATCGAGGCAGGTCAAGCAGCTAACAGAGGACATCCACAAGCAGATCGTGCCGTCCTCGTGAGAGCCAGAAGGATGTGCGCCGATCTTTAGCGCGCCCTCCGCCCGAGCGCGCCGGCGATCGCGAGCAGCGCGCCGACGCCGGCCAAACACATAACCGCTGCAAGCGGAGGCCACGCCTGTGAGGCGCCCGCACTTCCCGTAGTTGGCAGCGATGCGGAAGCCTCAGGCGTCGCGGTCGCCGCAGGCGCTTCCGCGGCTGGCCGCGTAGCCGTCCATGGAAGGCTGAGTTGACAATCAGGCTGAAAGGCATCGCGCACAAGCAGGGTGCCGTTCGCGGCGTCATTCTGGATGCTGACCGAGTTCGTGAAAAAGGTGGGCAAGCCCGTATAGGAAACCAGATCTTGGATGGGCTGACCAGCCGGCACCGGCAGGTCATAAAAGGCGAGCGCGCGCCTGAGCTGGTCGGCTAGGCCGAGTGCGTGCTGATCGTGCCGCGTGGCTTGACGCAAGAAGCAAAGTCCAGCAGTGCGTTGTCGACCAAGAATGCCGTAATCTCGCCGGCGGAGTTGGTCGAAAGCGTCACGGTGGCATCCTGCCCTTCAATGTTCCCGCGGTAGATTGTGTCGCTTCCGAGTGGTGGCGTGTCGATGGCCGCCGCGTCGCTGTAGCTGAACGATTGAAGATCGAGGCGGTTGAGGGAAGGGGGAAAGTAGGCGAAGAGTGTCGCTGTTCCGGAAACGCTTCCGTCCGCTATCCTGCCGTCGATCCGCACGGCCTCATACTGGTAAGGATCGCCGACGACGAGGCTGAACTCGCCGCCCTTCACAACCACGGGCGGACTGAAGTACGTTCGTTTCGAAAAGACGACGCTGGCTCGGGTAAAGTCCGCCGAGTTGATCCACTCGAACAGGGTGTTGCGCACCTCTACGCGTGTGACGGCCGAGAGATCCGGCGTGAGCGTAAGCAGCAGGGTCCCTGACCCCTCTCGCACGGGGCCCTGAGCCGCAAGCGTGGCCGTGTACGTTACATCTCGCGGGGGCTCCTGAGATCGCGCTGAGCGGGGAGGAGGCGCGGCGATCGCCGCTAACGCCACAACCACCGCGAACAGGAAAAGCCCAGCTCGCATTACGGCCTCCCGCCGACGCGAGATGTTATCACTGCCTGCCGAGCCCGTCAACGGGGGTGTATGCTACGATTCTCTTCGCCATGGTCTCCGTCGCCAAGGGTGAGCTTACCGTCGGCCTCGATCTCGGGTCACACGAGTACGAGATCACGCCGGAGCTCGTCGCCGAGTACGCGGCCGGCGTCAACGACCATAACGCGTGGTACTCCGGCGATTCACCGTTCGGCGCGCCTGTCGCACCCGCGCTCATCCTCCACTCCGAGTGCTATCGCTTCGGCCGCTGGTACCTCCCGAACATCTGGGGCAACCTCCACGCCAAGCAAGAGTGGGAGCTCTTCTCTCCGATCATGGTTGGCGAACACGTCAGTACGCGCTCGATGGTCGTCGACCGCTATATCAAACGCCAGCGCGACTACGTCGTCAACGAAGCGCAGGTCTTCGGCGCGGACGGCAAGCTGCGCAAGCGAGGCCGCACGCACCAGAGCTTCGTCCTTGAGGTCGACAGCCAATCGCTGGCCGTCGACAAGGAGCGCGAGAAGCGCAGCGATCGCAAGTTCGAGACGGCCGCCGCGCAGATCGAGGAAGAGATCGCCCCGCTCGAAAAGACCGTGACGATCGAGATGTGCAAGACGTTCTCGCCCGGCGTCAGCTACCACAACGACGCCGAGGCGGCGAAGAAGCTCGGCTTCCCGGACATCGTCGTGCAGGGCATGATGCCGGTCTGTTTCCTCTCGGAGTTCATGACGCGCCGCTTCGGCGAAGGCTGGTACGCCGGTGGCCGCATGTCGGTCAATCTCGTCAACGTCCTCTGGGGCGGCGACGGCGCGGCCGTCTGCCGCGGCGTGGTGCGCGAGTACACGCGCGAGGGCGCCCGCCGCCGCGCCCACTGCGACATCTGGGCGGAGAAGCCGGACGGCACGAAGATCATCGTCGGCGCGGCGAGCGCCGTTGTGGCGTAGCGCGGGCCCTTACCGTCATTCTGAGCGACTAGGTCGGCGCAGCCGACCGGTAGCGAAGAATCTGGTGGCTGGTGGCTCCGCGCAATACCCTAAGACGTTTCCGACACTGCCCCTCCGTGCCTCCAGCAGCCAGATGCTTCGCTTCGCTCAGCATGACATAGGAATGTATACTGTCAGCCTCGCGCCTGGGGTGCAGGGGCGGAGCCCCTGCCGGGGGCTTGGGGGTGTCCCCCAACTTCAACTCCTTTCTGGGCGGGCGGGTGGGAAGTAAGACGGAGGAACCAGATTATGTACCGCATCGCAGTCATCGGCGGCGACGGCATCGGCCCGGAGGTCGTCCGCGAGGGCCTGAAGGTCCTGCAGGCCGCTGCGGCTAAGACCGAAGTCCGCTACGAGCTACACGACTTTGACCTCGGCGGCGAGCGGTACCTGCGCACCGGCGAGCCGCTGCCCGACTCCGTCCTCGAAGAGCTGCGTGGCTTCGATGCGATCTACCTGGGCGCCGTCGGCCACCCCGAGGTCGCCCCGGGCATCCTCGAAAAGCAGCTCCTCCTTCGCATCCGCTTCGAGCTCGATCAGTACATCAATCTCCGGCCCGTGAAACTCTACCCCGGCGTCGAAACGCCGCTCAAGGACAAGGGCCCCGCCGAGATCGATTTCGTCATCGTGCGTGAGAACACCGAAGGCCTCTACAGTGGCATGGGTGGGTTCCAGTACAAGGGCACGCCGCACGAGGTGTCGACGCAGATCCACATCACGACGCGATACGGCGTGGAGCGCTGCATCCGCTACGCCTTCGATCTCACGCGCAAGCGCAATCGCGAGAGGAAGCTCCTGCTCTGTGGAAAGACCAACGTCCTCACGTTCGTCCACGACACCTGGTTCCGCGCGTTCAACGAAGTCGGCGAGGCGGACTACCCCGATATCAAGCGCGACTACGCCCACGTCGATGCGACGACGATGTGGATGGTGAAGAACCCGGAGTGGTTTGATGTCATCGTCACCGAGAACATGTTCGGCGATATCATCACGGACCTCGGCGCGATGATCCAGGGCGGCCTCGGTGTCGCCGCCGGAGGCAACATCAACCCCGAGGGCGTGTCGATGTTCGAACCGATCGGCGGCAGCGCGCCCAAGTACACCGGCCTGAATGTCGCGTGCCCGATCGCGGCGATCGGCGCCGCCGGCATGATGATGGAGACGCTGGGCGAGCCCGACACCGCCTACCGCATCGAGTCGGCCATCGAGCGCGCGCTCGCGTCGGGCAAGATCAAGTCGCTTGCCGCCGGCCAGATGGGCATGTCCACCTCCGAGGTCGGCGACCTCATCGCGGGGTTGGCGGGGGAATAAGGGAAAGGCTTGAATGGAGGGCGGCAGACGTAGGGGCGTAGCTTTAGCTGCGCCCGGGCGACCGAAGGTCGCCGTGTGGATCAACCCATGACAACCGAAGCTGCAGCCGATACCTTCCCCATCGTTTGGGACGACCCCGCCGACGCCGAGCAGTGCTGGCGGTTCAGCGCGGAGCACATGCCGACCGCCGTCACGCCGCTCGAGTTTGAGCTGGGCACGCAGCGCTTCCTCGAAGGCTTCGGCTGGGGCATGCTGCCGCGCCAGTTCAACTACTACATCTACTTCGCGTTCGGCGGGCCGTCGAACCCGCCAGCGCCCCCGGCGACGCCCGACAGCGTCCGCGAGGCCGGCCGCCACTGGCGCGAAGAGGTCCTTCCCGAGGTTCTCCGGCACATCGCGCACTATCGCGAGACCGACTTCGCGTCGATGACCAACGAGCAGCTCGCGGCGGAGATCGAGCGCCTTCCCGAAGTACGCTTCCGCTCCGGCCAGCTCCACACGATGGCGGTCCGTCCCCACTGGGAAGGCATGAGCCTGCTCATCGAAGCGTACAAGGAGCTCACCGGCGGCGATGACCTCGCCGCGATGCGCCTCGTACAGGGCTACCCGAACAAGAGCTTCGAGTCCGCCGAACGGCTCTGGCTCGTGAGCCGCGCCGCCACGGCCGTCCCGCTCGTCGCCGAGCGTCTCCACGCGATGGAGACCGGGACGGCCCTCGAGACGCTGGCGGCGCTGCGCCAAGAGCCCGCCGCGGCGTCATTCATCGCAGCGTTCGACGCCTATCTCGAAGAGTACGGCTGGCGCAGCAACGCCGGCTTCGGTACGCCCACGTGGAACGAAGACCCGGCCGTCCCGTTCCTGCTCCTTCGCTCCTACCTGCAGACCGAAGGCTACGATCCGCGGGAGGAACAGCGCCGCCTTGTCGACGAGCGCGAGAGCGCGGTCCGCGAAACGATGGCTCAGCTGGATGACGAGGGCCGCGCGCGCTTCCAGGACGTCCTCGAAGCGGCGTGCTCCGTCGCGCCGATGCTGGAGGACCACAACTTCTTCATCGATCAACGCCTCGCCTGCACGCCGCGCCGGCTCGTCCTCGCCGCAGCCGCAAGACTCCCGCTCCCTAAACCAAGCCATGTGTTCTTCTTGCGCAGCGCCGAGCTGTGTACAGCCCTCCGGGGCGAAGACAGCGGCCTCGATGCGCTCACCGAGGGGCGCAAGGAGGAGTTCGCGCGCTGGCGCACGGTTAAGCCGCCGGACTTCGTCGGTGCGCGGCCGCCGGAGATGCATGCCCAGCAAGAGCGCCCCTCCTCACGCGACGGGACGCCGGGCGAGCTGCGCGGCACAGGCGCATCGGCGGGCGTGACCCGCGGCCCGGCGCGCATCCTGACAAGCCTTGGCGAGGCCGAGCGCCTGCGCCCCGGCGACGTGCTCGTCACTTCTGTGACGCAGCCAGCGTGGACCCCGCTGTTTGCCGTCGCGCGCGCCATCGTTACCGAGGTAGGCGGCATGCTCAGCCACAGCGCGGTCGCCGCGCGCGAGTTCGGCATCCCGGCTGTCGTTGCGGTGCCCGGCGCGACGCGTCTGCTGCGCGACGGCCAGCTCGTCGAAGTCGACGGCACTGCCGGCACCGTGCGCGTGATCCAGTAGGCCGCATGCCGGCGTATCACCTAAGCGCCACGTTCCTTCCCGACGATGATCAGCCGCGCGCCTTCTGGGTCGCCGATGGGAAGATCACATTCGTTCCGCAAGACGGCGCCGAGGAGCTGGCGCCCGGTGGCGGCTACGTGCTCTGCGGCATGGTGGACTGCCACTATCACCTCACGCTCGATGTCTCTGGCGACATCGGACTGCCTATCGGCAGTCCGGAGCTCGTTCGTGTCGGGCTGGAACAACACCTCGCCGGCGGCGTGCTCCTCGTCCGCGACGCCGGCACCGTCAGCGCCGCCACGAGTGAGGTCGTCAACGGCAAGCTGCCGCGCGTGCAGTCCGCCGGCGGGCTGTTGGCGCCACACGATGGCTACTTCGGGTTCCAGGAGGTCGCATCGTCTGAAGATCTCGTCGATCACGTTCGAGCCCAGGTACAAGCGGGACATCCGTGGATCAAGGTCATCGCGGACTTCCCGCACGACAAGCCCGGCCATCTCGCAGTAGGGGAGCCAAACTACCCTCCCGATGTCTTCGCCGCTGCGGTAAACGCTGCGCACGCCGCCGGCGCGCGCGTCGCTGTGCACTCGGTCTCGCGCGTCGGCCACCAGGCCGCGATCGATGCCGGCGTGGACACGATCGAGCACGGGCCAAACCTTGACGAGACGCAGCTCAAGACGATGGCCGAGCGCGGCATCGCCTGGACGCCGACGGCGGTGATCGCGGACTTCGCAGCCGGCATGAGCATGGACCTCGGCGGCCCGGACGCTGCGCGCGAGACCCACGAGGCGTTCGCGCACCAACGCACCATGCTCCCGATCGCGGCGAAGCTCGGTGTCACGCTCCTCGCCGGCACCGATACGCTTGCGCCCGCCTCGGTCTGGCGCGAAGTCGCGCTGTTACAGCAGTGCGGCGTCGAGCCGCGCGAGGCGCTGGCCGCCGCGTCGACGGTCGCGCGCGCGTTCCTGCGCGAGCCCGCGCTCGACGAAGGCGCGCCCGCCGATCTCGTCTGGTTCGCGCACGATCCGCGCAACGACCCGGAGGTCCTCGCGCAACCCGGTCTGGTCATGTACGGCGGCGTTCGAGTACGCTAGGGCGCATGCCGCCCAACCCTTTCGCCGGCCGCCCGCTGCCCGATTGGTACGCCAACGCGAAGTTCGGGCTGCTGATCCACTGGGGGCCGTACTCCGTGCCCGCCTGGGCCGAGAAGTCCGGCGAGCTGCAGGAGCTCTGGTCGAAGCGCGGGCCCAGCTACTTCCTCCGCCACAATCCCTACGCCGAGTGGTACTCGAACACGATGCTCATCCAGGGCAGCGACACGCAGCGTCACCACATCGAGACCTACGGGCGCGACTTCCCGTACGACAACTTCGTTCCGCAGTTCAACGACGCGTCCGCGCACGCGGACTTCGCATCCTGGGCCGATCTCTTTTCGAACGCCGGCGCGCGCTACGTCGTCCTCACGACGAAGCACCACGACGGCTATCTGCTCTGGCCCAGCGCGTCCGCCTTGGGCGGACCGCCGAAGCCCGAGTACCATTCGCCGCGCGATATCGTCGGCGGCCTCACCGACGCCGTCCGCGCGCGCGGCCTGCGCATGGGCCTCTACTACTCCGGCGGCTACGATCAGCTCTTCAACCCGACCGTTCGCCGCAGCCTCGTCACCGCCGTCACCGCCATCCCGCAGGGCCGCGAGTACGCCGCCTACTGCGACGCGCACGTCGACGAGCTGATCGAGCGCTACAAGCCATCGATTTTGTGGAACGACATCGCCTATCCCGCGACGAGCGACCTCAACGCGCTCTTCGCGCGCTACTTCGCGGCCGTGCCCGACGGCGTCGTGAACGATCGTTGGACGCAGGTGCGCCTGGCGCGCAGTGGCGTCCGTCGCGCGCTGATCACCGGCGCCATCGGCGCGTTCGAGCGCGCCTGGCCGCTGCTGCCGGCGTCGATGCGTCGGCTGCAGATGCGCGCCGCCAAGTGGCACCACGACTTCACCACGCCCGAGTACGAGGTCTACGACGCAGCGCAGCCCAAGAAGTGGGAGGCCGTGCGCGGCATCGGCACGTCGTTTGGCAACAACCGGACGGAGACAGACGCCGACATGATGTCCGCCGCGCAGCTCATCCACCTGCTCATCGATATCGTCAGCAAGAACGGCAACCTCATGCTGGGCATCGCGCCGGAGCCGGGCGGCGTCTTCCGAGAGGAGCAGCGCAGCCGCCTGCTCGCCATCGGCGAGTGGCTGCGCGTGAACGGTGAGGCGATCTACGACACGCGGCCCTGGGAGCGCGCCGAGGGCCGCACGTCCGATGGCCTGCCCGTGCGCTTCACCTGCACCGACACCGCCGTGTACGCGATCGTCCTCGGCGCGCCGCGCGGCGCCCGCCTCGTCATCGAGAGCTTCGCGCCGGCGGATGGAGCGCAGCTTCGCCTCCTCGGCCACGGCGATGCGCTCTCGTGGGAGCGCGCAGGAGACGCCGTCTCCATCACGCTACCGGCGGATCGAGTGGAGAGCGCGGCGCCGGTAGTGCGGAGCCCTCACCCCTGACCCCTCTCCCTGAGGGAGAGGGGCGACCCGCAGAGCCGAGATCTTGATTGTTTGTGGAGAAAGCGAAAATAAATAGCCCGATCTGAATCTGCGGCGGGCGATTTTCCGGAATTGTTTCGTTTCCGAGGGCGCCTCGGCAGCCGGCGCTGTTCGGTTGTGAAGGTGCAGGCCTTCCCTGGAAGGACTATCGGGCTAGCGTAGGCTATCGGGGCGAGAGCGCGAAGGGGGAGGTGGCACGGCGGCCCTCTCCCCAACCCCTCTCCCCGAGGGAGAGGGGCGAACGCTCACAAGCGTCGCGCACTTATATGGAGACTTGGGGTGAGGGAGACGCCGTCTCGATCACGCTGCCGGCGGATCGAGCGGAGAGCGCGGCAGTGGTGATGAAGTCGATCCGGTGGGGGCGGTTCGCGTACCTCCCTCACCCCTGTCCCCTCTCCCCGGGGAGAGAGGGGCGATCTTGATTGTTCACGAAAATGAAAATAAATGCCTCGATCTGAATCTGGCGCAGCCGATTTTCTTTGATTGTTTCGTTGCCCGGGCCGTCGGCAGCGGGCGCTGTTCGGTTGTGAAGGTGCGTGTCTTCCCTGGAAGGACTATCGGGCTAGCGTAGGCTATCGGGGCGGGAGCGCGAAGGGGGAGATGGCACGGCGGCCCTCTCCCCTGACCCCTCTCGCCGAGGGAGAGGGGCGAACGCGGCACCACGTCGAGGACTTGGCAGCCACTCGGGGTGAGGGAGGAGACGCCGTCTCCATCACGCTACCGGCGGATCGAGCGGAGAGCGCGGCGGTGATGGTGCGGGCGGGGTGAGGGCTGACCTCTCCCCCAACCCCTCCCCGACACGGGGAGGGGCGAACGCGTAACTACGTCGGGAACTTGTGGGAACGCGGGGTGAGGTCCGGTCACCCTGCCGGCGGGCCTCGATGGGAGCGCGGCGCTGGTGGTCAAAAGCGGCTTGTAGGGGCGGTTCGCGAACCGCCCGCCCTCACCCCTGACCCCTCTCCCCGAGGGAGAGGGGGCGATCGCTCACAAGCGTCGCGCACTTGCGGAGACTTGGGGGTGAGGGAGGAGGCGGCGTCTTGATAGGACTGCCGGCGAGCATCGATGGGAGCGCGGCGGTTGTTGTGCGGCGCTGCCTTGGAGGTGAACGGGCTCCTAAACTGCGTCGACTGACGGGCACCTTAGCCGTTCGTCCGGGGCCGAGTCCGCATCCAGGACTGGTCGCGATTGCTGTAAAGAGCGAATTCGCGTTCCCTCACCTCGGGTGACAACGTCGCTACGTTTTCGCGCACGTCAAGTAGACGAGCAATCCTGCTAGCTCGCGTGCCGCTGCTCGGTATGACAAATCTGTAGTGACCTAGCTCACCAGACCACAACATAGTCAGCGTCGTGATTTTCTCGTCCATTTCCCAGAAGCATTTGGTTCCGTCTTCAAACAAGATTGACCCGTATGGGGCGTTTCGCTCGCTGGGAGCTGTTGCGGCTGCCGCGACGGTTGCTTGATTCCGAATTGAGCGAATGTAGCAAGGCAGCGTCAGGACACGCCGTAGGAGATCAACCTCCGATGCGAACCCACTCTTGCCAGAGAGCAATAGGTCGCCATCCATCTCTCCCAACCAGGAATCGATCCATTCGCCAACGTAATTTCGCGCTTCTGAGGGTAGCCGATACTTCGCTGCCCTCGTGGTAGTCCACACGATGAGACCGGACAGCCTTCGCGTTAGGAACGCAGCCACGGTCACTCCAATGAAGATCGCGACTGACACGGCAGCTCCTAGCGCGATCTCCCTACCGAAGTGTTCTAGTTCTATGGTTGCCACGACAGACCTCGCTTGCCAGTGGAATGAAGGGCGGCGCGCAGTCGGGCTGATCGTGCAAGTGCCTTTTGGCCAATCCCCGTGACTTGATAGAATCTGCGGCGAGGACGCTTCATCTCACGAGGTTCGCCGCTTTCCCATTCGCTATCGACGTAGCCCACCTCCGCCAGACGGTGGAGAGCCTTATACAAAGCTCCAAGGCTCACGACACCGCGCCCGGCCCGCTCCTCGACGGCTCGTCCTAAGGCATAGGGGTGGGTACGACCTTCAGTGATGAGCGTGTTGAGGAGCATGAACTCCAATTCAGTTAGATTGACGCCACGCATTGGTGCTCTCCTTTCGTCGGGTCTATTATAATGAGGACAATAGGTATTGTCAATTGGAGAATAGGGGCTACTCCTACTCCCGCCTTAGCGCATCGCGCGTCCGCGCCGCCTCCTCCGTCGCGGGGTCTAACAGCAGGCCGAAGCCGTCGGCGAGGCGGGTCAGGTAGTTGAAGATGCCGACGATGTGCCCGACCTCCAGACACGCCTGGTCGTCGAAGCCGAGGTCGCGCAGCGGCTGCCAGTCCTCCGGCACCATGCGCGTCGGCTGCGCGCTCAGCTTCTCGGCCACGCCGCAGAGCGCGCGGTCGCGGTCGGAAAGCGCCAGCTCGCGCCAGCGCTTCTCCTTGATCGCTTCCACTAGCTCGGCGTTCCCGCCCTCCGTACGCAGAAACTCTGCGTGGGATTGCGTTCAGTAATGACAGTCCTGGCCCGCCGCTGCGACCGCCGCCACCATCTCGCGCTCTCGACGGCTCAGCGCGCCTTCCGGCGAGAACATGATCTGCGCGAAAAGCTGCCCGAACGCCGCGCCGATGCGGCCGTGCGCCATCACCAGCCGCACCATGCCGGGCAGAAAGCCGAAGTCGTAGGGCATGTTGCTGCCGCGCGGGAAGAGCTGCCGGAGCTGGTCTTCGCTGGGCATGTCGACCCAGGCGTTTGGGGGTTGTTCGGCCATAGGGCGGCTCCTTTCGTGGTGGGACGATTATAGCTGAGCCTCGCAATCGCAGGAGGTGAAAGCCCGCGGTCATCTGGCCGGGTTGGGTCGAGGCGCAAGATCGAGGCCGTGCCGCGCCACGATCTCCCCGATCACCGCCGCGTCCCGCAGCACGGTCTTGTAGATCTCCCTGTAGTGATCGGTGCACCAGAAATCGAAGACGCGGCGGGCCTCGTCCGGGCCGAGGACTTCCGTGAGCGCGGCGTACTCCAGGTAGCAGACCAGGTAGTGAAGATAGGACTCGTATGCGTTCTCCGATCCCTGCGGGTGACCGACGGGCGCCGACGGGTAGCGTTCTCTCAGCTCCCGGATGGCGCGCCGCTTGCGCGGGTTGCGACGCCAGACGAACCAGTGGAGCTGCTCGTGGAGGTACGTGCTGAGCGCGAGCGAGTCGTCGTCCAGGTAGCGCGTGTTCAGCGTCAGCACCGGATGGCTGTGCGGGACCACGAAATGCTGGATGCGCACGCGGTTGGTGAAGCGCCACTTGTCGAGATCGTAGCGGCTCAAGATCGAGAGCAACTGATCGCGCGCGCGCCTCGCGCTCCGCCCCGCCCGCGAGCGAGATCGAGACCGGCCGCGTCGGATCGCTCGGCCAGAAGATCAACGGCCAGTCGAGCAGGTCGCGTAGGCGCATCGCGACCATAGTACAAGGCGAGGCTGGAAAGCCTCGCCTACTTGGCCCTTGGTCCGTGGCCCTACACAATCGCCAGCATGCGGTCCAGCGCGACCTTCGCCCAGCGGGAGATGTCGTCCGGCACCACGATCTGGTTCACCACGCGGCCGTCCGCCAGGCTCTCGACCGCCCAGCAGAGGTACGCCGGGTGCACGCGGTACATTGTCGAGCAGGGGCAGACCACGGGGTCCAGACAGAACACCGTCTTGTCCGGGTTCTCCTTCGCCAGCCGGCTCACCAGGTTGATCTCGGTCCCCACGCCCCAGGCGCTGCCCGCGGGCGCGTTCGCGATCGTCTTCGCGATGAATTCCGTCGAGCCGTTGCAGTCTGCGGCCTGCACGACGTCCAGCCGGCACTCGGGATGCACGACGAACTTGACGCCAGGGATGCGCTCGCGCGCGGCGCGGATTTGGTCGACGGTGAAGCGCTGGTGCACGGAGCAGTGGCCCTTCCACAGGATCACGCGCGCGCGGCGAAGATCTTCGTCGCTCATGCCGCCGAGCGAACCGTAGGGCTTCGTGTAGTCCCAGAGCGGCATCGCGTCGAGCGGGATGCCCATCTTCACGCCGGTGTTGCGGCCGAGGTGCTGGTCGGGGAAGAAGAGCGCGCGCGGCTTCTGTGCGAACGCCCACTCGAGCACCTTCGGCGCGTTGCTCGACGTGCACACCGCGCCGCCGTGCTCGCCGACGAACGCCTTCAGCGCCGC
>CAYQLM010000051.1:0-23290 GCA_964418365.1 uncultured Dehalococcoidia bacterium
TCCCGCAGATCTACCCGCAGCCCGGCTGGGTGGAGCACGACCCGGAGGCGATCTGGTCCTCGCAGATCGAGTCGGCGCAGGCGCTCTTGCGTAATGCGGGCGTCGCGGTGCGCGATATCGCGGCGATCGGCATCACGAACCAGCGCGAGACGGCGATCGTCTGGGAGCGCGCGACCAGCCGGCCGATCGCGAACGCGATCGTCTGGCAGTGCCGCCGCACGGCCGATATGTGCGACGAGCTGCGCGCGCGAGGGCTGGAACAGCTCGTGCGCGAACGCACCGGCCTCGTCATCGACGCCTACTTCTCCGCCACGAAAGTGCGCTGGCTGCTCGATCACCTGCCCGGCGCGCAGCAACGCGCAGAGGCCGGCGAGCTCGCGTTTGGCACGGTCGATAGCTGGCTGATCTATCGCCTCACCGGCGGCCGCGTGCACGCGACCGACGCGACGAACGCCTCGCGAACGATGCTGTTCAACCTGCGCGACGGCGCGTGGGACGACGAGCTGCTGCGCTTGTTCAACATTCCGCGCTCCATGCTGCCGGACGTCGTCGACTCCAGCGGCGTGATCGCCGAAAGCGAGCCGGCTCTCTTTGGTGTGCCACTGCCGATCGCGGGCGTGGCGGGCGACCAGCAGGCGGCGCTGTTCGGCCAGGCCTGCTTTCGCCCCGGCGATGCGAAGAACACGTACGGCACCGGCTCGTTCCTGCTGCTGCACACGGGCGAGACTGTGCCGAAGTCGGAGAAGCTGCTCGCGACTGTCGCCTCGCGCCTCGACGGGCGGCTACAGTACGCGCTCGAAGGGAGCATCTTCGTCACCGGCGCAGCCGTGCAGTGGCTGCGCGACGGCCTGCGTTTCTTCGATGCCGCGTCCGATGTTGAAGCGCTCGCCGCGTCCGTCGACTCGAGCGACGGCGTGTACCTCGTGCCGGCGTTCGTTGGCCTGGGCGCGCCGCACTGGGACCCGTACGCGCGCGGCATGATGGTGGGCCTCACGCGTGGCACCACGCGCGCCCACATCGCGCGCGCGACGCTGGAGTCGATCGCGTTCCAGACGCGCGACGTGCTGGAAGCGATCGAAAAGGAGAGCGGCATCCGCCTCGCGTCGCTGCGCGCCGACGGCGGCGCCTCGCGCAACGACCTGCTCATGCAGATCCAGGCCGACGTCATCGGCCGGCCGGTGGTGCGCTCGGCGATCACGGAGACGACGGCGCTCGGCGCGGCGTATCTCGCCGGCCTGGGTGTCGGCATATGGAAGAGCCTCGACGACATCGCGCATCGCTGGCGCGCGGACCGGACGTTCGAGCCGCGCTGGACGGCCTCGCAACGCGACGAACGCTACGCCGGCTGGCGCCGGGCTGTCGAGCGCGCGAAGGGCTGGGTGGAACGATAGGAACACCGAACCACTGCGCGGACTCGGATGGTTCCAAGGTTCAATGGTTCTAAGGTTCTGAACTCGTATACTTTGTCTCATGCAACGTCTAGCAAATCAGGTCGCCATCGTCACCGGCGCCGCCGGGGGCATCGGCCACGCGTTTGCGCGCGGTCTGGCGAGCGAAGGCGCGCGCGTCGTCGTCGCTGACCTCGACGCGGCCGGAGCGCAGTCGCTCGCGGCGGAGCTAGGCGGCGATGCGCTGGCGTTCAAGCTCGATGTGACGAGCTTCGAGTCGACGCAGGAGCTCGCCCGCGCAGCGCTCGAGCGCTTCGGGCGCATCGATATCCTGGTGAACGCCGCCGCGATCTACGTCACGCTGGAACGCAAGCCGTTCGATGAGATCGACCTGGCGGAGTGGAACCGCATCTTCGCTGTCGATCTCACCGGCAGTGCGCTCTGCGCGCGCGCCGTCCTGCCCGCGATGAAGGAGCAGGGCGCGGGCGTCATCATCAACATGGGTTCGGTGAACACGCATCTGGTGCCGGAGGGGCGCACGCACTACAACGCGGCGAAGGCGGCCGTCGAGGCGCTCACGCGCACGCTCGCGCGCGAGCTGGGGCCGCACGGCATTCGCGTGAACGCGCTCGCGCCCGGGCTCGTGCGCACAGGGCGCGCGCACCTGGTGCCGGAGGAGCGCTACCAGAAGGCGGCGCAGGAGCGCGCGCTCCGCCGCGAGATGACGCCTGACGATCTCATCGGGCCGCTCGTGTTTCTGTGTTCGGACGACGCGCGTATGGTCACCGGCCACGTCCTCGTCGTCGATGGCGGGCAGATCTTCGTCTAGATGGGTTAGGCTTCGGCGCGCTTGCCGTTGCGCTCGAAGAGCAGCGCGGCGATCGTTCCGTAGAACGCCATGTCGATGACGGCGTTCCACGCTTGCGACACGATCACTTCCGCGAAACCGGCCGATCGCAATCCCGAAACGTCGTAGGGTAGGGGAAGCCGGTCCATTAGGACGTGGCTGCCCACAAGCGCGGTCGCCAGCGCCGCCGGTGGCAGCACTTCGCGCGCGCGAGGCGTTCGCCCCCGCAGCAGCGCCAGCCCCGCGGCAGCCAGCCCCACGCTCGCGCCGACGAGCGCCGGAAACACCGGCTTGTGCGTGATCACCTCGTGGTGGAGCGAGAGCACGTCGCCCTGCGTGACGTAGCCGAGCAGGAAGTCGACATCGGGTAGGCTCGCCGTCACGATCGCGACGCCGAGCGCGGCTGGCTGCCGGACGCCCGCCGCGCGAGCCAACGTGTAACCGACGATGCTATGCCCGAGCGGCGTCGCCATCGCTTAGTTCTGCACCGTCTGTTCCGTCCGCTGGTTCTCGACCACCAGCTCCGCGCCGTTCCAGCCGTAGGTGGTCACTCGTAGCTGACTCGGGCAACACATCGGGTCGCCGGGCGCGAACTGCGGCTCCGTGATGGTGAGCTTGCCGTCCACGATGTTGTCCTTAAGGCCGCTCTCGGGGATCACGCGCAGCAGGTCCGTCAGCCCGCCGGGCCCGTACCCGTAAACGAAGATGGCGATTTCGCCGCCTTCACCGCCCGACGAGATCGGGACCACGGCGTCGTCCACGCCGTCTTCGGTGAGGTCGATGTAGGTGATCAAGTCCGTCGCGACCTCGCCTCCGGTCATCGCGATGTAGTTGCTCACCGCGGACACCTGAGCGAAGTCCTCCTGCCGGATGTCAGGCGCGGGCGTGGGCGTCTGCGCGGGCGGCGTCGCCGTCGCCGTTCCCTGTACGAGCGTTGCCTTCACCGTCGACGTGGGTGTTGCTCCATTCTTGCCGCCACCACTCTTGCAGCCGCCGGCGATGAGCGCCGATAGCAGAAGGAGCGAGACGGCGAACGTTACGCCTCGATGTGGCAATCCCTGCCTCGCAAGAGAGAATCGCGGGCGCCGAACCGCCTCCGGCCGGCCACCCTGAGCTGAACGCGCGGCGCCAGCGGGCCGCGCACCACTATATAAGTGAGCGCTCCGCCTCGTCAACCGATTATTGCTTGACCGCCTGCAAAGGGCGTCGTTAGAATGCGTCTACCGTCACGGGCGATTAGCTCAGTGGCTAGAGCGTCCCGACCGTCGGGAAGGCGCAGGATCAAGGTTGCCCTACTATTATACGGGCTGCACCAAACGTCTCGAAGAGCGTCTCAGCGAGCATAATGCGGGCAAAAGCGCTTCTACCAAAGCGTATCGACCGTGGGAAATGGTGTATCAGGAGTACTTTCCGACGCTAATCGAAGCCCGCCGGCGTGAGCGCCACTTGAAAAGCATGAAGAACCGTGCTTATCTAAGGAGGGTTATCTCGGGCGATTAGCTCAGTGGCTAGAGCGCTTCCTTCACACGGAAGAGGCCACAGGTTCAAGTCCTGTATCGCCCACCATCGCGGGTAAGCCGTGCCGAAGTGGCGAAACTGGCAGACGCGCTACGTTCAGGGCGTAGTGCCCGAAAGGGCGTGTGGGTTCAAATCCCTCCTTCGGCACCACTCATCCTGCTCCCGTCCGCGAGGCGCTATGATAGTGACGCGCGCGCTCGTAGCTCAGTTGGATAGAGCGCAGGCTTGCGGAGCCTGAGGCCGTGGGTTCGAGTCCCGCCGAGCGCGCCACGCTACTCTCTCGCGCCTCCGTCTGTAGGAGCAGTGAATAACGGTATGCCTAGTCAGGATGATCTTGAGCAGCAAGTGCTGCTCCTCGCTTCTCGTGACTGGCAGATCAGGAGAGCCGCTGGCGACGAGCTGATTGCCGCCGCCAGCGACGGCCTGTCCGCCGTGATGAAGGGACTGGACCACCCCGAGCCTCCTGTGCGCAGGGGTTGTCTGGACTTCCTCGATCATCACGCGGATGAGCTCTGCATCGATGATCTGCGGCGGGTAGCGCTCCACGATCCGATCCCGCAGGTGCGTCGCTTCGCTGTCCACGCGCTCGGCTGCGTCAGGTGTAAGACCTCTCCTGTCGACATCGACCTCGTCGGGTTCCTCACTAGCGTGGCATCGCGCAGCGATGAGAGCCCCAAAGTTCGGAGAGAAGCCATCTATGCGCTCAGCCTTCAGTCGCCGGACCCGAGAGCGAGCGCGGCACTGAAGCTTGTGCTCGAGCGGGAGTCCGATTCGGAACTTCGAAAGGCAGCGCACCGCGTACTTAGGCTTCACGACCCCGAGTTTCGACGTTTAACGGACGAACGAGCGCGGCAGGCATCGCTGGCGAGAACGTAAGGTCGTTAGGCTAGGCGGAGGCTGAGGTCGTGAGTTCTCCGCCTTGGGCGGACGCCGAGCGCGCCACGCCTCTTTGCCAAAAGGACTCGTCCAGCACGAATACCAGCTGTCCGTCGCGTTCGCCTGCAGGCCGGAACCCCGTCCGTGCTGCGACGCGTTGCGATGCCCCATTCCCCACGTTCGTGCGCAGCTCTATTCGTTCGAGTAGGAGCACGTCGAACGCCCAGCGTGTGAGCGCGCGGACGGCGTCGGCCGCAGCGCCGCGACCGCGGGCTTCGCGAGCGAGCCAGTACGACACCTCGGCTGTGCGCCCGCTCGGATCGCCGAAGACCAGCGAGATGTTGCCCAGCAGGTCGCCTGTAGTGATATCGGTGATGGCGAACCCGGCGTAGGTGGTTGGTCGCCGTCGATACGCCTCGATGACGCGGCGGAGGACGTCGGCCTTAAGATCGCGGGGCTCCGTCGTCCAGCGAAGGATCTCTTCGTCCCGGGCGCGGACATACCAATCGGCGTCGTCGGGCTCCCACGGACGAAGTGCAACGATCGTACCGCGGAGAGGCTCGTCGGGGAGAGGGACCAGCATCGAGACGTCTCGTTCTTAGATTCCCGCCCCGTCATGCTACCATGCCTGCGATGACTCAGCCGATCTCTCTCTACCTGCACATCCCGTTCTGCACCGCCAAGTGCGGCTACTGCGACTTCAACTCCTACGCCGGACACGAGCACCTGATACCCGCCTACACGCAGACCCTGCTGCACGAGGCGGACCTGTGGCGCAACACGACCCGCGGCCGCCCGATCGCGACGATGTTCTTCGGCGGCGGCACGCCGAGCCTGCTGCCAATCGGCGAAGTCCGCGTCATCATGGACGGCCTGCGCTCGATCTTCGACTTCACGCCGGACGCGGAGGTGACCATCGAGGCGAACCCGGGGTCTCTCGATGAGCCGTACCTGCGCGAGCTGCGCGCGCTCGGCGTCAACCGGCTCAGCATCGGCGTGCAGAGCTTCCACGACGACGAGCTGCGCGCGCTCGATCGCATCCACAGCGCGGACGACGCGCGCGAGGCGTTCCGCGCGGCGCGAGAGGCGGGTTTCGACAACGTGAACCTCGATCTCATCTTCGGGCTGCCCGAGCAGCCGATCGAACGCTGGCAGCAGAGCGTCGAACAGGCGCTCGCGCTCGGACCCGAGCACCTGTCGTTGTACGCGCTCACCATTGAAGAAGGCACGCCCCTCGCGCGCGATGTCGCCCGCGGCCGCACCCCCGCGCCGGACCAGGATGCGCAGGCCGATCAGTTCGAGTGGACGCAGGAGCGTCTCTCTCGCGCCGGCTACGAGCACTACGAGATCTCGAACTGGGCGCTGCCCGGCCACCGCTGCCGCCACAACCTGACGTACTGGGAGTGCCGCGAATACCTCGCCCTCGGCGCCGGCGCGCATTCCTACCTGAACGGCATCAGGTTCGCGAACGCGGCGCTGCCCTCGCAGTACCTGTCGCTTGTCGAAGAGTCCTGGAACGAAGCGCAGGAGCGCGGCGGCGCGGCGATGATGCGCCAAATCGTTTCGGGCGAATCGATCACGCCCGCGCTTGCGATGTCGGACACGCTCATCTTGGGCCTGCGGCTGATCGATGGCGTCAGCCTGCGCGACTTTCGCGCGCGTTTCGATGTCGAGGCGACGAAGGCGTTCGCCGCGCAGTTCGCGGAGCCGTTCGAGCTGGGTCTCCTGGAAACGAGCGGCGACCGCCTTCGTCTCACGGAGCGCGGCCGCCTGCTCGGCAACGAGGTGTTCGCCCGGCTCCTGCCGGACTGAGCGTCAGGCGCCGCCGGCAGTCACGATCATGTCGGTGATGAAGCCTGCCGCTAGGCCGGTGAGCAGCCCCCAGTACAGCAGCTCCTTGCGCCCCGCTCGGTGCGCGACGCCGAGTAGCTGAACCATCACGTAGAGGATCGACCCGGCGGCCAGCGTGAGGAAGACCATGCTCACGGCGTCGCTGGTGAACTGGCGTCCCACGGCCGTGCCAAGAAACGTCGGGCCGCCCCCGATTACGCCCATCAGGAGAAGGAAGCCCCAGCTCGGCCGGTCGCCTTCCGCAGCGAGAGGTGCAACGATGCCGAAGCCCTCTGTCGCGTTATGCAGGGCGAAGCCGATTACGAGCACGGTCGCGAGGCTGATCTCTCCGCTCGCCGCGCTCCCGCCGATCGCCAGCCCCTCGCCAAAGTTGTGCAGGCCGATGCCAACAGCGATGAGCAGCGCCAGTCGCCGCGCGGCAGACCACGCCGATATGCCGGCCCGACGGGCAGAAAGCTCGTCTGCCGCCATCGTCCCAGGGCCGAAGGACTGCGGCCGCGCGCCTCCTTCGAGCCAGCGTTCGTAGTAGACGAGGCTGAGCAGACCCGCGCCGAGTCCAACGATGAACAGTGTGCCGTAGCCGAAGACGGGCCCCAGCCCTCCCGTGCGGTCGCGCCAATCGGCGAGAGCCGTGTCGATCGGCTCCCAGGCGTGCGCTAGGACGTCCCAGAGGAGAAAGGCCAGAATGCCAATAGCGAGCGCGTTGAGGAACTGACGGAGGCCAGGACTGGGACTGCGCAGCCGGCCGATCGGGAGGCCGAGCAGGATCGTGACACCGGCGATGAAGCCCAGGAGGAGGGTGTGCGACTGGCTCACTGAAATGATGCCTTCCGATTCGGTTGATGAACGACGCCGTTCCTATGGTCTTCCGTTTCGGCTGAGCTCGTGGAGTTAGTGTCTACTAATACGCTGGCGTTGTCAAGGCTAATTCGACCAGCTTCGGTACAATCGGCTGCCGTTCCGCGAAGATACCCCCAAGAGGAGGGCCATGGACGCCTACGATTGCATCCTTACCAAGCGCGACAGCCGGTCTTACACAGACCGAGCGATTGATGACGAGACGCTCGGCCACATCTTGCAGGCCGGCCGGATGGCCGGCAGCTCCAAGAACACGCAACCCTGGCGCTTCGTCGTCCTGCGCGACGCGGATCGGCGTAAGGAGCTCGCAGCGTGCGGCCAGTTCGCAACGCCGATACTCGCCGCGCCGCTGGCGATCGCCATCGTCCTCGCGCCGGGCGGCGGAGCGTTCGATGCCGGCCGCGCGGCGCAGAACATGATGCTCGCCGCGTGGGAGCAGGGCATCACGTCGTGCCCCGTTGCCATGCACGACCGCGACTGCGCCGCGCGCACGCTCGGCCTGCCAGACGATCACGTCGTCGCGATGGTGATCACGTTCGGCTATCCGGAGTCGGAGGAATCGCGTCACCGCGGCATCGCGCGCACGCCGCTCGCGGAGCTCGTGCACCACGAACGCTGGTGACGCCCCGGCAACTCCCTGGTACGCGTAATTCAGAAGATACGTAACCAGTCAGCTGGGCACGTGCTGCAGGTCAGGCGTCGGTGGCATCGGACCGCTGGTCTGTGACGTCTGGAGCCCCCGGCTGACTACGGCCTGGGCGGGCGCCAAGAAGAACTGGTCGTTGTAGTCAGGACGGGACTCGAGCAACGCCTGAACCTGCCGGTAGCAGTCCTGGGCCTGGTCGCGGCGCCCGAGGCGGTCGGCGATGACCCCGCGCACGGCCAGCCCCCAGGCTCGCACGTCAAAGGGTGCGTCGTCCCCGTCTAGCCCCACCAGGAGCTCGTCGGCCTCATCCAGCCTCCCGAGCGCCCAGCGGACGCGCGCTCGTGCCCAGACGAGCCGGTGCGGTTCCAGCAGCGGCTCGTTCTCTGCGGCGAGCCTGTCCCAGGTGGCACCGGCCTCTTCGATCTTGCCCTGGTCGAAGGCCCGTATCGCCTGCCGGATCTTGGCGACGACCGCGGCCTCGCGGTTCATCCCCGGCGTGCCGAGACGGGCATCGGCCGGGAGCGACGGCATGGCGGGACTGCTGGCTCCGACGGAGAAGGGCACCATCTCGCCGAAGGGCGCCAGCGGTTGCATGGTGGTCGAGTGCCAAAGGGTCCTGGAAGCGGGGTGCACGACCGTGGCGTTCAGGACGCCCAGATTGGCGACGAGCGATTCGTTGATGTACGGACTGGCGCCGCGGTCCCGCAGGATCGACGCGGCGATCTCCGGAGTAATCTTGCCGACGTGACGGTGCACGGCCTGCTCCATCGCCTCGCGTCGCAGGAACGAATCCGGTGATCGGCCGCGGTCGCGGGGGATCATCTTCTCCGTACGGGCGTGGTTGGCCTGGGCGAACCAGTCTCCGTCGGAGCGAAAGACGTCGTAGTCGCTCGGCGTGCATTCGACCATGGCGATGTCGCCGGCCGCGTCTGCCATCGATATGAAGCCGGAGATACCCCGGTTGCGAGCCTCCGCGAAGGCCCGCAAGCCGTCGTCCACCGACCGCGCCGTTTGCAGCGCGCGACGCCAGGGCCATTGGGGCAGCCCCAGTCCAAGGACTTGGTCGGCGTTGAAGAAGTTCAGCCCTAGGGCGAAGCCAGCCTCGTTCACGCCGACGACCGGGAAACTGAGTAACGGCCAGGTGGCCATGACATGGGCGAGATCACCGTTGGTCGGATGATAGTGGCTGACGACCGGCCGCCGGAGCCCGTACCCGTCGCTCCAGTCACTGTTCTTCCCGATGATGGCCGACCCGTCAGCAGTAGCCGTCCGAGTTGCGAGGAAGGTCGTCGTCAAGCCACCACCGAGAACCCCAAAGAGTCCACGCCAGCCCTCAGCGGCGGATACGCCCAGGCCATCGGCCATCCCCGCGATCTCCTTGTAGAGGCCGCTCTTGTCGTAGCGCGGCCCCAGCAGCATCGAGACCCTGGGCACGAGCAAGTCGGCCAGCCTAATCATCGTGCCGAACTGGTCCAGCAGGCGGTCCCAGTCCGCCCGATTGAGCGCATAGACCTCCCGGGCCAGCGGGCCCAAGAGCTCCACGTGCTGCCGCCCCATGTCGCGGTACGAGCCGTAGAGATGCAGGACAATCAGGTCGCCTTGGTCTTCCCGGCGTGGCTCGCGGGTTGCCGTCGGCTTCTGGCGTGCGCCGGTCTGCTCATCCATGCTCGGCCTTCCCGCTCGGGCCGCCATCGTCCCCACCACGAGGCTGACCTCTGGAGTTCTCCACAGGTTGAGCCGGCGTGGCTTGCTGTCGTTCGCGGCCAGCAGTCCTTCCTTGGCAGGTGCTGGCATTATGATGTCACTATAATGGCATATCGCTGGCGAATTATCAAGGGGTCTCGCGGGGAAATCGCCACCGGATTGTGGGACGTAGCCGAGTCTTTCCAGGCGATGCACGACCGTCCGCCTCAGGCGGACGCCGCCCGCGTGCTCGGCCTGCCGGACGAGCACGTCGTCGCGATGGTGATCACGTTCGGCTATCCTGAGTCGGAGGAATCGCGCCACCGCGGCATCGCGCGCACGCCGCTCGCGGACCTCGTGCACTACGAGCGCTGGTAGGCGAGGGGAACGAGATGCTGTTCATGGTCATCGAGCACTTCAAGGAACGGAATGCGGCGGCTGTCTATCGAAGAGCGCAGCAGGAGGGGCGGATGCTGCCGGATGGCCTAACGTACGTTGGGAGTTGGGTGGAAGCGAATTTCCGGCGCTGCTTTCAGCTCATGGAATGCGACGACCCACGGCTCTTCCAGCAGTGGGTCGTACAGTGGCAGGACCTGGTCGAGTTCGAGATCGTTCCAGTCGTTCCGTCCAAGGAAACGCTGGAGGCGATCACGCCCTTCCTCTGACGTGAAGCCGTCTAGCCCGCCGGCGTCCCCGGCGTCGGGATCCGTAAGGGACATCCCGTTTCCAGCAGCGTCTTCAGGCCGCTCAGGATGATCGGCCAGCCCGTGCGCCCACCTTCCAGGAACTTCTCGGGGACTAGGCCGGCGTGGTCCTCCGTCATCGTCAACCGCATCGCGTCGCCGAACGGATCGATCTCGTACGTGACGATCGTCTGCGGCAGAGCGCGGGCTTCTTCCAGCCACTCTTTCGACATGCCGGGGTGCGCGTCGAGGTTGACGTTCCAGGTCAGCGATAGCCGGCGCGGCGGATCGCTCTCGAGGACGCTGCCTTCAACATCGACGGTGCCGTCTTCCATACGCATCGTCCATGACGAGCCCGTCCTCCAGTCGGACTCCACTCGCCGGCCGAAGAAGTACTGCTTGGTGAGCTCGCCGCTCGTCAGCGCTTCCCACACTCTCTCCGGCGTGCTGGCGATGTAGGTGACGTAGATCGTCTTCGGCCCAGATTTCATGTTGGCTCCTTTCTAGTGGCTACTCCGGCGGCGGAGCGTGGCGGCGCGTCGTCATGGCCATCGGCTTGCCCGTCTCCAGCAGCGTCTTCAGGCTCGACAGCACGATCGGCCAGCCTCCGCTCACCGACTCGAGCATCTCTGGATCGGCGTTGTCGTGCACGACGGTGAGACGCACGGCGTCCTCGTACTGCTCGACGTCGAACGTGACGCGCGAGTGCCTCGCTTCGTTGTCTGCGTCGACGGGCCGCGCCCACGTGAGCACGAGCCGCCGCGGCGGATCGCTCTGGACGACCACGCCAACGATGTCGACGAGGCTGCTGTCGTCAAAGTCCTCGTGGGTCCACCGGGAGCCCTCGTTCCAGTCCGAGGCGTTCCTGTGACGGCCCCAGTACTGCTTCGTCATCTCGCCGTCGATCAGCGCGTTCCAGACGTTCTCCGGCGTTGAAGAGATGTAGACGACGTACATGAACTGTGGCTTTTGCATCGATGTCTCCTTCGCTATTCCTGCTCCGCCTCGAGCCCGCGCTTGAGCTCGCTGAGCGCGCGCAGCGGCCGGCGTTCGTACTTGTGGATCCAGCGGTCGTAGATCTCGTTGATCGGCACGGGGTTCAGATAGTGGAGCTTCTCGCGGCCGCGCCGCACCGTCGCGACGAGGTTCGCCGCCTCTAGAATGGCGAGGTGTTTGCTCACGGCCTGTCGCGTCATATCGAGCCCCGCGCACAGCTCGCCCAGGGTCTGGCCGCTGTCGTCGTGCAGCCGGTCGAGCAGCTCCCGGCGGCTGGGATCAGCGAGCGCGCGAAATACCTCATCCACGTTAGGCGATTATATGCAACGGAACGGTTGCCTGTCAAGATGGCTACGGACTGGGCCAAGCAGGCCCACCCCCGTGATAGGGAAGACCCTAATCAACCCCGAGCGTGCTCCGGGCGATACATCGACAGACGGGTGACACCGCCGTCAAAAAGGAGCTTCCCCTGTTCCGAAAGATCCTCCTACCCATCGATAGAAGCGCTCGATCGCGCACCGCCGTTCCGTATGCCTCGGAGCTGGCCAAGTCGCTCGGCGCGGAGGTGCTCGTCCTGCACGTGCTCACCGGGCCGGTGACGCCGAGCGGCTCGGCGGAAGAGCCGGAGGCAGCCGGCTATGTGGCCGGTGTCGCTAAGCGTCTGCGCAAAGCCGGCGTCAAAGCGAAGACGCGGGTGCAACGGGGAGACGCCGCCACCGGAATCCGGGCGGCCGCGATCGAGTGGGGAGCGGACGCGGTTGTGATGGCGACGCGCGGCAGACAGGGACTGCAGAAGCTGGTGCTGGGAAGCGTCGCCGAGGCCGTCGTGCGGGACTCGCACGTGCCGGTGCTGCTGATCTCCACCCGCGTCAGGCCTGCGGCGAAGAAGGCGGCGTAAGCTCGCCTATCGTTCCCTGGCGCTGTAATCCCCCCACGGTTCGTCTCGCCTGCGGCACTGATATTCAACCTAACTCCCACGGGCGGGGACAGTCGTGGCAGTTCGCCGGTGTGCTAAGATCGCCTGGCCCGAAGGGATCTGCGGCAGCGGCTGGCCCGTTTGCCGCGCCGGCAGCCGTAGTCACGGCGGAGGGGCGAATGGCGATCGATGCGACAGACGGCCCGCGCAGCACGAAGGCAGGCGCGCCCGTAGAACCGAAGACGTTCGCCTCCGGGCGATTCGTCGTGCAGCGGCTGCTGGGTGAGGGCGGCCAGAAGACCGTCTACCTAGCTCGCGACACGCAGTTGAACCGTGATGTCGCCATCGCCGTCATCAAGACCCACGGCCTCGACGAGGCGGGCATCGCCCGTGTGCGCCGCGAGGCGGAGACCCTGGCCGGGCTCGGCGCGCAGCCACACATCGTCACGGTGTACGACATCGGACAGGAACAGGGGCCCGACGGACCGCCCGTGCCCTATCTCGTGTGCGAGCATATGGCGGGCGGCGACCTGGAGCGCGAGCTGCGCCAGGCGGGCGGGCCGCTGTCGCTGGAGCGCGTGTTGGCGATCGGGCAGGACGTGTGCCGCGCTCTCGATGTAGCGCACCGTCGGGGCATCCTGCATCGGGACATCAAGCCGGGCAACATCTGGCTAACAGAAGACGGCCACGCCAAGCTGGGCGATTTTGGCCTGGCGATGGCGCTGGGCCAGTCCCGCCTGACGGAAGCGGGCACCATCATGGGGACGGCATCATACATGCCGCCGGAGCAAGCGCTTGGGACGGAGGTGGACGTTCGCGGCGACCTCTACGCCTTTGGCTGTCTGCTCTACGAGCTCGTCACCGGCCGCCCGCCCTTCTTGGGCGACGACACGATCGCCGTCGTTTCGCAGCACATTAACACGGCGCCGGTGGCAGCCTCGTGGCACCGGGCGGACCTGCCGCGCGCGCTGGACGCGCTGATCGAGCGTCTGCTGGAGAAGTCGCCGGAGGAGCGTCCTCAGAGCGCCGCCCAGGTGCTTGAATTGCTCGCGGCCATCGCCGCCGCGCCGGCAGGTGCGGGTGCCGCCGTTCTCGCCGAGGCCAACTCACTGGACCGTCTGGCCGGCGGCGTCTTCGTCGGTCGCGACCAAGAGGCAAAGCAGCTGCGCTCCAGGCTGGAGGAGATATTCTCCGGCCAAGGTCGCATCGTCCTGCTCGCAGGTGAGCCAGGAGTGGGCAAGACGCGCCTGGCGGAGGAGCTCGCCACGTACGGCAAATTGCGCGGCGCGCGCGTCCTCTGGGGCCGCTGCTATGAGGGGGAAGGGGCTCCTGCCTATTGGCCCTGGAGGCAGGCGGTGCGGAGCTACCTTCATGATCGGGAGGCGGACGCAATCCGATCCGAGCTGGGCCCCGGCGCCGCTGACATCGCTCAAGTCGTATCGGAGGTGCGGGAACGGTTGCCTGACCTGCCTCCCCCGCCCACGCTCGAGCCTGACCAGGCGCGCTTCCGCCTCTTCGATAGCATCACGACATTCCTTAGGAACGCCAGCAATCGGCAGCCGATCGTCCTCGTTTTGGACGACCTACAGTGGTCGGACAAGCCGTCGCTGCTGCTGCTCCAGTTCTTGGCGCGAGAGCTGCGTGGTGCTCGGCTGCTGGTCGTTGCCACATACCGCGATACGGAGCTGAGCAGGCAGCACCCTCTGTCGGAGACGCTGGCAGTGCTTGCCCAAGAGCAAATCGAGCGCGTCGTCCTGCGCGGGCTCGCGGAGCATGAGGTCGCACGTTTCCTGGAGTTGACGCTTGGCATCGCGCCGCCCCCGTCCCTCGTCGCCGCACTGTACCGCGAGACGGAGGGTATGCCCTTCTTCGTGAGCGAAGTGGTCCGCCTACTGGTGGCCGATGGCCGGCTGGAGCGGGCTGACGAACTGAAGTCATGGACCGTCACCATCCCCCAAAGCGTGCGAGAGGTGATCGACCGGCGGCTCGCCCGCCTGTCGGCCGAGGCACACGAGGCCCTGACCGTCGCCTCCGTCATCGGTCGCGAGTTCGGCCTCGATGTGCTGGAGCGTGTAATGGAACTCCCGGGCGACCGCCTGCTCGACTCGCTGGAGGAGGCCGCGGGCGCTCGCGTCCTGGCTGAGGCAGCCGGGGTGGTGGGGCGCTACAGCTTCACTCACGCCCTGGTCCGCGAGACGCTGTCCGAGGAGCTGAGCACGACCCGTCGAGCACGATTACACCGCCGCATTGCTGAAGTACTCGAAGAAGTCTTTGCCGGCAAGCTTACGTCCCACCTAGGCGAACTCGCCTACCACTTCTTCGAAGGCGCCCGAGGTGGCGGCGATGTTGGGAAGGCGATCGAGTACACGGCGCGCGCCGCTGAGCAGGCGACGCAACTCCTGGCTTATGAGGACGCCGTGCTCCACTACGAGCGGACGTTGCAGGCTATGGAGCTGCAAGAAGCGCCCGATGATCCTCAGCGTTGCGGAGTGCTCCTCGCCCTCGGTGAGGCCCACGACCGGTCTGGTGAAACCTTAAAGGCGGAGGGCGCATTCCGGCGTGCGGCAGACCTCGCGAGACGGCTGGGTGCGGCAGAACAGACTGCTCGCGCGGCGCTGGGCATTAAGACCGCCATCGGCCTCTTCAACGAGCGACACGTTGCCCTCCTCGAGGAGGCGCTCGGTGCTTTAGGGGCGAGCGGCAGCCCGCTGCGCGCGCGGTTGTCGTTAGCGCTTGCGGGCCAACTCTATTTCTCGCCCGCTCGTGAGCGAGCGCTCCAGTTGGGTGGAGAGGCCATCGAGGCCGCACAGCGGGCCGGCGACCCGTCAGCGCTGACAGATGCGCTGAGTGCAAGCCACTGGGCACAGATTGAGCCGGGAGCTCTGGAAGAACGGCTCCACGCCGCCACCGAGGTTGTGCGTCTCGCAGACGAGGCCGGCGACAAAGACGTGGCGCTCCGTGCCCGTCACTGGCGCATCGTTGATCTGCTGGAGTTGGGAGACGTCGCGGCCGTCGACGCCGAGCTCGCCGTGGCCGCGGCGGCCGTCGACGAGCTCCGGCACCCGCAGTCTCGCTGGTTCATAACGCTCCTCTTGGGCATGCGGGCGATGTTGGACGGCCGGTTCGAAGACGCCGAGAGACTGGTTCAACTGGCACTAGCCAACGGACAACGGATCCAAGAGCCCAACGCGGTGTTGTTCTTCGGCGTGCAGCTATTCACCTTGCGTTGGGAGCAAGGGCGTCTCCTGGAGCTGGAGGGGATGTTCCGGGGCCTAGCCGAACAGTACGCAGGACTCCTGGCATTCCGAAGCGCGCTGGCGCTTCTCTACGCCGAGCTCGGCCGCGAGGAGGAGGCGCGCGCCGAACTGGAGCGCCTCGCTGTGGACGGCTTCGCCGGCCTCCCCAAGGACCAGCAGTGGTTTACCGCTGTCGCTACGATCGCTCAAGCCTGCGCCTTCCTGCACGACGCGCCCCGGGCAGCCGCGCTGTACGATCTCCTGCTGCCGTACGAAGGACGCAATATCACGCTGCCTGTGGGCATCTGCTGTTTGGGTCCGGTCTCCCATTACTTAGGCGTCCTCGCCGCCACGATGTCGGATTGGGCTGCGGCGGCAGGCCATTTCGATCAGGCTCTCGCCATGAGTGCGAGGATGGGCGCACGTCCATTCCTTGCCTACACCCGCTACGAGTATGCCCGCCTACTTATCGCGCGCGGCGAACCCGATGACCACCGGCGAGCGCGCGACCTCCTTCAGTTGGCTGATGAGCTGGCGCGGGAGATCGGCATGAGGAAACTCGTAGCAGACTGCCTAGGGCTGCAGAAGCGGATCGCAGGGTGACTCTGGTTCTGTTCGCCTGTTCGCGAGCAGGCCGCGAGACGTGGTGACCGATGTACGCTTCGATTGTCGTCCCTACAGGGAGCGACCCGCCTGAGGCATTTATGCCGTTCTTGCGCGCGAGCCGTACAAGCCGCTCTTCGCGCTGGCGCAGGAACTTGGGGGGAGATGGTCGGGGCGACTGGACTCGAACCAGCGACCTCCTGACCCCCAGTCAGGTGCCCTACCAAGCTGGGCCACGCCCCGACACGACTCAGCGTAACCGCCCACCGCGGTGCGGGTCAAACGGGGAAGGCACGTCTCTATGACCGATCAGCCCAGCGAGGCCAGCCGCCCGGCGATCACGACGGCGATGCCCCCGCCTAAGTTCACCGCACCGGCCATCTGGATCAAAGACACCGCGGTTAGCCACGCCGGCGTGATGTCGGACTCCGCGCGCGGGATGGTGGTCACGGTCCGTGCTGCACTTAGTCCGCCTCCCGCCACCGTAGTTCGTACAACCGCACCGGCTCCTCGAACCCTCGCAGCACTACCTCGCCGATGTCGGCGAAGAGGAAGCCCTTCCCCGCAGCGAGCTCACGCACCACGTTCGATACCAATATCTGCCCCGACGCTGCGTGATCGCAGATGCGCCGCGCCAGCTGCACGCTCGTGCCGAACAGATCGCGCTCCTCCGCCACCGGCTCGCCCGCGTTCAGCCCGATGTGCACGGCCAAGTTGTCATCGGCGCGCTGAGCGACGGCGCGCTGAATCGCCGCTGCGCACTCGAGCGCGCCTGATGCCGTCGGGAACGACGCCATGATGCCGTCGCCGGCGTGCTTGATCTCGGACCCGCCCTGCGCGGCCACCGCCTCTCGTACGATGGCGTTGTGCGCGCGCACCAGCTCCTGCGCCTTCGCATCGCCGAGGCGCCGAGTGAGGGCGGTGGACGAAGTGAGGTCGGTGAAGAGGATAGTGTGGACCGCGCCGGCCGATGGCGCCGGTTGCGCGGGCGCATCGCTCAGAAACACGTCAATCGCGCTCGCCACGCGCTCCACGTACGCTTCCCGTGGCTCCCAGGGCATCCCGACCAGACGGGCGCGCGGAATGCGTGTCGCCATCTCTCGTGCGAACTCGCCTGGTGCCGCCCCTTCGGGGCCGTCCGCCCAGTGCAGCAGCAGCACCGGCAGGTTCAGCTGCGACACCAGGTCTGTCACGTCGAACGTATCGCTCGCGTCCACGAACGCCTTGTGTCCTTCCGGCGTGATCGACGCTCGCCAGATCTCGCTCATATGCGGGTCACGGTTCATGCTGGCCATCGTCTCCACGTACGTGTCGAAATCCGTCTCGCGCATCGCCCGCATCGCCCTGTTCCGCGGCGACTGCCAGAACGCGCTTCCGCTCATCACCCCGTTGAGACTGATGATCGCTGAGACCCGTTCGGGATGGCGCAGCGCATAGATCGTGCTCACCATCATCCCGAATGACGTACCCATGAGCGCGAAACGCTCCAGCCCGAGATGGTCCACCACCGCCTCCAGGTCGAGCGTGAACTTTTCCAACGTGAGCTCTGGTGCGTCTCGATCGGACAGGCCGGCGCCCCGCCGGTCGAACGTGATCAACGTCCACTTCGCCCCAAGCGCCTCGAAGAACTTGTGTGAGGACTCCTTTTGCCAGTCCAGTTGCACGTGCGAGGCTGTCCATGTGCGCACGTACACCAGCGGCGGCCCGCTGCCCGCCACAGAGAAGGCGATGCTCACGCCATCGCTCGTCTTCGCGTACTGGACCTGGGGTTCCATCAGGCGCCCGAACGGCCTTCTTGCACTTCCCCATTGCCGCCACTGCTACGCGCCAAGAGCGCGGTGAGCCCGTACGGTGGACCTTTCAGCCGGATCGTCTTCACGGGCGTGAGCCCCGCCCCGCGGAGCCAGCGTCGGACCTCCGCCCAGGCATGCGGCCCGGGCCCCGTGGTTCGGAGCGCGCGATGCAGTCTGTAGACCGCGTGCGCTCTCCTCCTGACAGTAGACCCGCCGCCGGTGTTCTCGATGATCACCAGATCGCCTCCCCGGCTCAGCGCGGGCGCGACTCGGAGCAGCAGCGCGGCCGCCCGCTTCGGTGTCTCGAGGTGCAGCACATGGGAGATGACGATCCGGTCAAACCGGCCTGGAGGAAGCGGCAGCGAAAAGTAATCACCCGCCATTGTTTCGGCGCGACCGGCAAGCCCTGTCTGCCGCGCCCGCTCCTCGAAGGCCGGCAACACGTTAGGGAAGTCCAGCCCAGTGACACGAGCCTCGGCGTGGCGCCCCGCCATGGCGAAGCTCCAGACGCCTGACCCGGCTCCGACGTCGAGGATACGGCGCGGGCTGCCGGGGAGAACGGCGGCCAGTTCCCCCGCCGCGTCCACGAAGAGTCGGCCGAGCGCGCATACCATGTTCGTATAGAACGTCTCGCGCAACGCACTGGAGCTGCCCATCTCTACGCGACGTTCGCCGCGCGTGAGAAACGCAGTCATCTGTTCCAGGTAGGCGAACACCCAATCGACACCAACGGTGTCTTCGACACGTAGAAGCCCAGGCGCCGCTGTGTAGTTCCCTCCTTCCAGGGCGGCGACACCGAACTCCGTGAGGACCTCGAGCACTAATTCCGTCGCGAGGGGGTCAAGGCTAAGCCGTGTCGCATGACCGGCGCTGCTGGCCGGTTCTTCCAACAGCGCTTTCAGCAGACCGCCCTGGTGGGCAGCAGCTAGAGCTGCGGCCACGACTTCGAATTCCATGAGACCGGCTGTCCCGGGGAGCCCTTTGCGTACCGTCATACCACTCCTCCACGTGACCGCTGCGGCGACCGAGTGCAGCGTGCCACGACCGTGTGCTGGCCTCTAGTCTTCCTCTCGCCAGCGCACTTCGTAGAGCCGCACCGGCTCCTCGAAGCCCTTCAGCGCAACGTCACCGCTGTCGGCAAAGAGAAAGCCTTTACCTGCTGACAGCTCTCGGACCACGTTCGACGCGAGGATCTGCCCCGCCGACGCGTGATCGCAGATCCGGCGCGCGAGCTGCACGCTTGTCCCGAACAGATCGCTCTCCTCCGCCACCGGCTCGCCCGCGTTCAGCCCGATGTGCACAGCCAGGTTGTCATCAGCGCGCAGGGCCACGCCGCGTTGTATCGCCGCTGCGCATTCGAGCGCGCCGGACGCCGTCGGGAACGACGCCATGATGCCATCCCCGGTGTGCTTGATCTCGGACCCGCCCTGCGCGGCCACCGCCTCACGCACGATGGTGTTGTGCGCGCGCACCAGCTCCTGGGCCTTCGCGTCGCCCAGCCGTTGCGTGAGCGCAGTCGACGAAGCGAGGTCGGTGAACAGGATTGTGTGGACGGCCGCCGCTTGCGGCGTCTCGGTAGACTGGGGTGCCACGCTCTCCTCCCCCAACAACTCCTCAATCAGACGGAGCGCGGTGTCTGATTCCGAGCGCTCGACCGTGGGCATGATCAGCGCGCCTTCCAGCGTTACGAGCCGCCCGTTCGGTATTCGGGACGCCAGCAACTGAGCTGTTTCCTCGTTGCCGGCGGTCAAGCCACGGTGGCGCACGACGAGCGTCGGCGCAGAGACCATCGGCAGCAGCGGGGATAGATCGAGGTGCTGGAACGCGCGAGACGCGGCGTCATACCCTTCTGGAGAGCTGCAGTCATGTAACATGCGAGCCCAGCGCCGGGCCTGATCGGCGCGCGACCATCCCCAGTGGGTTTGCGCCCAAGCGTTCGTAAACATTCGCCAGTCTCGCTGCTTTAGCTCTTGCAGCGCGACCTCGCGCGGATCCTCCGACGGACGTGCTCGAATCGCGTTCCAGAGCACGAGATGCGACACGCGATCGGGATGCCGTGCCGCATAGGCCACCGCAATCGGGCCCCAAAACATGGGGCCGTACAGCACGAACCGTTCAAGACGCAAGTGGTTCACGACGGCTTCGAGGTCCCGCAAGAACCCTTCGGCAGAGATGAGCTCCACACTCCGGTCGGACACGCCGTACCCGCGCGGATCGTATCGGACGAGCGTGTGGCGCGCGCTCAGCAGGTCATACCAGTAGACGATTTCGGGCTGCTGGCATTCGAGCTGAATGTGGGAGATGGTGCCGTGTGGAAGGTGGACGATGGGGAGTCCTTCACCGACCGTCCAGTACGCGATCGCAACGCCGTCGGCCGTCGTGCAGTAGCGAATCTCCGGCTCAGCCATCAGCCTTCCTCCCGCCAGCGCACTTCGTACAGCCGCACCGGGTCCTCGAAGCCCTTTAGGTCCGCGACGCCGCGATCTGAGAAGAGGAAGCCCTTGCCCGCCGCCAGCTCGCGTACGACGTTCGATGCCAATATCTGCCCCGTCAGCGCGTGATCGCAGATGCGTCTGGCGAGCTGCACGCTGGTACCGAACAGGTCGCGCTCCTCCGCTACCGGCTCCCCCGCGTTCAGCCCGATGTGCACGGCGAGATCGCTCTCACCATGAAGCGCAACGCCCCGCTGTATGGCGACCGCGCACTCGAGCGCGCCTGACGCCGTTGGGAACGACGCCATGATGCCATCCCCGGTGTGCTTGATCTCCGTCCCGCCCTGCGCGGCCAGCGCCTCGCGCACGATTGAGTTGTGCGCGCGCACCAGCTCTTGCGCCTTCGCATCGCCGAGGCGCTGAGTGAGCGCTGTGGACGACGTCAGATCGGTGAACAGGATCGTGTGCACCGCTGCCGATGGCGCGCGCGGCTCACCGGCATCAGCAGCCGCGCTCCCCGACGCTACGCCGAGAAACTCCTTGATAGCGCGCAGGCCCGCCTCGGCTAGCGCCAGCCCCCCGGGCCCACCCCTCGTAACCACGATGCGGGCGTTGGGGATGGTCGACGCCAGCTCCTGGGAGAAGCTCAGCGGAGTGACGGGACTTTCTTGATGCAGCACCAGCGTTGGAGCGGCCACCTGCTTGAGTAGACGGGTGACGTCGATCTGCCGGGTCGCGTCCCGAAACTGCATAGCGGCCTCGGGGGTCATGGACGTCCGAAAGAGCGCCGCCAACTCCGCCGCCCGCTCGGGATCAGGCGGCTCGATGGCTCGGTTGGCCCAAGCCAGTGTCACCGCCTCCCATTGGTCCAGCGCCACGTCACGAAGCGCGGCCAGGAACCTCCCGGCGGAACTCTCCTGGTAGAACCGTGCGCCGCTGGCGTAGGTGTTGAAGAGAATGAGGCCCGTGAGCCGGTCCGGGTGTCGGGCGGCAAAGGCGATGGCGGTTAGCCCTCCGTTCAGCATGCCCCGGAGCGCAAAGCGGGCGCTCTGCGTGCGGTCGATCACGGCCTCGAGGTCGAGCAGGCGGGCTTCCAGCGAGAAGTCGGC
The DNA here is from genome assembly GCA_964418365.1 of uncultured Dehalococcoidia bacterium. GTDB lineage: Bacteria > Chloroflexota > Dehalococcoidia > DSTF01 > RBG-16-68-14 > JBBDXS01. Next base: position 21,436 of record CAYQLM010000051.1, read on the forward strand.
TGGCTCGCGCTGGGACAGGCCGCTCCCTCTCCGGTCGTAGCCTACGAGCGTAAAGTCCTCAGCAAGTGGCCTTGGTCCCGTCGCAGCGAGGCTCCTGATTGTGGTCATGCCCACCGATACGATGGGAGGGCCGCGCCCACTGACCTCGAAGGCGATGCTCACGCCGTCAGCGGTTGTGCAGTACTGGATCTGCGGCTCCGCCATCAGGTCTCCTTCCGCCAGCGCACTTCGTAGAGCCGCACCGGCTCGCCGACGCCCTTCAGCTCTCGTTCACCCCGATCCTCGAACGACACGCCGGCCGACGTCCGCGCCAGGTCGCGCACCGTGCCGGAGACCAGCGTCTCGCCGGCGGTCGCTTCGCCCGCCACCCGCGATGCGATGTTCACCGCCCCGCCGTACACGTTGTCCTTCTCTCGAATGACATCTCCGGCGTGAATGCCGACATGTACGGGCAGCCCTGCGTGGCTGCCCGCAGCGTGTATCGCCGATGCGCAGGCGATCGCCTCGCGCGCGGCGCCGAACGTCGCCAGCACGCCATCGCCCAGCAACTTGCCTTCGATCGCCGTACCGCCGTTCGACGTGATCGCGCGGCGCAGCGCTTCGTCCAGCTCGCGCGCCTTTTCTCGAAACGCCGCGTCGCCCAGCCGCTCCGTCAGCGCGGTGGAGTCCGCAATGTCAGCGAAGAGGATGATGGCCGTGCCTGAGGGGGACTGGCTCTCTTCATCCGGCGGCGCATCGCTCAGAAACGCGTCAAGCGCGCTCGCCACGCGCTCCGCGATAGCTTCCGCTGGCTCCCCGGGTAGCGCGACCAGATGGGCGCCCGGAATGCGCGTCGCCATCTCACGCGCGAACGCGCCTGCGTAGGATACGGCGGCCCTGTCCGGGTACAGCAGCAGCACCGGCAGGTTGAGCTGCGACAGCAAGTCTGTCACGTCGAACGTCTCGCTTGCATTCACAAACGCTTGGTGACCTTCCGGTGTGATCGACGCCCGATAGATTTCCTTCATCCTCGGGTTGCCGTTGATCGTCTCCACGAACGTGTCGAAATCCGCATCACGCATCGCCAGCAGCGCCCTGATCCGCGGCCACTGCCGGAACGCGCTTCCGCTCATCACCCCGTTGAGGCTGATGATCGCTGAGACCCGTTCGGGATGGCGCAGCGCATAGATCGTGCTCACCATCATCCCGAATGCAAAACCCATTACCGCGAAACGCTCCAACCCGAGATGGTCCACTACCGCCTCCAGATCGAGCGTCAGCGTTTCCAACGTGAGATCCGATACGTTCCGATCGGAGAGCCCTGCGCCCCGCCGGTCGAACGTGATCAGCGTCCGGTGCGCCGCCAGCGCCTCGTAGATCTTGCCTGGGGCCTCCTGTTGCCAGTCCAGTTGCACGTGCGTGGCCGTCCACGTACGCACGTGCACCAGCGGCGGCCCGCTGCCCGCCACGGAAAAGGCGATGCTCACGCCATCGCGTGTCTTCGCGTACTGGACCTGCGGCTCCACTAGCCTTCCTCCCGCACAGCGAACACCCGCACCGGCTCGCCTACGCCCTTTAGGTCGCGCTTACCACGTTCCTCGAACGAGACGCCCGCCGACGTCCGCGCCAGATCACGCACCGTGGCGGAGACGAGCGTCTCGCCTGCCGCCGCCTCGTCCGCCACGCGTGACGCGATATTCACCGCTCCGCCGTAGACGTTGTTGTCCTCGCGGATCACGTCTCCGGCGTGGATACCGATATGTAGGGGCAGCCCTGCGTGGCTGCCCGCAGCGTGTACCGCGCCCGCGCACGCGATCGCCTCGCGCGCCGCGCCGAACGTCGCGAGCACGCCGTCGCCCAGCAGCTTGCCATCGAT
>CAYQLM010000052.1:0-23043 GCA_964418365.1 uncultured Dehalococcoidia bacterium
CTCACCGACGAGCTGATCGCCGCGATCGAGGCCAAGGGCGAGCTGGAGCTCATCGGTGACCTCGCGATGCCACTGCCCGTCACGATCATCGCCGAGATCCTCGGCGTCGACCCGGCCCACAAAGACGACTTCAAGCGCTGGTCCGACGAAGTGCTGACGGACGACTCGCAGATCACGCCCGAGGAGCGGCCGCGCATCGAGCAGGACATGAAGGCGTTCGAGGCGTACTTCCAGGGGGCCGTGGCCGAGCGCCGGAGCCGGTTCCGCCCCCGCAACGACCTGATCAGCGCTCTCGTGCAGGCGCACGAAGAGCACCAGGCGCTCGACGCAGACGAGGTGATCGCGTTCATCGCGCTGCTCCTGATCGCAGGGAACGAGACGACGACGAACCTGCTTGGCAACGCGGTCCTTGCCCTGCTGCGCAACCCGGACCAGCTCGCAAAGGTGCGGCAGGACCGCTCGCTCATCCCTAACCTCGTCGAGGAGGCGCTGCGCTACGACGCGCCCGTGCAGTTCTTGTTCCGCATCGCGATGCAGGACGTGGAGCTGAGCGGCACGACGATCCCGCAGGGGGCCATGGTGCTGCCGCTCTACGGTTCAGCCAACCGCGACGAACGCCGCTTCCCGGACGCGGAACGTTTCGATGTCACGCGCGACGCTTCCGGGCACGTGGCGTTCGGGCATGGCATCCACTTCTGCCTGGGCGCGCCGCTCGCACGACTGGAGGCGCGCATCGCGCTCGAGGCGCTGATCTTCCGGCTGCCGCAGCTCCGCCTGAGCGACGACGCAGAGATCGAGCAGATCATCTCGATCTTCTTGCGCGGGCCGAAGTGCGTCCCGCTCGCGTTCCAGCCGGCGACCGCGGGAACACTGGTGAGCTAACGATGGAAGCGCTCAGCATCCGGCAAGCCACCGCAATCGACACGGACCGCATCGCCGAGATCATTGCAGGCGATCCGGGGCAGGAGGCTATCGCCATCGCCGGCTGTGTTGAAGCGGCGCGCAACTTCGGCATGGGCCTCGTGCGTCTGCCGGGCAGCCCGCAAGGCTGGCAACACAGCACGGTCGCTGAGCTGAACGGCCAGGTCGTCGGGGTGCTCCAGACCAGCTCGGCCAACGCGTCATTCCGGCTGACACCTCGTCTTGCGCGGCTGGTACTGCGGACCTTCGGCTTTGGGATCGTCTCAGTGTATGGCCGCTTCCGCGCGCGGCTGCGCGTCAACCCGTCGTTCCCCGCCGGTGCCTTCTATATCGCCGAACTGCACGTCGATCCGGCGTCCCGGAACAGGGGCACCGGCGGCACGCTTCTGGACCATGCCGAGAAGGAAGCGAGGCGCCTCAATTACCGTCAGATGTCGCTCATGACGACGACGACAAATCCCGCGCGTCGCCTGTACGAGCGTCACGGCTTTGCTGTGGTCGAAACGCGCACCGATCCTGCCTACGAGCGCTACACCGGCATCGCCGGCCGACATCTCATGGTGAAGGAGCTGTCATGACCGAGTTCACGACCGACAGCATTTTTCAGTCGCTCAAGAGTCTGCTCGCCGTCGTCGACAACGAGGAGCGCCGCAAGCAGATCGAGGCGTACATCGACGCCGCCCGCTCCCCGCTGGAGCGCGCCGTCTTCGACCTACTCTCGCAGTTCGCCGAGTCGGTCAACCAGCAGGTCGGCGCTCACTACCAGATTACCCTCTCGTACCGCCCCGGCGTCCTTGACGCCCAGGTTCGTTCGGTCGAACCCGCGGGCTCGGAAGAGACGGTCTGGTCGTTCGGCGAGGGCGGCGACATGGAGAAGATCACCCTGCGCGTGCCCGCGGAGCTGAAGGACCTCGCCACCGAGGCGGCCGCGAAGGCCAGCCTCTCTGCCAACTCCTGGTTCCTGCGTGTGCTGGCCCGAGCGCTCCGAAACGCGGAGCCGTCCGAGCCGCCGGAGGACGAGCAACGCCATCAGCGACGCCACGGCCGCCACGGTCCGGGCCAGCGGCTGTCCGGCTGGGTCGGCCCGGAGTAAGGAGGAAAGACATGGATCAGTACACCTGGCTCGTCGCGGAGATCTTGAATCAGCAGCGGCAACAACAGCTCGCCGCGCAGCGCCCCGCCGCGCCCGAGCTTGGCCACGCCGAAGGCGTGCGTCACTCACTCGCGAACGCCATGGTCCGGCTCGGGCTCCGGCTCGACTCGACGGCCGGCGAACAGCTCGCCCTCGCGCACGCACCGGAGGGCAGGTAGGCATGTTCCGCATCACCATCTTCATCATCGCCCTCCTGCTAGTGACGGGCACGGTCGATCCGACGCGCAACTGGCTCGTCACGCTCACGGTGCTGTCTGGACTACATCTCTTTCGCTTCCGGCCGTGGCGCATGTTCGGCGGTCACTCGGAGCGCCACCACTGGCGCTGGAGTCCCCGCCGCTGGATAGAGGAGCCCGACTGGTAAGCAACATGGAGTACATCCGGACCTTCACTCGCGAGTTCGACACACCGGGTGAGGTCGACCTCGCCGTCGAGAACAGAGCCGGCACCGTGAACGTCCGCGGTGACGACACGCGCCAAGCTCGCATCGAGGTGGTCGCTCACCTCTGGGGCGAAAGCGAAGAGGAGGCCGACGATCAAGCGGAGCTGATCTCGCGCGGCATCCGGCAGGAAGGCGATCGCATCACCGTCCGCGCGCCGTCGCTCCTCCGGCCGCACCCCTTCCTCTTCTTCAGCCGTACACCCCGCGTCGATTACCTCATCACAGTCCCGCGCGAGTGCACGGCAAATGTTTCCAATCGCAGCGGCCGCATCGAGGTCGAACGCATCAGGGGTCCCCTGGAAGCGACGGCCAGGAGCGGCGGGTTGGCTGTCCGCGAGATCGAGCGCGAGGTCCACCTGTCGTCCAGCAGCGGCACCACGCAGGCCGATGCGATCGGCGGCCTGCTCACCATCGAGTCGCGCAGCGGCGGCATTCGCGTGACCAACTGCAAATCGAACGCCCGCGTCAGCGCGCGCAGCGGCACGGTGCAGATCGAAGGCGTGCGCGGCAAGCTGGAGGCGCAAACGAAGAGCGGGTCAGTCAGCATCTCCGACGTTGGTGGTGCGTTGAGCGTCAACGCTGTCAGCGGTACGGTGCGCTACGAAGGCCCTGTGCGCGGCCAGTTCGACATCAGCGTGATCAGCGGCTCGGTGCGCCTGTCTCTCGATCCCGACAGCGTCTTCTTCCTCGACGCAGAGGCTACCGCGGGCTCCGTCCACTCCGACTTGCCGCTGCGCTCCAAAGCCTCCGCACCGCCCAAGGATGCGCCGACAGTCCGCGTGCGCACGCGCGCCGGCAGCATCGCTATCGGCTGGCGCTAGCGGCCCGCCCCGTGCGCGCGTACAATTCGCGCGACATGATGTCACCGATCCCGAAGGGCGCCGTCGACCGCTGGGTGCAGCGCGGCATCATCACATCCGAGCAGCGGGAGGCCATCCTGCAAGACCTGGCAGCCAATCGCCCGCTAGGCGCCCTGACGCTGACCACGTTGCTCTACTACGGCGGCGGGCTGCTGGCGCTGATCGCGTACGCGATCTTTTTGGGCGTGCAATGGCCCGATCTCAACAGCGGCGCCCGGATCGCGCTTTCCGCCGCGTCCCTGCTCGCCGTCGGCGCCATCGCGGAATGGCTGCTGCGCACCCAGAGCTACCGGCTACCCGGCGAGCTGCTCCAGGTCGTCGCCGTCGCGATCGTTCCGCTGTTCGTCTACGCACTGCTCGACGCCGCAGGCATCTGGCCCCAGGATCCCAGCAGCTACACCTACCAGCACTACTATCAACCAGCCTCGGATGCGCTGCGCCGCCAGTACCAGATCGACCTCACGTGGGCGCGCATGGGCGTCGCCGGCGCGACGATGGCGGGCGCGCTCTTCGCGTTTCGTCTCTCGCGCTCTCCATTCGTCCTCATCGCCGCCATCGCCTCCGTGATCTCGCTCTTCCTCGACGCCAGCATCCAGATCCAGGGATCGCATCTGCGCTACGTCTGGCACACGCCGCAGGCCCTCGTTGTCGCGACGATCGGCGCGATCGTCCTTGGGGCCGGCATCCTCATTCGCAACCGCACCGAACGCGACTACAGCCCGTGGCTGCTTCTCACCGGTCTCGCCGCTCTTGCCGTCGGCCTCTCGTTCAAGGCGTTCCCGGAGAACGCCGCGGGTTGGGGAGCGCTCTGGGTGATCGTGGCGCTCGTTATTCTTGCGCTGTCGGTCCCGCTCCAGGAGCGCCTCTTCGCCGTCGCAGGCCTTGCGGCGATCTTCGCCTACTGCGCTAAGCTTGTGTTCGACGTCTTCCAGAGCGCAACGGCAGCGCTCGTGATGGCGTTTCTTGGGCTGCTCGTGCTGGGGGCCGGGCTACTCTACCAGCGTTTCATCACGGGACGTATGACAGCGCCCAAACCGCAGCGCTAGACTGCCACCGTGCTTCGATGCGTATGGGCGCTGGCAGCTCTCCTCGCCGTTGTCGCGATCGCCTGCGGCGGCACGGCGTCGAACAACAGCGACTCGACTGCCACAGCGAACGCCACGACCGGCGTGTATCTCGCGCTGGGCGACTCGTTTGCGGCCGGCCAAGGCGCCTCGAGCGCCACCGTCACCAGCTACGTGGCGCTCGTCCGCGGTGGGTACGAGGAGCACATACGCCATGCCGTCCAGCTCACCTCGCTCGCCGTCCCCGGCAACAACACGCAGGACCTCATCGACAAGCAGCTCCCGGCCGCGCTCGATGCGGCCCGCGCGGGTGATGTACGCCTCATCACGCTGACGATAGGCGGCAACGACCTCAATATTATCCAGAGCGATCCTAACGTTGGGGCCTGCATCATCGACGTGAACGATCCCAAGTGCCCCGTCGCGAACATCCTCGTCGGCACCGAGCAGCGCCTCGATCAGATCCTGAGCGCCTTGCACTCCGCCGCGCCGAAGGCCGCGATCGTCATCGAGGCCTATCCGGACCTGTTCTCGGGCAGCGGCCACCCGTTCGAGACACCGGCGAAGGTCGCCTTCGGGCTGCTCGACGACGTCATCGACCGCGTCGCCAAACGCAACGATGTGCTCGTCGCGGACCCGCGCGCGGCGTTCGTCGGCCGCAGCCTGGAGCTGACGCACATCAACGACACGCCGCCGGACTTCCATCCGAACGACGCCGGCCACCGGCTCATTGCCGATGCGTTCCTGAAGGCGCTGACGGCGGACAAAGGATGATCTCGCGTCCGCCTGCGGCGGACAGGGCGCACAGCCGTGCGCCCCTACGGCGTCGAATCAGCCTCATGGGAGCGGATCCTTCGACGGGCTCAGAATGACGGTCGGAGCGTCTTGTCGATCTGCTCACCGTGCTCGCGCTCGTGGTTCGCTTCATTTTCCAGCATCGAGACGACGCTGTACTCTTCGAAGCCCAGCTTGCCCAGCCGGTAGAACGTTTCCTCATCGATGCCTTCAATGCCATCGAGTAACGCCTGCCGCGACTCCGAGAGCAGCCGCCGCGCATCGTTGACGCTCGCAGGCGTGTAGTCCGGCATCTCGCCCTCGATCTTCCGGCCGCGCAGGTGAGCGACGTAGCGCACGTACACCTGCTCGTGCCAGATCACGTGCTCGAGGATGCGGCGGGCAGGCCAGTGCCCGCGCGGCGCCTTGTCGAGATTACCGTCCGTCATTGAAGACACGACGCCGAGCAGCCCCTTGCGCGCCCCGTCGAGCTCCGCGCGGCAGCGCCCGAGATCGCGTTCGAACTCACCACTCATGACGTACTCCTTCGCAGTGCGACTTCATCGCCTCCGCCTCGCGCTGGATGTTGCGCCGGTAGGTGCGCGCCGCCAGCGGCGACATCAGCGCACAGGGCGCACAGCGGTGCGCCCCTACAGGTTCGAGTCAAGAGCTGTCATCGATGGGCATGGAAGCGCGTCGTTTGGGTGTTGTGAGATTCCTCGCTGTCGTCCCGCTATCGCGGGACTAGCCGCTCGGAATGACGGGTGGGCGGACAAGACGCAGCCCTACGCCCTTCTAGATCAGGCCGGCGTCGCGCAGGGTGCGCTCCGTCGTCGCGCCGATCTCCGCCGGCGATTCGCAGATCACCGCGCCGGCGGCGGCCAGCGCTTCCTTCTTCGCGCGCGCGGTGCCCGTATCGCCCGCGATGATCGCGCCGGCGTGACCCATGCGACGCCCGGGCGGCGCCGTTGCGCCCGCGATGAACGCCACGACAGGCTTGTGCATGTCGCGCACGTAGTCGGCGGCTTCTTGCTCCGCGCTGCCGCCGATCTCGCCGATCAGCACCACGGCGGCCGTCTCCGCGTCGGCGTCGAACAGCTCCAGGGCTTGTCGCTGCGTCGTGCCGATGATCGGGTCGCCGCCGACGCCGACGCAGGTCGACTGGCCGATGCCGTGCGCGGTGAGCTGGGCGACCGATTCGTACACGAGCGTGCCGCTGCGCGAGATCACGCCGACGGAGCCCATCGAGAACACGTCCGCGGGCATGATGCCGACGCGGCACTCGCCCGGCGTGATGACACCCGGGCAGTTCGGCCCGATGAGCCGCGTGCTGCTGCCCCGCAGCGCGCACTTCACCGTCACCATGTCGAGCACGGGGATACCTTCCGTGATGCACACGACGAGCGGCAGGCCGGCGTCCGCAGCCTCCAGGATCGCATCGGCGGCGAAGGGCGCCGGGACGAAGATGAGCGAGCAATCGGGACGCTGCGCGCGCACCGCCTCACGCATCGTGTCGAACACGGGCAGGTCCAGGTGCGTCTCGCCGCCGCGGCCCGGCGTCACGCCGCCGACGATCTTCGTGCCGTACTTGATGCAGGTCTGCGCCTGCAGGGTGCCTTCGCGGCCAGTAAAGCCCTGGACGATGACGCGCGTGGAGGACGAAACTAGAATACTCACTTCTTCGCTTTCTTCTTGCGCACTTTGGCGCTTCCGCCCTTCACGTATTCATACGCGTCATTCACACCGGCGACGGCCGCCTCGACATCGGCCTTCTTCTCGACGTGCAGGCGCGTCCACTCGCCGAAGCCGCGCCCCTGCGGGCCCTGGAACGATACGCCCTGCTTGCGATCGATGAACTCCTGGCGCGCATGGTCGGGCAGCTTAGCGACGAGGCCGTCGCCGACCCAGAAGGCGAACATGCGGTTCTTCACCATGTAGGCCACCGTCCCGAACATGTCGCGCGTCGAGACGTCGCCGCGCTTCATGATCTCGCCCTCGATCTGCTCGCGGAGCTCCGTCTTGACGGCCATGCTATGCCCGCCCCGCCGCCTCGACGGCCTTCGCCGCGGCTTCGCTCGCTTTTGTGCTCGCGGAACCGCCGTTGTCGGATGGAAACAGAGGACGTTCGGGGCTCAGTAGATAGATGCGTTCTATGGCGCTTAACGGGATCAAGACTTGCTTGCAGTCTTGCCAGCCATCGCCTTCTCTTCTAGCGGGATGGATGAGATAGATGAACGGATCATCTTCCTCCGAACTGAACATCTTGGGCCAGCCCCGAAAGGTCGCATTGCTCACCTTTATGTCGACATAAGTCAACTGATTCAAGGCCTGGCTCAATACGGGCCTTTGCTTTCGTACGTCCAAGCCTACGCGGAGGAGCGCGGCATCAAAATATCTGGTGCGCCAGACGATGCCTATTAGGTATCCCGCCAAAGCGGCACCGGCGTATAGGCTGACCACGAACCATATGGGGGCCTGCGCCGCACGGTGAGCGATGACCTCCGGAGCTGGCAAGGACTCTTGTTGGAGCCTGACAACGTGTCTGAAAAACGCATGGATTCCAAAAAACGTGGGTACGGAGTAGACGAAAGACCAAGTGATGCGCATTGTGTCCGACATACTAATCCGGTTCGTCGCCCAGACGAACGCTTGGATAGCGAAGAAGCCAGGAAAAATCAGAGCAGCAAAGAAGGGAACGTCCTCAGCCTTCATGACTATTCAGCTGGCGGATCCTGCGGTCTCGGCGTTTTCGGATCGGGCAAGATCTCGGTGCCCTCCTTGATATACGGCTCGGGTGGCCGACGCTCAGGTTCAGGAGCAGGCTCCCTGCGCGGCGGTTCTCGCCTTTGTGGTTCCGGACCCCTCGTTCGATCACGTTCCATTGCTACCTCCTCTTACTGCTGGCTATCGTCCCGCCGCCTCGACGGCCTTGCGCGCAGCTTCGCCGAGGTCCTTCGCGCGCACGACGGGCAGCCCAGACTCCGACAGGATGCGCTCGCCCTCCGCGACGTTCGTGCCTTCGAGGCGCACAACGACGGGCACCTTCACATCGAGCTCCTTGTGCGCATCGACGACACCCTGCGCGATGATGTCGACGCGCGCCATGCCGCCGAAGATGTTGATCAGCACCGCCTTCACGTTGGGGTCGGTCGTGAAGACGCGGAACGCGTTCACCACGCGGCTCACATCGTTCACCGTGCCGATATCGAGGAAGTTCGCAGGGTCGCCGCCCGCGAACTTGATCGCGTCCATCGTCGCCATCGCGAGGCCGGCGCCGTTCACGAGACACCCGATGTTGCCCGTGAGCTTCACGTAGTTGTTGATGCCCAGCTCCTGCGCCTCGACCTCGAGCGGGTCCTCTTCGTCCTTGTCGCGCATGGCGGCGATGTCGTTGTGGCGGAAGATCGCGCTGTCGTCGAAGCTCATCTTCGCGTCGAGCGCGATCAGCTTGCCGCCCTTGGACACGACGAGCGGGTTGATCTCCGCGAGCGAACAGTCCTTCTCCAGGAAGCAGCGGTACAGCGCCGACGCCAGATCGACCGCCGGGCGCATCAGATCGCCCGTCAGCTCCAGCCCGAACGCTAGCTCGCGGCCGGTGTGTGGCTGGAAACCCGCGGCGGGATCGATGCCCAGGCGCAGGACCGCATCCGGCTGGCTCGCGGCGACCTCCTCGATCTCCATGCCGCCGGCCGCGCTCGCGATGAGCGTCGCCCGCCCCGCCGCGCCGTCGACCAGAACCGAGAGGTAGAGCTCGCGATCGACCGCCGTCTGCTCCTCGACGAGCACGCGGCGCACGATCTTTCCTTCCGGCCCGGTCTGCGGCGTGACCAGCCGCATGCCGAGGATCTGCTCGGCCGCAGCCTGCGCTTCTTCAGGCGTCGCCGCGAGCTTGATGCCGCCGCCCTTGCCGCGTCCGCCCGCGTGGATCTGCGCCTTCACCACGCTGGCCTTGCCGAGCTGCTGCGCGACCTGACGCGCCTCAGCCGGCGTCGTCGCGACGCGGCCGCCGGGCACGGGCACGCCGTACTCGCCGAGCAGTTTCTTCGCCTGAAACTCGTGTATTTTCATGATCTTTAGGCTCGCGATTCGAGGTTCGAAGTTCGACCGCCATAGTATCCAGCACCGTCGCGGAGCGGTAGGGGCGTTCAATTGAACGCCCCTACGTCCGAACGCTATCCTTACTCCGCTCATGAACTTCCACGATACGCCCGATGAGTCCCGCTTCCGCAGCGACGTGCGCTCGTTCATCGAGGGCGAGCTGCCGGGCGAGCTGCGGCTGCGCGGCGCCTTCGCCGACAGCTTCGATCTCGGCGACGACCGTTCGCCGGCGATGCGCACGTGGTGGCAGCGGCTGACGGACAAACGCTGGCTCGCGCCGGCCTGGCCGAAGGAGTACGGCGGCGGCGGGCTGAGCGTGATGGAGCAGTTCATCTTCAACGAGGAGACGGCGCTCGCGCGCGCGCCGCGCCTGGGCGGCATCGCGATCGGCTGGGCGGGCCCGACGGTCATGCTCTACGGCACCGACGAACAGAAGCAGACGCACCTGCCGCGCATCCTCGCCGGGGCGGAGGTGTGGTGCCAGGGCTTCAGCGAGCCGGGCGCGGGGTCGGATCTGGCGTCGCTGCAGACGCGCGCCGTCCGCGACGGCGATGACTACGTCGTGAACGGGCAGAAGATCTGGACGTCCGGCGCGCACAACGCGCACTGGATGCTCCTGCTCGCCCGCACCGACGCCGACGCGCCCAAGCACAAGGGCCTGAGCTACTTCGTGCTCGATATGAAGACGCCGGGCATCACCGTCCGGCCGATCGCGACGATGGTCGGCACGTCCGACTTCAACGAAGTCTTCTTCGACAACGCGCGCGTACCGAACGGGAACATGCTGGGCGAAGAGAACCGCGGCTGGTACATCGCGACGACGACGCTCGATCTCGAGCGCTCCGGCATCTCGACCGCGATCGGCTCCGTGCTGCACATGCGCGACCTCGTTGCCTTCGTGCGGAGCAACATCGATGCGCCGGAGTGCACGCTACGTCAGCGCGCGGCGCTGCGCTACGAGATCGCCGACCGCGCGATCGAGGCGGAGGCGGCGCGGCTGATGTCGTACCAGATCGTCTCGATGCAGAACGCCGGGCTGATCCCGAACAAGGAAGCGTCCGTGGCGAAGCTCTACACCTCGGAGCTGGACCAGCGCATCAGCAGGACGTGGGCGCGCACGCTCGGGCTCTATGCCCAGCTCCGCGGCGAGAGCGGGCCTCTCGGCGGCTCTGTCGCGAGCCGGCTGCTGCTCACCGTCGCCTCGACGATCGGCGGCGGCACCTCGGAGATCATGCGCAACATCATCGCGCAGCGCGGCCTGGGGATGCCGCGGGAGTAACGAGATGGCGATCCCTGACTACAAGCAGATCATGTTGCCGCTCCTGCGCCTCGCAGCGGATGGGGCTGAGCACGCCATCCGCGAGGCGATCGAGCACGTCTCGAGTTTCTTCCACCTAACGGAGGAGGAGAAGAGAACTCTGCTACCAAGCGGCCAACAGCCAGTCATTGACAATCGCGTCGGATGGTCAAAGACCTATCTCATGAAAGCGGGCCTTCTCGAGTCCCACCGAAGAGGACATTTCAAGATTACGCCATTAGGCCTCGACGCTCTTGCAAAGGATCCGAAGGCGATAGATAACGCATTCTTGGAGCAATTCCCCGCCTTTGTGGAATTCAAGAACTTGCGACGAGGAGCCGGCCGAGATGAATCTCGCGAGGATCTGACGGAGGCATCGGATAAGACCCCGCAGGAACTGCTTGAAGCCGGCTATCAGAGGATTCGGAGCGAGCTCGCAGATGAGCTTCTCGCCCTCGTGATGCAGTCGAGCCCGGCATTCTTTGAAAGGCTCGTCGTGGAACTGCTTGTCGGAATGGGATATGGAGGATCGCGCAAAGATGCGGGAGAGGCCGTTGGACGCAGCGGAGATGGCGGGATCGACGGGATTATCAAGGAAGACAAGCTAGGACTCGACGCGATCTACATCCAAGCGAAACGCTGGGGCAATGTCGTTGGAGCAAAGGAAGTTCGTGATTTCGTCGGAAGCCTAGTCGGACAAAAGGCGAACAAGGGTGTGTTCATCACCACATCGGACTTCACCAAAGACGCTAAAGACTACGTCAGGTCCATTAGCCACAAGGTGATCCTCATTAGTGGCGAAATGCTTAGCGGTTTCATGATCGATTACGACATCGGTGTGTCGACCATTAGCAGTTACCATGTGAAGAAGGCTGACGCGGATTACTTCACAGAAGAGTAGCAGGGCTGGGGCTGCCGCGGGAGTAGTGCAGGCGGCTCAGGCCTTACTTCGTGACGCTCATCGGAAACGACCCGCCGGACCAGTCGGGGTTCCAGTAGACACCGTGCTCAAAGTCCGGATCACGATAGATCGTGATCTTGCTGAAGCCCGCCCGCTGGAACTCCTCCCGCAGCGATACCTCTGAGAAGAGCCGCAGCTCCAGCGTCTTCCCTTCTCCGCCGTGAAACAGCAGGTTGCGGAAGACCTGCTCCCGCCCGTCGCGCGTCGTGTTCTTCAGGACGTACTCGCTGCCGTCCTGGACGATCTCGTATCGATACAGCTCCGGGTAGTGCTCCGTCGTTAGACCGTCCTTCGTGTAGGGCACAGTGAACACCAGCACGCCCGCCGGCTTGAGCAGCCTGTAGCAGGCCTCGAACGCTCTGGACACCGGCGGCGCGACGTGCTCGAACACGTCGGACGAGATCAGGACGTCCAGCGAGCCTTCCAGCGCCGGATCGATGTCGGCAGTGATATCAAGGCGTGGTTCCGCATGATAGTACGTGTTCGTGTAGTTGAGCTTCCGCGCGAGGCGTGTCGCGTAGCCCGGCCAGTCGCTCAGTCCCATCGCCGTGATCTCACGTTTCACCGGAAACTCGGACAGCGACAGGCTCGCGCCGAACAGCTCCATGGAGAGCACGTGAACGACGGACCGCGCACGCACCGTCGAGCCACAGCGAGGGCAGGACGGCTCTTCGCGGGCGAGAGCTGCCACCCTCGTCTCGCAGCTCTGATCGCAGATGTTGCACTTGTACGACAAGCGTCCGGCCTGGGAAGGACGGGGTCGTCCGAGTTGAAAGAGCAGTCTAGGAATGCGCACGGTACTGGCAAACGTGGATCTGATACTTGGTGGCGGAGGGGGAGGGATTCGAACCCCCGGTGGACCGGAGCCCACAGCGGTTTTCAAGACCGCCGCATTCAACCGCTCTGCCACCCCTCCGCGATTCGATTGTAGCCGATTCACTCCGGCGCGTAGATCAGCGCGTTCAGCACGTTCTTCGTCACGATCTGCAGCCGCGGGTCCGCGAAGCGGCCGATCTCCTCGTGGCCGAAGTCATCGAGCGCCCAGGACCACTGGATCGTGCCGGCGTTGAACACCGGCGCGCCGGCCGGCCCCAGGTACACCGTCGATGCGCTCTGCTCCGCGCCGTTGAAGCCCTCGACCGGCGACAGCGCCACCACGTCGAGCCCCGGCGGCCGCTGCGACTCGTCCGTCGGCTTGTCGTACTCGTAGCCGAGGATGCCGGGCACCTCATCGCCCTGTACCAGGCCGCTGCCGTTGAACACCCAACTGCCGCCGTCCGCCACCACCCACGATTGTTGTGGTGGCGTCGCGTTCGAGCCGTACGTCGTCCCCGTGAGCATACTCTGCGTTCGGTTGACGGGGTCCGCCGCCCAGAGCACGGTGGTGCGCTTCGGGTCCTTGGCCGCCATCGGGTCGAGCGCGGCGTCCTTGTAGCAGACCATGGTGCGGTCCTTCGCGCCGCTCGCGTCCGGCTCGAAGCGCACCTGCCAGTAGACGTCGTTACCGCCCAAGAACGCGAGGCCGACGCCGGCGTCGCGCGCCGCCTCCACCTGATCGCGCTGCTGCCACGACCAGTACTCGTCGTGACCGAGCGAGACGAAGCCGTGGCGGTGCGCGAGCGCGTCGTTGCGCGCGTGCAGGTCGACGTCCGTCGCGTACGTCATGTCGTAGCCCTGCGCCTCGGCCCAACGCACGAAGTTGTACTCGAAGCGGAAGAACTCGCCGGCGCCGTACTCGCTCACGTCGTTCTCCGTGGGATCGTAGGGCCGGTTGTACGAGACTTTGTACGCGCGGGCCTGCTTGCCCGTCCAGTTGCGTCCGTCGTCGAACGAGCCGTAGAGCGAATGGTCGCCCCACGCGTTGTACGCCTGCCACGTGTTCGTCGAGAGCTGCACGAGCAGATCGGCGCGCCGGCCGTCGTCGCGAACGACGATCGGCACGAACGACTGCTTTCCTTCCGCGTCCTGCAGCCGGGCCATGTAGACGCCGCTCGGCCACGAACGGTCCAGCTTCAGCCGGTACGATGTCTCCCACCGCGCATCGAGCAGGCCCGTCGCCTGATCGAACTGGCAGCTCGGACAGGCGCCCAGCCCTTCTGCGGGCGTCCAGTAGCCCTGCGCCCGGCCGGTCAAGTTATCGACCGTCTTCAGCAGACGGGCGCCGGCGCCGCCGTACCAGCCCATGCGGTACAGCGCGATCGAGTAGCGCTCACCATCCGTACGCGTGCTGACGTGCAGATCGACAGTCTCGCCCCGGTCGTACGACGTTGCGCCGGCGTAGCCCGCGATCTCTCCGCCCAGCGCAGGGTCGCTGATCTGCCAGTCGGTCGCGCCCGGCTGTTGGTTTTCGGCGGCGACAGCGCTCGCGGCCGCCGGCTCCGTCGTTGCGACCGGCGATCCCGGCGAGGCGAGCGGCGCAGGCTTCGAGCCGGCGCCGCCACAGGCGCTAACGGCGACGCCCAGCGCGGCGACTGACGCGAGCGCCACGCGCCGCCAGAGGCTTCCTTGCCGTCCGAGCTGGCTCACAGTCATCAGCTTCGCGAGCGCGGGCCGCTGTCGCAAGCTGGACTGACAAGCTCGCGTCATAATGGTTCTCGTGCCTGACGCGATCTACCAGTATGTCGTTGCGCTCGAGACGGGCAGCATCGCCAGCGTACTGCTGCTCTTCCGGCTTCCCTGGGCGCGATGGCTGCGTCACCGCTTCCAGATCCACCCCGATAATCAGTGAAGCCTCTTGCCCCTGCGGGGGCGCTTCCGTACCCTCAGATCGATGGGACACGTGCCCCCGCCACCCGACTCTACGGAGTCAGTGCCGCCCATCCCGCCGGTCTTGCAGCGCGCCCGCTCCGGCAGGCCACCGCCTACGCCGCCCCAACCGCCATCCGGTCGTCAGCCGCGCGACCGGCGCTGGTTTGCGCTGCCGATCGCCTTCGGGGTCTACCTCTTCCTCGCGCTGTTCACGCTGGTCCAGCCGATCAAGGTCGCGGGCCTCTCGCTCACCGTGCCGATCCCCGGCCTGTCCTCGGCGCGCCTCTTTGGACTACCCGACAGGCCGTACACGGTCGCGATCGTCGGCCTAGACATCCGGCCGACGCAGAGCGGCCCTTCGCGGACGGACTCGATCCTCCTCGTCCGCGTCGACGCCGCGCACAACCGGGCCGGCATCCTGAGCATCCCGCGTGACGCGATGATGGAGGTCCCGCTCGACGACGGCACGTACACGGACGATCGCATCAACACCGCCTTTGTCTACAACTGGTCGAAGACGGCGCCGGCGGCAGCGCCCAACGCGCTCGCCGACACGATCGATCACAACCTCGGCATCAAGATCGACTACTACGTCGTGTTCGATCAGCGCGGCGCGGAGAAGATCATCGACTCTGCAGGCGGCGTGACCGTCAAGGTGAAGGACGCCTTCGGGCAGGACAACTACTCGGACGACGACGTCCACGTCGTGCCGCAGTACTTTCCCGAGGGGACACATCACCTGAACGGCTACGAGGCCGTCGCGTACGGCCGCATCCGAGAAGGCTCGAGCGACTTCGATCGCATCCGCCGGCAGCAGCAGGTAGCGGAGGGCCTGGTGAGCGAGCTGTCCTCGCCGCTCAGCCTGCCGAAGCTGCCCGGCCTGTGGCACGCCTACCACAGTGCTGTCCAGACGAACCTGAGCACGCGTCAGAGCGCAGGGCTGTTTGTGATGCTGAAGAAGATCGGCACGGGCCGGATGGTCACCCGTTCGTTGGGGGACGCCGCGGTCTCGTGCGGCTACTGTAGGGCTTCGATTCTGCTGCTCGATCCGGACAAGACCTCACAGCTGATCAGCGAAGCATTCGACAACAGCAGCGCCGGCGCGAACGCAGCGCAGCTGCTCGTGGCGGCCGGCGTCACGCCTTAATCCAGGATCCTTCCCACGGCTAGAGGAACTGCTTGAGCTCGCTGTAGGCCCACCAGATCACAGCGATCACGAGGCAGAGATAGAGGATCTCTCCAGGGCTCATACGTGCCACTCCTGGCGGGGGAGCCTAAGTATAACACGTGAAGTTGCCGCGGGCCAGAGGCGGTTTGGTCGCTGGTCGCTGGTTGTTGGAGCCGAGGCCTGCGGCCTCGAGGGCGGGTCAAGACCCGCCCCTACGCGCTGTGGCGGCTGATGGGCATGGCGAGGAGAGATTCCCTTCGGCAAGCTCAGGGCAAGCCCGCTGTCGTCCGCCTAACGGCGGACTAGTCGCTCGGAATGACAATTCGCTGGCCCGTCGCCGTGGCTCGGGGCGCTGGCACTACAGCGGGACGTTGCCGTGCTTCTTGGGCGGGGTGCTGTCCGTCTTCGTGCGGAGCATCTCCAGCGCGCGGATGATCTTGGGGCGCGTTTCGCGCGGGTCGATCACCGCGTCGATGTAGCCCTTGCCGGCAGCGATGTACGGATTGGCGAAGCGGGCCTTGTACTGCTCGATCAGCTTCTTGCGGGTCTCTTCGACATCAGTCGCCTTCTCGATCTCGCGGCGGTGGATGATGTTCACGGCGGCATCCGGACCCATGACCGCGATCTCACCCATCGGCCAGGCGTAGTTGATGTCGGCGCGCAGGTGCTTGCTGCCCATCGCGTCGTAGGCGCCGCCGTACGCTCTGCGCACGATGATCGTGACCTTCGGCACGGTCGCCTCCGCGTACGCGTACACGAGCTTGGCTCCGTGCATGATGATCCCGCCGTATTCCTGCGAGGTGCCGGGCAGGTAGCCCGGCGTATCGACAAAGGTCACGATCGGGATGTTAAACGCGTCGCAGAAGCGCACGAAACGCGATGCCTTGCGCGACGAATCGATATCGAGCACCCCCGCGAGAACCGCCGGCTGGTTGCCAACGATGCCAACGGTGCGGCCCGCCATGCGCGCCAAGCCGACGATGATGTTCTGTGCATAGTGCTCGTGCACTTCCAGGAAGTCGCCCGCGTCGACGATGCGGTAGATCACATCTCTCATGTCGAACGGTCGATTCGTGTCGTCAGGAACGACCCGCAAGACGTCCTCATCGCGGCGGTTCACGTCGTCACCGGTCTCCATGAGCGGTGGCTCTTCCATGTTGTTGAGCGGCAGGAACGACACGAGACGCCGCACTTCCTGGAGGCATTCCTCCTCGCCTTCGATGGCGAAGTGGCAGACGCCGCTACGCGTTGCGTGGACCATCGCGCCGCCCAAATCCTCGTGCGTGACGTCTTCACCGGTCACAGCGCGGATCACGTCCGGGCCGGTGATGTACATCTGCGCCTGGCCCTTCGTCATGAACACGAAGTCCGTGAGCGCCGGAGAGTACACGGCGCCGCCGGCCGCCGGCCCGAGGACGACCGAGATCTGGGGGATCGCGCCCGAGGCCAGTACGTTGCGCAGGAAGATGTCGCCGTAGCTGGCGAGACCGTCGACGCCGTCCTGCACACGCGCGCCGCCGCCGTCGTTCAGCCCGATCACGGGAGCGCCGGTCTTGAGCGCCAGGTCCATGATCTTGACGACCTTCTCGCCCATCGACGATGAGAGCGAGCCACCGACGACCGTGAAGTCCTGCGAGAAGACGTAGACGGACCGGCCATCGATCTTTCCCCAGCCGGTAACAACGGCTTCGGCCTGCACTTTGCTCGGGTTGAACTCTGTCCCCGCGAGCAGCACGAGCTGGTCGAACTCTTCAAAGCTGCCGTCATCGAGGAGGAGGTTGATGCGCTCGCGGGCGGTGAGCTTTCCGCGCTCGTGCTGCGCATCGACGCGCGCCTGCCCGCCACCGAGGCGCGCCTGATCGCGCAGCCGCTCGAGGGCGTTCAGCCGTTCTTCGTTTGTAGGCATGGCGGATTGCGCTCCACGCTATCACGACCCCTGGAGAGACGCAAGAAGGTCGTTGGTTGCTGGTCGCTAGTCGCTGGTCCGGCCAGAGCAGGATATGATGCCGAGAGCTGGAAGCCGCGGGTTTCAACCCGCGGGGTTATGATTTGCCCACCACGCCGCCCAACGCGCCAGCGCCCAGGCAGCGCGCTCGACCGTCGGGAAGGTGGCGAGGCCGGCGTCGACGAGCTGCGAGCGCGCGCCTTCGACGGCGCGCCAACGCGGCTCGTCGGGCGCATCGGCAGGCCCGATGACGTAGGCGATCGGCTTCGGCGACTTCGTGCCGATCTCGGCGAAGCGCTTCGTGAGGTAGGCGAGCCGCTCGGCGGCGTCCGGCCGGCCAAGCGCCCAGTCTTCGCCCACGTTCGCGACGAGGAGGTCGTAGTCGTCGCTCTCCGCCATCATCTCCAGGATCGACGCGCCGGACGCGCCCGATCCCGCGCCGGCGAGGATCGACTGGTCGACAGGGTTGCCCACCCAGCCCGCGAGCGCCGGCGCGCGCTCGCGCAGCCGCGCGCGGATCGATTCCGCCAGCGGCGGCACGATCAGCCCCTGCTCGACGCAGGCGTCGGCGCACTGCACCGCTCGCCCGCCACCACCGCCGACGGCGCCCACGCGCGGGTAACCCTCACCCCCTAGCCCCCTCTCCCTGAGGGCGAGGAGGAACGGCTTGGGAAAGAGCGAGAACGCCACAAGTAGATCGATCAGCTCCTCTTGCGTGCTCACCTGCAGCGCGCCCGCCTGACGCAGCGCGCCGCGCCACACCTCGGCGGAGCCCGCGAGCGCCGCGGTGTGCGAGACAGCCGATCGCGCGCCGGCGCTGGTGCGGCCGCCCTTCATGATCACGACGGGCTTCCTCGCGGACGCGCCGCGCAGGGCAGCGAGGAAGCGACGGCCATCGCGCGCACCCTCGATGTACGCGCCGATCACGCCCACATCGGCTTCGTCGCCGAGGTTCGCCAGCAGCTCCGCCGCGTCGATGTCGAGCGCGTTGCCGTAACTGATCGCCGCGCGATAGCCGACGCCGCGCACGTCGCTGTGGAGCAGCACCTCCGTCGTGTTGTTGCCGCTCTGCGAAATGAACGCCGCCGGCCCCACGCGGCGCGGCAGGTCGGTGCGGAACGAGACGCCCCAGCCCGGGTCGTGCAGGCCCATGCAGTTCGGGCCGATGAGCCGGACGCCGGTCGCGCGCGCCTTCTGCAGCAGCGCGCGCTCCAGCTCCACGCCCTCCGCGCTCCCCGTCTCGCTGAAGCGGCCCGTGAAGAGCTGCGCGACGCGCACGCGCTTCTCGGCGCACTGGCCGAGCAGGTCGAGGATGCCCTCGGACGGGATGCAGGAGATCACGTAGTCGACGTCGCCCGGCACCGCGCGCAGGTCCCGGTACACTTGCCGCCCGAGCAGCTCTTTCTCACGCGGGTGGACGGGGTAGATCGCGCCGGCGAAGCCAAACTCGAGCAGCGAGCGCAGGTAGTCGTGGCCGGGGCTGTCGGGGTTCGCCGACGCGCCGACGACGGCGATCGACCGCGGGCGCAGGAGTGTCCCAAGATCTGCTTTGGTTGCCCTCATCCTGTGGCGCTCTTCCGGACTGCGAATACCCGTACCGGCTCTGAGACGCCTTTGAGATCTCTTTCTCCACGGTCCTCGAACGTAACGCCGGCCGACGTGCGGGCGAGGTCGGCGACGGTGCGCGATACCAGCACTTCGCCGGGGGCGGCAAGGCCGCAGATACGCGAGGCGATGTTCACTGCGCCACCGTAGACGTTGTTTGACTCGCGGATCACGTCCCCCGCGTGGAGGCCAATCCGGAGCTCGAGTTCGCTGCCCAGCGTGGCGTCGTGGCAACCGACCGCACACTCGATCGCGCGCGCTGTGGACGTGAACACCGCCATCACGCCATCGCCGAGCACCTTGCCTTCTATTACGGCGCCGCCGTGCTCGCGGATGATCGCGCGCAGGTTTTCATCCACGCTCCGGGACTGGGAGCGGAACGCCGCGTCGCCCATGCTCTCGGTGAGCGCCGTCGATTCGACGATGTCCGCGAAGAGGATGACGGCGGTCCCCTCAGGGAAGGGCGAGGCTGTGTCCGTGGGAACGTCTTCGTCGAGAAACTCGAGCATGACGCGCGTGGAATCCTCGGGTTCATCAGGGAAGGGGGCCGGCCAGTCCGAGGGAGCCCTTCTTACCGTGAGAAGCCGCGCGTTGGGCACCGCGGCAGCGATGCGCCGGGCGGTCTCCACCGGTACCCATTCATTGCCTGTCTGGTGTACGACGAGCGTCGGGCACTGGACATGACCGAGTTGGTCTGACCCATCGATTGCCCTGACGGCGGCCCATTGATCCTTCGCGGCTTCCCACGTGATGGAGCCGCTGGCCTCCTCGGCAAGCCGGCGCCCCGTCTCCGTCCAACCATACGCGTGGAGCAGGCGGACTCGGATGAAGAATCCGAAGTCAACATCGGCGAGGGGCGCGGTGAGCCGCCAAAGAAGGGGAGTCTTGAAGTCCCTTCCAGCGATGATGGAGCTCCACAAGATCAGGCGGCGCACACGCCCCGGGCTTCGCGCCGCATACGTGACGGCAACCGCGCCGGCCAAGGTGCGGCAGACGAGATCAACAGGGCCTTCCGACGCCCGAGACGCGACAGCGTCGAGGTCGTCGACCCACGCATCCAGCGAGTAACCCGCGACATCGCGGTCGGATAACCCGGTACCGCGCGCGTCGAACCACATGACCTGGCGATGCTCCGCCATGCGCGTGAGGCCACTCTTGCCTCCTGGCGTAGCCCAGCCCACGTCTGATCCGAGGCCCCCAACCACCGGCATATAGATGAGCGGTGGCCGTTCACGTGACTCACCCATGGTGTACATTGCGATGCTGGTGCCATCGGCGCTGCGGACGTAGCGGATCTGCGGTTCCATAACGGCCCATTCTACCACCGGATCGAGTTTGGCCGGACAATCGCTACACTGCGAGCGCACCACGAGAGGAGACGCCATGCCGAACATCGCGCCGGAAGCCATCGAGCTGTACTGCGAGCAGCACACCACACCGCTGCCGCCGCTGCTGCAGGAGCTCATCGCGGAGACGAAGCGGGAAATGGGCGAGCGAGCTGGCATGCTCTCGGGCCAGCTCGAGGGCACGTTGCTGCAGATGCTCGTCGCGTCGCTCGGCGCGAAGCGCGTGCTCGAGATCGGCATGTTCACCGGCTTCAGCGCGCAGATGATGGCCGCCGCCCTGCCCGACGACGGCCGCCTCATCACCTGCGACCTCAACCCGAAGGCGATCGCCTTCGCGAAGCGCTACTTCGCGCGCAGCCCGCACGGCCACAAGATCGAGGTGCGCGAAGGCCCCGCGCTTGACACGCTGAAGACGCTGCAGGGGCCGTTCGACTTCATCTTCATCGACGCGGACAAGCCGAACTACGGTAACTACTACGAGGCGTCGCTGCCGCTGCTCGCGCCGAACGGCATGATCGCGATCGATAACGTGCTCTGGAGCGGCGCGGTGCTCGACCCGAAGGCCGACGACGAGAACGCGCAGGCGATCGTCGCGCTCAACAAGCGCATCGCGGTGGACGATCGCGTCACGAACGTCATCCTGACGGTGCGCGACGGGCTGACGCTGGTGCGGAAGAAGTAGCGCGTCGTCATGACAATGACAAATGAGGAGCTGATAAAGATTGCCGAAGGCACCCTCAACCCGAAAGTTGTCGGCGATCGGCTATTCGGTGATGTCGCGTCAACACTCATCACCGACAAGGGCAACCTGTACTCCGGTGTCTGTATCGATACGGGCTCGGGCACGGGGTTCTGCGCTGAGCACAGCGCCATCGCAGCGATGGTGACGGCCGGGGAGTACAAGATTGCGAGAATTGTGGCTGTCTGGCGGGACGACGACGGCGTGACCTACGTCTTGCCTCCGTGCGGGAGGTGCAGGGAGTTCATTCGCCAGATCGATGAAAACAACTTGGAAGCGGAAGTAGTCCTCGGGAAGGACAAGGTCGTGAAGTTAAGGGACCTTCTTCCTTACAACGAATGGCCCGAGCCGCTGATTGGACGGACGTAGGGCTACGCCCCGGCCAGCGCGTACAGCAGGTCGACATAGACCTTCTCGACCTCGGCCAGACCGGCGATGCCGGTTTCCGGCTTCGGCTCGATGACGATGTACTCGTTTGGCGCGTGTGCGCCGGACCCGTGGCCGACGCCGCCCGCGGCGACCGGCAGGCCCAGCGTGTTGGTGAAGACGTAGTAGGGCGCGCTGCCCGCGGCGCGGGGCTGCACCTGCGGCGTGCGCTCCCACTTGTTGTACACGGCGATCACGGACTGCACGAGGCTTGAGCTGACGGACGACTGGGCCGCTGGGTAGCACCCCAACTGCCGGATCGTCACATCGGTGAAGCCCTGCGCATCGAGGTGCCGGCGGATCAGCGCCTCGGCCCTGTCCGGGGTCTGGTCCGGCACGAGCCGGCTATCGACTTTGGCGGTCGCCTTGTGCGGCAGAATCGTTTTCGATCCCTCGCCCGTATAGCCGGCCCAGATGCCGTCGATGTTGAGCGTTGTGTCGAACAGCAGGCGCACCAGCGCATCGCGTCCGCTCAGCCCATCGATCAAGCGCTCAACCGCCAATGTTTTCTTCAACGTTGCTTCGTCCCAGGTCTCTACCATTGCGTTCACGAGCCGCTGCTCTTCATCGTTGGGCGGCCGGATGTCGTCGTAGTAGCCCGGCACAAGGATGCTGTTGCCGTCTTCGCTCACCAGCGACGCGAGCGCCTGCAGCAGCCGCCAGACCGGCGAGTCAACGATCGCCTTGACCGAACCGTGCACCTCGGCCTTCGTCGGGCCACCGTGCTCCCCGGTCCCAACGACTTCGAACTCCCAGTAGCAGATGCCCTTCACGCCGAGCGACAGCGTGGTCCGGCCTTTCGCATTCTGGCCAAAGGCCGGGAAGAGCACGCCATCTGCCTTGCGGAGCTGATCGTGATATCGCGCGATGACCTGCGGATAGTGCGGCGAGCCTAGCTCCTCCTCGCCCTCCGCGGCGACCAGCAGGTTGATCGGCAGCCGGCCGTCGGCGGCGATGACCGAGGCGACAGCGTTGAGGAACGCGCGCTCTGGCCCTTTCTGGTTGACCGCGCCCCGAGCCATCAGCACCTTGCCCAACGCGTGATCGACCAAGGCCCCATCGAAGGGCGGCACTTGCCAGTCGTCCACCTCGACTGGTTGGACGTCGTACATCATGTAGACCAGCAGCGTCCGTGGGGCGCCCGCGTCGTACCAGCCGAAGACCCCGGGATGGCCGTCGGTGGGCACGAGCTCAGCCTGCTGGAAGCCGATCGCGAGGAGATCGTTTCGTAGTAACTCAGCCATCTCCTGGATGCCGACGTTCTGCGCGCTGACCGAGGGTTGGCGGACCCAGCGCTGGAGCTCCTCGATGTGCTGAGGAAGATGATCGTCAATGTACTGGTATGCACTCTCGTGCCTACCCTCGTAGGGTTGTACCGACCGCGGATCGAAGCGTTCGTCAGTAGTGAAGGCGATTGCGGGACGGCCGCTGGTGACGGTGCTCATCAAACTGCTCCTTACTCAGCACACTGTTCGGCGCCGGAGTCTAGCGGTTGG
>CAYQLM010000053.1:0-21686 GCA_964418365.1 uncultured Dehalococcoidia bacterium
CCGCCATGGTGAGCGCGGTCAGGCCGACGCGCAGGCGTACGCCCGGCGGCTCGTTCATCTGGCCGAACACGAGCACCGTCTTCTCGATCAGGCCGGACTCGCGCATCTCGTGCCAGAGGTCGTTCCCTTCGCGCGAGCGCTCGCCCACGCCGGCGAAGACCGAGACGCCGCCGTGCTGCGTCGCGATGTTGTGGATCAACTCCTTGATGATCACGGTCTTGCCCACGCCGGCGCCGCCGTACGCGCCCACCTTACCGCCTCGCGTGAACGGTGCGATCAGGTCGATGATCTTGAGGCCGGTCTCCAGCACTTGGACCTGCGTCTCCTGCTCCTCGAGCGTGGGCGGGATGCGATGGATCGGCATACGCTGCCCGCTGACCTCACCCAGGCCGTCGAGCGGCAGGCCGAGCACGTTAAAGAGCCGGCCCAGCGTGCCGGGCCCGGTCGGCACGGCAATCGCTTTGCCTGTATCGACGGCGCGCGCGCCGCGGCGCAGGCCGTCCGTCGAGTCCATCGCGAGGCAGCGCACCCAGTTGTTGCCCAGGTGCTGCTCGACCTCCGCGACGAGCTTCTGCTTGTCCATCTCGATCTCCACGGCGTTGTGGATGCCCGGCAGTTGGTTCGCCGGAAACTCCACGTCCACCACCGTGCCGATGACTTGCGTCACTTTGCCGTCAGCCATGGGTACCTCCCAGCGCTACGCGCTCAAGCCTGCGACGCCGCCAACGATATCGAGCAGCTCCGTCGTGATCTGCTCCTGGCGCGCCTTGTTGTATGTCAGCGTCAGCCCCTGGATCATCTCTATCGCCGCGTCCGTCGCGTTGCGCATCGCCACCATGCGCGCGGATTGTTCGCTCGCGACGGCTTCCAGCACCGCCGCGTAGATCTGCATCTCGACGTAGCGTGGCAGCAGCTCGGCGAGCAGTGCCTCGCGGCCCGGCTCGTAGATGTAGTCCACGGCGTGGGTCGATGCGTCCGCCGGCGGCTCGATCGGCAGGAGCTGCTGCACACGCGGCTCCTGCGTCATGGTGTTGACGAAATACGGGTAGACGAGCAGCACGCGATCGAGGTTGCCGCTCAGGTAATCATCGATCACCACGCGCGCGATCGGGAGTACGTCCGCATAGTCTGGATAGTCGCTCAGCTCAGTGAACTCGGCGATGACGGGCACCTGCACCCGGCGGAAGAAGTCGCGCCCTTTGCGTCCGATCGCGACGATGCGAGACTGCCCCAGCTCGAGGGCCAGCGCGCTCGCGCGCCGGTTCATGCTGCCCGGCAGGCCACCGCACAGTCCGTGGTTGGGCGAGATGTGAATGATGCCGGCGGTCTTGACCTCCCGGCGCTGCAGCAGCGGATGCAGCGTATCGGGGTCCATCTGCGAGATCGTCTCGGCGAGATCGGCCAGCACCCACGTGAGGCGCTCGGCGTAGGGCCTGCTGGCCAGCGCGCGCTGCTGCGCCCGCCGCATCTTGGACGCGGCGACGAGCTCCATCGCCTTCGTGATTTTGGCGGTGTTCTGGACGGAGCGGATGCGGCGCCGGATCTCGCGGAGTGTTGCCATATCAACGGATTCCTGAACGGATAGCTGTCAACGGATGCTGAAACGGATAAACGGACTGCGCTCGTCGCCAGATGTTGGGCGCCTGTTTTGGTAGATCGCGGCACATGGTCATCCGGTAATCCGTTCTCTCCATCCGTTGTCAGTCGCTACGCTCCGAACGTCTGTTTGAACTGCCGGATCGCGGCGTCCAGCTTCTGCTCGATCTCAGGCGAGATCTCGTTCGTCTCCAGGATCGACTTGGCGATCTCCGGATGGGTGGCGTCCAGGTACTGGAAGAGCTTCTGCTCGAACTCCCGCACCTTCTCGACCGGTACGTCATCGAGGAGTCCGCGCGTGCCGGCGTAGATGATCGCGCACTCGTGGTCGAGCGAGAGCGGTTGGTACTGTGGCTGCTTCATGACTTCCTGCAGCCGGCGGCCGCGCTCGAGCTGCTGGCGCGTCGCGGGATCGAGGTCGGATGCGCCGAGCTGCGCGAACGCCTGCAGCTCGCGGTACTGCGCCATGTCGAGGCGGAGCTGGCGCGCCACCTGGCGCATCGCCTTGCGCTGCGCGTCGCCGCCCACGCGGGACACGGAGATGCCGGCGTTCATCGCCGGGCGAATGCCCTGGTAGAAGAGGTCCGGCTCGAGGTAGATCTGCCCGTCGGTGATCGAGATGACGTTGGTCGGGATGTAGCCGGAGATGTCATTCGCCTGCGTCTCCACGATGGGGAGCGCGGTCAGCGAGCCGCCGCCGAGGTCGGCCGAGAGCTTCGCCGCGCGCTCCAGCAGGCGGCTGTGCAGATAGAAGACGTCGCCCGGGTAGGCCTCGCGGCCCGGAGGCCGGCGGAGCAGCAGCGACACCTGCCGGTACGCCCAGCCGTGCTTCGAGAGGTCATCGTAGACGATGAGCGCGTCCTTGCCTTGCTCCATGAAGTACTCGCCCATAGCGCAGCCGGAGTAGGGGGCGATGAACTGCAGCGCGGCGGCATCGGCGGCGGAGGCCGCGACAACGATCGTGTGCTCCAGCGCTCCGTGCTGCTCCAGCACGCCGAGCACCTGCGCCACCTTGGCGTTCTTCTGGCCGATGGCGACGTAGATGCAGACCAGATCGCCGCCCTTTTGGTTGAGGATCGTGTCGATGGCGATCACCGACTTGCCCGTCGAGCGGTCGCCGATAATGAGCTGGCGCTGGCCCCGGCCGATTGCCGTCATGGCGTCGATCGCCTTGATGCCGGTCTGCACCGGCGTGTTCACGCTCGAGCGCTTCGTGACGTCCGGCGCGATGCGTTCGACAGGGCGCGTCTCAGTCGTGTTGATCGGGCCCTTGCCGTCCAGCGGGTTGCCGATCGGGTCGACGACGCGTCCGATGAGCGCATCGCCCACGGGCACCTGCGCCACGCGACCGGTCGCGCGTACCTCGTCGCCTTCCTTGATTCCGGTGTACTCCCCGAGGATCATCACGCCCACGTTCGTCTCTTCCAGGTTGACCGCCAACCCCATCACGCCGCTGGGGAACTCCAGCAACTCGCTCACCGCCACGTTCGAAAGGCCCGTGACGCGCGCAATGCCGTCGCCCGCCTCGACGACGGTGCCCACGTTGGTGGAGACGCTCTCCGCGCCGAACTTCTCGATCTGCTCGCGCAGGATCGATGTGATCTCGTCCGGTCGTACTGCCATGGCGTTTCTCCTGTCGTTAGCGCATCGAGCCCGCGAGCTGGCGTTTCAGCGCGAGCAGCTTCGTTCGCGCGCTGCCATCGATGAGCCGGTCGCCGATGCGGACGACGAGGCCGCCCAGCATGTCCGGCTCGACGAACGCTTTCACGTCGACTTGCTTCCCGGTGAGCTGCGAGAGACGCTTGGTGAGCGCCTCGCGCTCGGCGTCGGCCATCGGCACCGCCGTCACGACCTGCGCGTGCGCGATGCCGCGCTCTTCGTCGAACAGCTCTTGGAAGCGCTCGGCGATCTGCGGCAGCAACGCGAGCCTGCCCTTGGAAGCGAGCAGCCGCACCAGGTTCCACAAGAGCGGCGCCGGCGCGCCGAGCACGCGGCGCAGGAGCTCCTCCTTCGCCTCGAGCGGCACCTGCTTGCTCTCAACAAACGCGAGTCCCCCCGGTTCTTCCAACACCTGCTTCATCGCTTGCAGGCCGTCGTTCCAGGCGGCAAGCTCGCCTCGGTCGCGCGCGAGCTCGAACGCCGCCTGCGCGTATCGGTTCGAGGCCCGGTCTTGCAGCACGCTAGTTTTCTCCGAAGGCGGCTTCCGCCAGTACTTCGTCGATGAGGCGCTGGTGGGCCTGCCGGTCGAGCGACTGGTTGATGACCTTCTCGGCCGCGCGCACGGTGAGATCGGCAAACTCCTTGCGCAGCTCGGCGATCGCTTGGTCGCGTTCGAGCGCGATCTCGTTTCGAGCGCGCTCCAGCAGCTGCTCGGCCTCGCGGCGCGCCTGGTTGCGCGCCTCTTCCTGCAGCCGGGTCCCTGTTTCCTGCGCCTGCGCCACGAGCGCCTGTCCCTGCTGCCGGGCCTCGTCGAGCTGGCGCGCGACCTCTTGCTCCGCTTCCGCCGCGTGCTCCTTCGATTGCTCGGCCGCGGCCAGCCCTTCGCGGATGCGCTGCGAGCGCCGATCGAGCATCTCGAGGATCGGCTTGTACAGAAAGAGACGCAGCAAGATCAGCAGCAAGAAGAAGTTAACAAGCTGCGCAACAAGGACGGGGACGTTTAGGCCTAGCTGACTCATCTCGAGCCCGCTTTCTCTCTAGCGTTCCGTTGGGTCTAGAACACGAAGCCGATCATGACCGCGACGACGAGCGCGTAGATCGCGATCGCTTCGGCGAAGGCGATGCCCAGGATCATGTTCGTCTGGATCACGGGCTGCGCTTCCGGGTTGCGGCCCAGCGCCTCCATCGCCTTGGAGACGAGCCAGCCGATGCCCAGGCCGGGGCCCAGGCTGCCCGCGCCAATGGCGATCCCCGCGCCGATGTAGCGCATCGAGTCGTCCGTGAGCGCGAGCATCACCGGTAGTACGAGATTGAGATCCATGCCTCCTCCTTTTCGATGCCTAGTGAGCCGTGGCGGCTTCGCTTGGTGGTTGTCCATGGCCTTCGGCCGCGTGCCCGTCGCCGTGACCGGCGATCGCGAGCGTTCCGAAGACGAGTGTGAGCATAGCGAACACGAACGCCTGAATGGCGCCGACGAAGAGCTCCAGGCCGTAGAACGGCAGCGCGAGCAGCAGCGGGATTAGGAAGGTCATCACGAGCAGCAGGATCTCCCCGGCCAGCATGTTGCCGAAGAGCCGGAACGTGAAGCTGATCAGCCGCGCCACCTCCGTAATGAACTCCATGATGCCGACGAAGAAGTCGATGATGCCCATCGGCTGGCCCTGCATGAGCCGGCGCACGTTGAAGAACTTGCCGGCGTAGCTGAAGAAGCCGAGCGCGCTGATCGCCCAGTATTCCACGAAGATCGCGGACGCGATGGCGAAGGAGAGCGGCGACATGAGATCGGTATTCACGCTGCGCAGGTAAGGCGCGATGATGCCCGTCTTCTCGCCGGCCTTGAGGCCCTTCTCCTCGCGCGCCGTTTCGATCGCGTCCTCGCGCTGCGCCGTCTGGCAGCCGGACTTCTCGCTGCCCGAGAGGCCGTTGCAGGGCGAGAGATCGGGCTCCTCCACCTTGAGCGTCTCCGCGCCGGGCAGGATGAGCGAGAGGCCGCTACTCTTGTACACGACGGTCTCTTCGTGGAACTCTTTCTTTTCCGGCCCCAGTGTCCCCACCTTGCCGATCGAGTTGAAGACCGGCAGCAAGGCGAACCAGTTCGAGACCAGGATAAAGAGGAACATCGTTGCGATGACGGGGAAGAAGCGTCGTCCCTCGCGCTCGCCCGCCGTGCCGACGGCCAGGCCGAGCAGCGCTTCGACGATGCCCTCGAGCGCGTTCTGCAGGCCCGACGGGACGAGCTGCATCCGCCGCGTCGCCAGATAGGCGACGCCGATCAGGAAGATGACGACGATCCATGACGTCAGCAGGGTGTTCGTGACCGGGAAGAAGCCGATCTTCCAGAGGCGTTCGGCCTTGATCTCAATCACGGGCTTGGCGCCGCGCAGCAGCACCACCTTCAACAGGTCTTCTGCAATGCCGGCCTTGATGAGCACCAGGCCGGCCACCTGGAAGAGGAGAAGCGCAAGCACGCCGATGATGATGAGCGTCCGCAACCGTGGCACGGCCTAGCTCTTCCTCCCCTGACCGGGTTGCAGCACGTCGATCAGCAGCCGGTAGCCGCCGTAGAAGGCGAGAAAGAGGCCGAGCGCGAGCCCGACCCAGAGAAAGACAAGGGGTCCACCGAAGAGCTTGACATCCAGCACCAGACCGCCTGCGATCCCCCCGACGATACAGACCGCGAAATAGAATCCGATACCTAGGAGCCGAGTGGTGGGCGGCAGGCGTTCCATACGGGCATCCCTCCATCGGCCTGCCTGCCGACTTCGAGAAGACTATCACAAGGTATCCGAAGGGTCAACGGGAGGGAAGCGATCAGCCAGTCAGCCGTCAGCGCTCAGCTATCAGCGACCGGCCCTCGAAAGGCCCCAGCGAGAGAGCCGAATTGCCACGGCTTCAACGCTTAAGCCTGAGCGCCGACCGCTGAGAGCAAACGGCTGGGCCGCTCACGGCTGCAAGCTGAAGGCTGAACGCTGCGGGGCTGAAGGCTAGGAGCTAGCCCTTTGGCTTGTCGAGGTCCGAGAGGTCCAGGCTTTCGATGAACTCGCGGAAGGCGGACATCTTCTGGAGCTCTTCTTCATTCACCTGCCCGAAGCCCTCGGGCCGGGCGGTGCCCTGAACGGGCTGTCCTTCGGCGTCCAGCGCAACGCCGGCGCGATCCAGCACACCGTCCTCCGCGTAGATCGGCACCTGGACGCGCACGGCGAGCGCGATCGCGTCGCTCGGGCGGGAGTCGATCTCCATCCGTTCGCCGTTATAGGTGACGAAGATTCGCGCGAAGAACGTATCGTCCGCGAGATCGTTGACGACGACGTACTCGACGTGCGCCCCGAGCTTTTCCATCACGTCGCGCAGCAGATCATGGGTGAGCGGGCGGGCGACCTGGACTTCTTGCAGCCGGACGGTGATGGCGTCTGCTTCCGCCGGGCCGATCCAGATCGGCAGGTAGCGGTCGGCTTCCTTCTCCTTAAGGATGACGACTCGCTGATACGTCATCAGGGAAACCCTGATGCCCTCAACCGTCATCTCAATCAGCATCGTTGTCTTCAGTCTAAGCTTGTGCCCTCAACGGTGTCAATTGAACCTGGCACTGGGGATGCGCGACCCCAACTGCTCCCCGCGTCTGCTGGTGGATGACCCCCCTCGACCCAGTGCCGCTCTAGGTACAGGCTGAGCGCGCCCCCACAGCCGACAAGGATGCCTATCGCCGCGATCGTCGTGCTCACACCCAATAGATCGGCAATTCCTCCCACCACCACGAGTGGGACGAGCGCTACCCCGTTCGCGAGCACCATTTGGGACGCGAGCACCCTGCCGCGCATTTCGATAGGGATCCGCTCATGGAGCGTCGTTTGCGCGGGCGTGTTGAGCATCGCATAGAAGAAGCCGAGCGGCCCCGCCATCGCCATCGTGAGCGCGACGAGGATCGAGAGGCCGAATATGCGATCGCTGCCGTTCTCAAATGGGTTGAAGTTCCGCGTGTGGTGGAGCGCGCTCGCGAGGACTTCGACCAGGCCGATGCCCAGCAGACACAGAGCGATGCCGAACATGCCGAGCGCCACCGTGCGCGTCTTGCCGAGCCGCGCGACGACCCACGGGACCGCGCGCAGGCCGATCAGGGCGCCGAAGGCAACCGGCGCGAAGACGGTCACCGCGCTCTTGGGGTCCACTTTTAAGATCGCTTGCATGTATCGCGGCACCATGATCGCAAACAGCAGGATCAGTGTGCTGCTCACGGCGATGTGTGCCATTGCAAGCGTGGACTGGGAGTCCTGACGCAGCACACCCAGCGCATCCTTGAACTCCGCGAACGCGCCGCGCAGCTCCTGTATGCCCGGGAAGAGGCGCTCGCCCTCTTCCTCGCCTTCATGCCCGATGTAGGGCAGCAGGCGCGTCAGCAGCGCCGCTGCCAGAAACGCGACGGTCGCCGTCGCAAACAGGGCCGGTGCCCCGCCTATCGAGAGCAGGATCGGCGAGAGGACGATGAGCCCCGCGATCTGGGCGATTGTGAAGCCACCGCTGAACAAGCTGTTCGCTGAAATGAGCTGCTTTCTCGGCACCATGTACGGCACGGATGCGGCGTTGCTGGTCGTGAAGAGCTGGCTAAAGCTGGAGAAGACGATCGTGATGCCGTAGAGCAGGAAGACGTAGTCACGTGCGAAGAAGTAGCAGATCGACGCCACCGCGCGGCCGATGTTGGTCAGAATCAGCAGCCGTCGCTTACTCCAGCGGTCGACGAGAACGCCTGAGATCACGCCGAATGCGATCGTGGGCACGACGAACGACAGCACGACCACACTGGTGCTCGTCGTCGAGCTCGTGCGCGCCAGCACGATGACGATGAGGCCGAACAGGATTGCGTTCTGCGCCGTTTGCGAGATGATCTGTGCCAGCCAGAGGTACAGGAAGTTGCGGTTCGCCAGGACGGGCGGCATCCGCTCGGCGTGTCTGCCAGCCGTCACCTCGACCGGCCTAAGCATGCTGGCTCCTCAGCAACTCGCGGGAGCGGGCCTGAGCCGCTGTCCACAGCGCGACCGTCGCCAGCACGATCGTCGTTGCGCCGAGTACCGCTTCGACGCCGAACGCTTCGGACAACAAGCCAGCGAGCAGGATGGGCGGGATCGATGCGAGATTCGTCAACACGATCTGCGCGGCAAACACGCGGCCCTGGATCTGCATCGGCGTGCGTTCATTCACGAGCGAGCGGCTCGCCACGCCGACCATGGAGAATGAGAACGCCGCGCTGGTTGAGAAGATAACCGTCGTAGCGATACGCGCGGGCGTTGGGTCCAGGCCGAAGCCCTGGAAGACGCCTCCGAACGCTTTCGTGAACGCAAGGCACATGAAGGATGCGACGAGCAAACCGAACCCCGCGCCGACAATCCAGCCTTTGGGCAGCCGTCGTTCCAGCATGTGCACCAGGCGCAGCCCCGCGAAGATACCGATCGCTGCGGGCAGGAAGACGTAGATGGCATTCCGGACGGGGACGCCCAGCACCTCGTGAACGAAGCGCGGCATGAGCGTGACCGCGACGAGCGAGGCCGTGCTGGCCAGCACGACGATCACTACGCTCATGTAGGCGCCTACGTCGCGCTGCAGCGTCTCCCACGCGTGCGCGAACTCGTGGCGGACGTTCCGTACCGCATCGACGGCATCATCCAGATCGATGTCGTCCACGCCGGCGTGCTGGATCAGCAGGAAGAACAACGACGCGACCGCGAAGAGGACGGCGGCGAGCAAGAAGAGCGGCCGGGGGCCCACGGTATTCAAGAAGAAGGGCGCGAGCACGGCGAACCCGACGATCTGCGTGATGAGGCCGCCGAAGTTGTTGGCCGTGTTCGCCGCCGTGAGCTGCTCCGGCGCGACGATGTGCGGCACGGCCGCCGCTTCCGCCGGCGAGGCGAACTGTGATGTCGTCGCGACGAGCAGCGCGACGCCGTACACGGTCCAGAGACTCGTGCTCGACATCAGCAGAACCAGCATGAGCCCAAACCGCAGCGCGTTTACCGCTGCAAGCACCAGGTTCTTCGGCAGACGGTCGACGAGCACGCCGGAGATCGTCCCCAGAGTGGCTGTCGGCAGCAGATACGCGGAGATGAAGAGCGCGCTCTTGATACTCGAGCTGCTGTCGCCGACAGCGAGGATGAGCAGCGTGTAAAGGATGGCGTTTAGCGCGGTGTGCGAGCACACGCGGCCCAGCCAGAGCCGCCGAAAGCTGTCTTCCTGGAGCAGCGCGCCGCCGCCCGTAAGCGCTTCCCAGCGCCAGCGACGTGCCCGGCTGCCCGCGACGCCTCCCGTTGTCATGGCGCTAGCCCGTGCGCTCAAAAATCGCGCGTTCCTTTTCAGGATCGGTCGGTTCGCCGCGGCTGACGAACGACTTCATGCGCCGCGCGACGACGCCACGTTCCAGCAGCACCCTGCGCCGGCACGTTATGCAGCGCAGGCCGATGTCGGCGCCCAGGCGGGTCACCTCCCAGTCGAGACCGCCACAAGGGTGTGGCTTGCGGAGGCGCACCACGTCGCCCATGCGGAACTCCTGTGGCATCAGCGAGGCCAGCCTGTCTGCGCCGCCAGTCGGTGCTGCTCGATGGTGTCTCGCAAGCCTTCCGCCACGCGCCGCGCCGCCTCTGAGCTGTTTGCCCCGCCGGCGCCGTAGAGCACGGACCGAGCGGGGCTGATCACCATCCCGGCCCCGCGCGCGTCCAGCCCCGCCTGTAGCGAGCGTTCGAGCTCGCCCTGCTGCGCGCCGACTCCGGGCACCAGGAAGGGCATCTCGGGACACATCGATCGCAGCTCCCGCATCTCGTCCGGGTAGGTGGCGCCCACGACAAGCCCGACGTTGCCGTGGCGGTTCCATCCCTTCGCCAGCTCAGCTACCGCCTGATAGAGCGGCCGCGTTTCGGCTCCTTGCTCCACGCGGAGGTCTTGCAAGTCACGCGCACCGGGATTCGACGTGCGGCACACGATGAACACGCCGCGGTCGGCGCGCGATACGAACGGCTCGACGGAATCGCCGCCCAGGTAGGGATTGACCGTGGCGGCATCGAACCCCAGCTCGTCGAAGATCGCGCGCGCGTATGCCTCCGCCGTATGTGCGACATCACCCCGCTTGGCGTCCGCGATGACCGGGATGTCCTTGGGTATCGAGGCGAGGACCGCTCGCAGAGCCGCATAGCCCGTCTCGCCGAGCTGTTCGTAGAAGGCCAGGTTTGGCTTGTACGCGCAGACGAGGTCGCTCGTCGCGCTAACGATGGAGATGAGAAAGGCTGCCGTCTCTTCGGGTGGGACGCGGGCGGGATCAGGGTCGAGACCGACACAGAGCAGCGTGCGGTTGACCTCTGCAGCGTGCGCCAGCTTTTCGCGAAAGCTCATGCGGCACCGGCCTTGCGGCCCGTCCCGATGGTATCCTTGCCCAGAAGTGGAATCAAGGTCACGCCTCGGATTCAAGCCTCGAGTAGACGTTGCCTTCGTGCCCGCGCTCCTGCAGGAGCCAGCACGGACGCTCTGTGTCGTCATCGATGTCCTCCGGCTCAGCTCGACGGTCGCCAGCATGTTCGGCCGAGGCCTGCGCGAGGCACTCGTTGTGGCCACACCCTCTGAGGCGCGCCGCGCGGCGAAGGCGCATCGAGGGATGCTCCTCTGCGGCGAGGCCGGCGGCGTCCCACCCCGCGGCTTCGACTACGGAAACTCGCCCGCCGAGTTCGATCGCCTAGACCTCAGCGGCCGGCGTGCGGTGCTGACCACGACGAACGGCACGCCTGCCCTGGCACGCGCCGCCGAATGCCCTGTCGTGCTCGTTGGCGCGCTGCTAAACGCGTCGGCGGTCGCAGATGCGGCGCTGAAGCTGGCTTCCGCCAAGCGCGTGGACATAACGATGCTCTGCGCAGGTGAAGGCCGCGGGCGTCGCTTCAGTCTCGAGGACGCATTCGCGGCGGGGGCGCTGGTCGAGGGCGTAATCGCCCGCGGCCGCGAGCTTTCGCTCGGAGATGGCGCGCGGGCTGCCCAGCGGATCTACCGCTCCTATCGCGGGCGTGCCCTGCCGGCCCTGCGCGACGCGGAGCATGGCCGGGCGCTCGATGCGCTTGGCCTCGGCCGAGACGTGAAGTTCTGCGCCCGGCGCGATGTCTTCGCGGTGGCGCCGCGGCTGAGGCGGCGGGCGGATGGCTCCCTCTGGTTGCGCGCGACGTAGACTAAGCGGCCTGCCGGGTGCCGAGCTCCCGCCAGGCGCAGACGGTGTCGCCGCCGCCGGCCTTCGCAGCGTACATCGCCTCGTCCGCGCGGCGCGCGAGATCGGCGTTCGCGGCGCCGTCTTCGGGACAGCAGGCCACACCGATGCTCGCCGTGAAGGGTGGCAGTGAGCTCGATCGCTCCTTCAGCGATCGCTCGAGCGCGCTGCGCAGACGTTCAGCAAAGCGAAGCGCCCCCTTCAGCCCAACGCCGTCGAGCGCTATCTCAAACTCGTCTCCGCCGAGACGGCAGACGACTCCGCGCTCACCCGTGAGCTCCGTCATGACGTCCGCGAAGCGCCGCAACGCGCTATCGCCTGTCTCGTGACTGTAGCGGTCGTTGATGAGCTTGAACCGATCGAGATCGAGGATCAGCACGGCGATCGAGCGGCCTTCGTGTTTCGCGTGATCGAGGCGCGCCTCCACCGCGGCGATGCCGGCGCGCCGGTTGAGCAGACCGGTGAGCGGATCGCGTCGCGCCTGCTCGTTGAGCGCTTCCTCTGCGCGTTTTCGCTCCGTCACGTCGCGGAAGCTCCACACACGGCCGTTGATTTCTCCATCCATCACGAGCGGGCGAGAATACCGTTCGAAGACGCGGCCGTCCTTGAACGACAGCTCTTCCAAGCTCTCCTGTGCCGACTGGTATAGCTCGCGCACTTTGGCGAGGAACGCCGCCGGATCGCACAGCTGGTTCAGTACGAACTCAAGCAGTTTGTCATCGTCGCGCGTCTCGAGGAGCGTTGCCGGGATGTTCCACATCTCCGCGAAGCGCTCGTTCGCGTGGGCGACCTTGCCGTTCCGGTCGACGACCAAGATGCCGTCGGCCGTCGACTCGATGGTGGCCTTGAGTGTCGCCTCTCTCTCGCGCACGGCTTCGGCGGCGCGGGCGCGCTCTGTGACGTCTCGAGACACGAGGACCACGCCTGTCACTTCCCCGGCCGGGTCGACCAAGACCTGGCCGTTGGCTTCCAGTGTTACCCAGTGTCCGTCCGCGTGGCGGAAACGGAGCGTCGCTCCCGCGGGCTGCCGATCGGCGATCATGTGGCGGAAGCGCTCGCGAGCCAGCTCCAAGTCGTCCGGATGGAGCAGATTGGTCACGGCTCCAGCAACAAGCTCCGACGGCTCATAGCCAAGTATCGCCTTGTGCGCTGAGTTGGCGAATCGATAGGGCCCGTTCGGCTCTTGGATGGAGATCAGGTCCGGGCAGGTCTCCAGCACCAGGCGGAGCTGCTGCTGGCTTTCGCTGAGGGCGGCGTTCGCCGTTTCGAGTTCCGCTGTGCGGGCGTGCACGCGCGCCTCCAGATCTTCGTTCGCGCGCAGCAGGTCGACCCGTGCCTGCAGCAGCTCCTCCTGGGCCTGCACGGCGGCGTCGCGCTCGCGGCGCAGCTGGTGGCCCACCCAGCTGGACCAGAGGTAGATGCTAAAGAAGACTCCTACGCCGCCGACCAGCGACGTGGTGACGAAGCGTGGATCGGTGTAGCGCAGCGGGCCCTGGTCCAGGTACACGTAGTGCGGAACGACGCCGTTCGCTTCCAGCAGGACGAGCGCCGCGAACGCCGAGCAGGCGAGGCTCGTGTAGATCATGCCCCGGCGCAGATCGAGGAAGGCGTTGGTGAAGATGAGCCCAAAGCAGTATGCGAACGTGCCCATCCATGAGATGCCGCCCAGGAAGTAGACCATCGTCGTGTGGAAGACGATCTCCCCCGCCAGCATGACGTACTGTGCGGCGGAGACCAGCCGCACGCTCGGCAGGAAGAACACGACGCGCCAGTATGCGAGGAAGAACGCTGTCTCTAACAGGAGCGCGATGAGGAAGGGAAGTGGCATCGGGATGCGCGCCACCCAAAGCACCGCCCACAGGCCGACGAAGAGCGTGATGACCACCAG
Source organism: uncultured Dehalococcoidia bacterium (assembly GCA_964418365.1). Taxonomy (GTDB): domain Bacteria; phylum Chloroflexota; class Dehalococcoidia; order DSTF01; family RBG-16-68-14; genus JBBDXS01. The sequence goes on from CAYQLM010000053.1 coordinate 13,365, forward strand.
GCGCGCGAGCGCCTGGGGCGTCTGCTCCCTCCGCACGGCTTTGAGCCGGCTAAAGCTATGCGCCCTCTGTGCCATACCTATAGGTAGTATCGGAATCCAGGCGCCCTCTTGACAGGAGCGCTAATCGGGGCAGCTTGACCGCCCTAAGAGCGTTCCCTATGCTGCCAGCGCCCCATGAAGGCTGAACTCATCTCCATCGGCACCGAGCTGCTCTTGGGCGAGATCCTGGATACGAACGCCCAGTACATTAGTTCGAAGCTGCCGGCTTTAGGCATCGATCTCTTCTATGCGGCCAAGGTCGGCGATAACTTGGGCCGCCTCAGCGAGGTCATCGAACAGGCCTGGGAACGCTCCGACGTAGTCCTGACCACGGGCGGCCTCGGCCCAACCGAGGATGACCTCACCCGCGAGGCGATCGCTCAGGTGCTGGGAGAAGAGCCCGCCGTGGACCCCGGGCTCGAACGCCAGTTGCGCGACTTCTTCGCGCGGCGCGGCGTCACGATGCCCGAGCGCAACGTGAAGCAGGCGGCTCTCATCCCATCGGCGCGCGCGATTCCCAACCCGCGCGGGACCGCGCCCGGCTGGTGGGTGGAGCGTGACGGCAAGATGATTATCGCCATGCCCGGCCCGCCCTCCGAAATGGAGCGGATGTGGGAGAAGGAAGTCGCGCCGGAGCTGGAGCGTCGCATCGAGGGCCAGCGGACGGTGCTCGTCAGCCGTACGCTGAAGACGCTCGGCTTGGGTGAGGGGCATATCGATGAGATCGTCAGCCCGCTTCTCAAATCGACGAACCCCAGCATCGGCGTCTACGCTCGCGCCGACGGCGTGCATCTGCGGATCGCCGCCAAGTCGCCGACGAAGGCCGAGGCACAGGAGCTCATACAACCCGTCGAGAATGAAATTCGACGGCTGTTAGGAGATGTCATTTGGGGCACCGATGACGATACGCTGGAGGAAGTCGTCGGTAAGCTATTGGAAGCGTTGGCGCTGACGCTCGCAACGATGGAGTCGTGCACCGGCGGTCTGCTGGCGAACACCATCACAAACGTGCCCGGCAGCTCCGCCTACTTTCGCGGCGGCCTCGTGTCCTACGCCACCGAGACGAAGATCGCCTGGGGCGTCCCGCGCGAGGTCATCGAGGAGCATGGCGTGATCAGCGCCGAATGCGCGATGGCGATGGCGCGCGCCGCGCGTGACCGCATCGGCGCCGACATCGGCATCGGCATCACCGGCGTCGCCGGGCCTGATCCGCAGGACGGCAAGCCGCCGGGCACGGTGCACATCGGCCTCGCCGACGAGCTGCATCAGCCACAGAGCATCAGCTACCAGTTCGCGCAGGGCAGGGAAGCCGTGAGGCGACGCGCCGTGACCACGGCGATGACGCTGCTGCGACGCACGCTGCTCGATTGGAAGCGCAGCCGCACCGAAGCGTCGTGAGAATTCCCTCTCCGCTCGATCGAGTGGCGGCACTCACGGCTCTCAGCGCGGTCATCCTGATTGGCATCTTCGCCTGCAGCGTGAGCGCTTCCACGCAACACCCCGCCGCCGCACCTTCGCCGCCGCCGATGACCTCGACGCCGACGGCGACCACAACGTTCGCTCCAACCCGGACGCTCACGCCGGCTCCCGGCCCGACCGCTGGCGCGGCGACACTTCCGGATCGGTGCCCCGACCCGTATCCGGACGGCGTTCCGTATGCGGTGAGCCCGGGTCAGACGATCCACCTGCGGCCCACCGGAGTGCCGCAACCGATCGCTCGATACGAGCCCGTCCCGCTTGTTTCGGATCCGGCGTTGGAGACGGTCATCCGCAATGCGCTCGGTCAGGACATCGATCACTACGGCGTCGTCGTGAAGCGCCTCGACGACGGCGCCGGCGCCGCGATCAATCCCGGCGGCGTGTACTATGCGGCCAGCCTCTTTAAGGTCTGGGTCATGGTGGAGGCGTTCCAGCAGGAGGCGGGAGGGCTCCTCAGCCCCGACGAACAATACGTCGTCTCCGACTACTACGCCGGCCTCAGCCTCAACCCCGATGAAGTGGCGCTCTGCTCGCACGTGACGGCGGAGGAGGCGCTGCAGGCGATGATGCGCGTCAGCGACAACGTCGCGGCGAACATGATGCTGGAGCGCGTCGGCACCGCAAACACCAACAACATGTTGCGCCAGTTCGGGCTCGCCGTGTCCGGCGTGCAGAACGGCGGCGATGTCTACACAACCGCAAACGGCATGGAGCTCGTCCTGGAGGCGATCGCCCGCCATCAGGCGGTCAGCCCCGAAGCGAGCGATGAGATGCTCGCGCTCCTCGCCTCGGAAACGCTCGATAGCAGGATCCCCGCACTGCTGCCGCCGGGCACCCGTATCGCCCACAAGACGGGCAGTTGGGACAACGCAACGAACGACGCGGGCATCGCCTACTCGCCGAACGCCACCTACGTCATCGTGGTGCTGAGTGACCTCGGCTACGACGCGGACGCCGACTCGGAGATCGCCGGGCTCTCGCGTGCCGTCTATGAGTACTTCAACCCGAACTGAACCTGGCGGAGCCTCTCCCAGACTCGAATTGAGCGGGGTCACTGTGGTATAGTTTCTACGGTCTGCCAGATACGCTCGAGGCGCGGGACGCGGGCCGGTGGTAGGACCTCTGGTCCTCGTCCGGCTCGTCTTCGTCTCGGCGAGAGGTCGTCCGGCATGAAGCCGGAGGAGGGCCATGGAGACAGCGACGATCGGCGACGAACTGAAGATCTTCACCGGCAATGCGCACCCGGAGCTAGCGCGCTCCATCGGCTGCTATCTGGAGGCGCCCCTGGGCGAGTGCGAGGTGTTCCAGTTCAGCAACGAGAACATCTTCGTGAAGGTGGGGGAGAACGTCCGCCAGCGCGACGTCTTCATCGTCCAGCCCATGAGCACGCCGGTCAATACCAGCATCATGGAGCTGCTGATCATGATCGACGCGATGAAGCGCGCCTCTGCCGGCCGCATCACCGCCGTGGTGCCCTACTACGCCTACGGCCGCAGCGACAAGAAGGACCAGCCGCGCGTGCCGATCACCGCTCGCCTGCTGGCCAACATGATCGAGACGGCCGGCGCCGACCGGGTGATCACCGTCGACCTGCACGCCGGCCAGATCCAGGGCTTCTTCAACGTCCCCGTGGACGAGCTCACCGCCCTTTACGTGCTCAGCCGATACTTTAGGGAGAAGCAGCTCTCGAACGCGGTCGTCGTCGCCGCCGACGAGGGAGCGTCGAAGCGCGCGCGCAACGTCGCCCAGTCGCTCAAGGTGCCGCTGGCGATCATCGAGAAGCGCCGCGTCGCGAACGACGAGCAAGTCGAAGCGCTGAACGTGATCGGCGAGGTGCGAGGCTGTCAGGCGATCATGATCGACGATGAGATCCTGAGCGGCGGTACGATGGTGGAAGGCGCGGCGCTGCTGCGCGAGAAGGGCGCCACCGCCGTCTACGCGGGCGTGACGCACGCGATCCTGTCGGGAAAGGCGACGGAGCGCATCGCCGGGAGCGTCATCGAGGAGCTGGTGGCAACCGACACTATCCCGCTGCCGCCGGAGAAGCAGCTCGACAAGATTACCGTGCTCAGCATCGCCCCTCTCATCGGTGAAGCGATCGCGCGCATCCACACCGGGCGCTCCGTGGGCGAGCTGTTCCAAGAGCCGGAGGGTTAACCAAGTGTTCAAGTTCCTATCCGGCGTCCTGGGTGACTCAAACGAAGGCGAGATCAGGAAGCTCTCGCCCATCGTTGACGGGATCAACGAGCTCGAAGGCGAGCTGCAGGAGCTTTCGGACGAAGCGCTCCTCGCCAAGACCGATGGGTTCCGCGCGCGTCTCGCCGATGGCGAGAAGCTGGACGACATCCTCCCTGAGGCGTTCGCCTGCGTGCGCGAGTCCTCGCGGCGCAACATCGGCCTGCGCCACTTTGATGTGCAGCTCCTCGGCGGCAAGGTGCTGCACCAGGGCAAGATCGCGGAGATGAAGACCGGCGAAGGCAAGACGCTCGTCGCCACGCTACCGCTCTACCTGAACGCGCTCGAGGGCCGCGGCGCGCACCTCATCACGGTAAACGATTACCTGGCGAAACGAGACGCGCAGTGGATGGGCCCGATCTACGACTCTCTTGGCCTGACGCTGGCTGTGCTTCAGCATGACGCGGCGTTCTTGTACTCGCGCGAGAAGGTGAGCGATCAGCTCAACCAGGACCACCTGGTGCCATGCACCCGCGCCGAGGCCTATGCCGCCGACATCACGTATGGCACCAACCATGAGTTCGGCTTCGATTACCTGCGTGACAACATGGCCGGCGAGCTCGCGGCGTGCGTCCAGCGCGAGCTGCACTTTGCGATCGTCGACGAGGTCGACAACATCCTCATCGACGAGGCCCGCACGCCGCTCATCATCAGCGGCCCGGCGCAGGAGAGCACGTCGGTCTACAGCACGTTCGCCCGGCTCGTCCCGCGCCTGCAGGGAGAGGCCGACTACACAATCGACGAAAAGCAGCGCTCGGTGAGCCTCACGGAAGAGGGCAACAGCAAAGTCGAGAAGATGCTTGGCGTCGACAACATCTACGCGCCGGAGAACTATCGTCTGACGCGCTATCTGGAGGCCGCGCTCAAGGCAAACGCGCTCTACAGGATCGACCGCGACTACGTCGTTAAGGATGGCGAAGTGATCATCGTCGATGAGTTCACCGGCCGGCTCATGCCGGGCCGGCGCTGGTCGGATGGCCTGCACCAGGCCGTCGAGGCGAAGGAAGGCGTCAAGATCCGCGAGGAGACGCTCACCTACGCCACGATCACGCTCCAGAACTACTTCCGTCTGTACGACAAGCTCGCCGGCATGACGGGTACCGCCGTCACCGAAGCCGAGGAGTTCTACAAGATTTACAAGCTCGACGTCGTCATCATTCCAACGCACCTCGATATGGTGCGCGAGGACTACACCGACCTCATCTACCGCACCGAGCGCGCAAAGTTCGACGCCGTGGTGGAAGAGATCGAGGAGCTGCACGAAGAGGGCCGGCCCGTTCTCGTCGGCACGGTCTCGATCGAGAAGTCCGAGTACCTGTCGGAGCTGCTCACGCGCAAGGGTCTCAAGCACAACGTCCTGAATGCGAAGCAGCACGAGCGAGAAGCGCAGATCGTCGCGGAAGCGGGGCGCCTCGGCGCGGCCACGATCGCCACGAACATGGCCGGCCGGGGCACCGACATCATCCTCGGCGGCAAGACCGAAGGCCGCGACATGGAAGACTGGCAGCGGGAGCACGATGCCGTCGTCGAGGCCGGCGGGCTGCACATCTGCGGCACCGAACGGCATGAAGCGCGGCGCATCGATAACCAGCTCCGCGGCCGCGCCGGCCGGCAGGGGGACCCGGGCAGCTCGCGCTTCTTCGTCTCGCTGGAAGACGACATCATGCGCCGCTTCGCACCCGACTGGCTCAGCGGCATGCTGGGCAAACTTGGCCTCGAAGAGGACATGCCCATCGAGAGCCGCATGGTCGGCAAGGCGATCGAGTCCTCCCAGACCAAGGTGGAGGGCCACAACTTCGATATTCGCAAGCACTTGGTCGACTATGACGATGTGATGAACACGCAGCGCGACGTGATCTATCGGGAGCGCCAGAAGATCTTGCGCGGCGACGATCTCAAGAGCAACGTCATGGACATGGTGCGCGAAGACATCACGATCCTCGTCGACGCCCACTGTCCGGACCGGCAGGAGCAGGACTGGGACCTGGAAACGCTGCTCAACGAAGTGAACGCGATCGTCAAGCTGCCGCCAACGTTCAGCGTGAAGGCGCTGGAAGAGCTGAACCGCAACGAAATCCTGGAGAACCTGGTCACGTTTGTGGAGGAGGCGTACGAAAAGCGCGAGGCAGGGCTCGGCTCGGAGACGATGCGGGCGATGGAACGCATCCTCATGCTGCGCAACATCGATACGCTCTGGGTGGAGCATCTCACCGCCATGGACGAGATGCGCCAGGGCATCGGCCTGCAGGCCTACGGCCAAACCGACCCGCTTGTCGCCTACAAGCGCGAAGCGCACGACATGTGGGGCCAGCTCCTCGGCAACATCCGCCACCAGATCACGCACCAGATCTACCACGTCGAGCTGGTGCAGCGGCCGGTGCAGCCGCCGCCCATCGCGACGCCATCCCAGGCGGGAGCGAGCGCAGCGAACGGCGCAGCGGCCGGCGACGGCAACAGAGAGCGGCGACAGCCTGTCGCCGCCGGCAAGCGCAAGACGGGCCGCAACGACCCGTGTCCGTGCGGCAGCGGGAAGAAGTACAAGAAGTGCCACGGGGTCGCCGGCTAGTGGGGCGCACAGCGACGAAGACGCCTGACAAGCAGGAGGCTGCGCCGAAAGCCCTCGTGCGTTTCCGCAAGCAGGTCGAGCGCGGCGACGACTGGTTCGACGCGCTTCTGGCCGCAATCGCCGCGTGGGAAGCGTCCGAAGAGACGCTGGACGGCCGTGTGTATCAGTACCTGATAGGTGGCGAAGCGTTCGACTGGCTCCTGCTCGCCGAGCGCCTCTGCGCCGAGCTCGACGGCGCCATTCCCGCCGAAGAGCGCGACGCGCTGCTCTTCCATGGCCGCGCGCCGCGGCCGCTGGACGACACGGAGTTCAAGCACGCGATCGGCGAGGCGAAACACAAGGCCCACCTCAATTTCATCTATGGCGTCTCAGTCGAGGAGGCGCTCCAGCTTGTGGTCGAGGAGGAGGTGCTGAAGGAGCACCGATCGCTCGTCTGGAACCGCTGCGACAACACCGACCAGCAGGTCTTCGAGCGCATCTACGGCAAGGGCCGCGATGAGCTGCTCGCTGCGTATCGTGATGAGCGGGCGCTTCCGCCCGGCGATCAGCTATCGTACGGCGAATGGCGCGGCTTCACGTACTGGCTCTTCAAGTACCGCGTCCAGCAGAACGATCCGGCCCGCGTCGCGTCCGACACGCGGCGCGCGCTCGTCCAACTCTCCGAGCTGGAGGCGGCCGCGCGCCGTCGCGCGCAGTACCTCGCGTCGGCAGATGTACACGCTGCCGTGGTAGTAGATGGTGAGGTAGTAGCGCGCCATCGCTGAGGGCCGTTGATCGCTGACAGGAACGCAGACGGCCCCGAGCACATCGGGGCCGAGTCATATGGAGCATATGGGAACAGGGAGAGATGACCGCGTAGGGACAGAGCTTTAGATCTGTCCGGCCCGATCGAGAACGTATCGAGAAACGAGGACGGTTATGCCTGACGAAACGACTCTACAGAACGACATGCCCAAGGCCTACGACCCGCGCTCGGTCGAGGAGCGCCTGTACCGCATGTGGGAGGACGCCGGCTACTTCAAGCCCGCCGCCGACAACGGCAAAGATCCCTTCGTCATCATCATGCCGCCGCCGAACCTCACCGGCGAGCTGCACCTGGGCCATGCGCTGATGGACACCGTCGAGGACATCCTCGTGCGCTGGCACCGCATGCGCGGCGAACCGACGCTCTGGCTACCCGGCATCGATCACGCCGCGATCGCCGTGCACGTGCTGATGGAGCGCGACCTGGCGAAGGAAGGCAAGACGCGCTTCGACATCGGCCGTGAGGAGTTCCTCAAGCGCGTGTGGGAGTTCGTCAACAAGAGCCGCGCGCGCATCTTCGATCAGCACAAGCGCCTCGGCGCGTCCGCGGACTGGTCGCGCGAGACGTTCACGATGGACGAAGGCCCGAAGCGCGCCGTGCGCACCGTCTTCTACGAGCTCTACCGGCGCGGGCTGATCTACCGCGGTGAGCGGATGATCAACTGGTGCCCGCGCTGCGGCACCGCGCTCTCCGATCTCGAGGTCGATCACCAGGAGGAGCAGGGCTTCCTCTGGTACGTCCGCTACCCGCTACTCGACGACGCGGGCGAGAACACTGGCGAGTACATCACGATCGCGACGACGCGGCCGGAGACGATCGTCGCCGACACGGCGATCGCGGTGCATCCCGACGACGAGCGTTATCGGCGCTTCATCGGCAAGAAGGCGCGCCTCCCGATCATCGGGCGCGAGATCGTCATCGTCGGCGACGAGGCGATCGAGCGCGAGTTCGGCACCGGCGCGCTCAAGGTCACGCCCGGCCACGATCCCGTCGACTTCGAGATCGGCCAGCGCCACAACCTGCCGACCGTCACCGCGATGAACCTCGACGGCACGATGAACGACGAAGCCGGCCCCTACGCGGGCATGGACCGCTTCGCCTGCCGCGACGCCATCGTGCGCGATCTGCAACAGCAGGGCTTCCTTGTGAAGACGGAGCCGTACACGCACAGCGTCGGCCACTGCGACCGCTGCGACGA
>CAYQLM010000054.1:0-21619 GCA_964418365.1 uncultured Dehalococcoidia bacterium
GCGGTGATCACCGCATGGCAATCGATAATGCTGGCGATGATGCCACCGTTGAGCACGTGCTCCGGGCCGGCGAAGAAGGGCGGTCCAGGCGTCCAGGTGCAGATGGTCTCATCGCCGGACCAGTAGCTCTTGATGCGCAGGCCGTCTTCATTATCAGGGCCGCAACCCCAGCAGTGATTGTTGGGGATCAGGTCTTGCAGGGCAGCGGCGTCAGTCATGCCGTCAGTCGCGCCAGCGGACTTCGTACACGCGCACGGGCTCCTCGAACCCGCGCAGGGCTGCTTCGCCGCGATCGGCGAATAAGAAGCCCTTGCCCGCAGCGAGCTGTCGCACGACATCCGCGACCAGGATCTCGCCGGCGGCGGAGTGATCGCAGATCCGCCGGGCGAGCTGGACGGACGTGCCGAAGAAGTCCTGGTCTTCCGAGACGGGCTCGCCGGCGTTCAGCCCCACGTGCACACGGAGCTGCCCGTCGCCGCGCGCGTCCACGGCGCGCTGGATCGCCACGGCGCACTCGATCGCGCCGGACGCGGAGTGGAACGACGCCATGATGCCGTCGCCGGTGTGTTTGGTCTCCATTCCGCCGTGCGCCGCCAGCGCATCGCGGACGATCGTGTCGTGCGCACGCACCAGCTCCTGCGCCTTCGCGTCGCCCAGGCGCTGCGTGAGACCGGTCGAGTCCGCAATGTCGGTGAAGAGAATAGTGTGCACCGCCGCATGCTCGTCGTGCGGCTGAGCGGCCGCGGCGCGCTGCGGCGGAAGATCCGGGGGCGCCACGCCCAGGAAGCGGAAGATCTCCGGCAGGAGGACATCGCGGTCGGCCCAAGGCGCCGAGCCGGCGCCGTTGTAGGGCACGAACTTCACATCCTTGACGCGCGCCGCCAGCTCCCGGCTCTTGTCGAGCGGCACGCGCACGTCGCGGCTGCCGTGCATGACAAGCACCGGCAGATCGAGCTGTCCGACAAGGTCCGTCACATCCGCGTTGAAGAAGGCCCGCAGCAGTGCCACCTGCACTTCGCGCGGCGAGGACGTCCGGTGGATGACGCCGGCCTCGCGCACGAGATCGGCGTCTAGCCCATGACTCTTGGGGTCCATGAAGTCGGGCGTTGCGATCTGGCCGAAGGCGGAAAGGAAGGCCACCATCGCGTCCTGCTGCTCCTTCGTCGCGAGATCACCGCCGCGAAGATGCGGCCCTACCAACACGAGCCGCGTCACCCGCTCGGGGTGATGCACCGCATAGTCGATCGAGATGGGCCCGGCGAGCAGGCCGAGGCTGAGCAGCGCGACCTGCGGCTCACCCAAGGCATCGACGACGGCCTCGAGGTCTCGCGTCAGCGTCTTCGGCGTGATCTCAGCATCTACGCCGGCGGAGAGTCCGGAGCCGCGCATGTCATAGCGCACGAGCGTGAAGCGCTGGCCGAACACCTCCAGAAACTCGCGGACGAAGGGCTGCTCCCACTCCATCGCGAGGTGGCCCGGCCAGCCGCAGACGTAGACGAGGGGCGGCCCGGAGCCGATCGTTGCGTAGGCGATGCTAACGCCGTCGCTTGTCGTGCAAAAGTGGATCTGCTGTTCCATGGCGAGGGTCGTTTTGGCTCTCTTCGATCAGTATACGCCACCGGCAGGCTTTGCTTGACAAGCTATGGCCCCTTCTATACGATTTGCACGCCCTCCGAACCGGACTCGCAAAGGACAGACGATGGACGAACAAGCGAAGAAGACAGCGCTGCGGATGATCAGCTACGGCCTGTACGTGCTGGGCACGCGCCAGGGTGACACGCTCAACGGCGCTGCGATCAACTGGCTCACGCAGGCGTCGTTCCAGCCGCCACTGGTCGCGATGGGCATTAAGCGCGACAGCGACGCTTTCACTCATCTAAAGGAGGGCGACGGCCAGTTCGCGGTGAGCGTGCTCGAGTCGGGCCAAAAGGACGTCGCGTTTGCGTTCTTCAAACCGACGACACTCGAGGGCAGCAAGCTAAACGGCTATGAATATGAGAAGCTGGAATCGGGCGCGCCCGTCCTCATCGATGCGGCGGCCTGGTTCGAGGGCCGCGTGACGGACATCGTCGAGCGCGGCGATCACGCGGTGATCGTCGGCGAGGTGACAAACGCCGGCGTGCGGCGCCAGGCGAAGCCGCTGACGCTCGCCGAGTGCGGCGTCTTCTACGGAGGCTAGCGTGACGAACCTCCTGCACACACCGATCTGCGACTACTTCGGCATCGAGTATCCGATCTTCCTGGCCGGCATGGGCGGCGTCTCGACGGCACCGCTGGTCGCGGCGGTCTCGGAGGCGGGCGGCCTCGGCGTGATTGGCGCGGCGACGATGGGCCCGGACGAGCTGCGCGACCAGATCCGCGAGACGCGCGACCGCACCGACAAGCCCTTCGCCGTCGACCTGCTGGCGCCGAACCCCGATCGCATCCGGCCGCAGATTGAGGTGATCTACGAAGAGGACGTGAAGATCTTCGTCGCCGGCCTCGCCGTGCCCAGCGAGTTCATCGACGAGATGCATGCGCGCGGAATGAAGATCGTCGTGATGTGCGGCAAGGTGCGCCACGCACAGAAGTCGGAGCAGGCCGGCGCGGACGTTGTCGTCGCGCAGGGTACCGAGGCGGGCGGCCACACGGGCGAAATCGGTACGCTGGCGCTGGTCCCGCAGGTCGTGGACGCCGTGCACATTCCGGTGCTCGCCGCCGGGGGCATCGTGGACGGCCGGGGCGTCGTCGCGTCCCTCGCGCTGGGAGCGCAAGGTGCCGTGATCGGCACGCGGTTCATCGCTTCAAACGAGTCGCAGGCGGCGCAAGGCTACCGCCAGGCGATCGTCGATGCGCACGACGACTCGACGATGCGCACGCGCGCGTACACGGGCAAGCCCGCGCGCACGATTAGGAACCCGTACGCCGAGGGCTGGGAGAAGAAGGCGGACGAGATCCAGCCGTTCCCGATGCAGGCCGGCGTCTCGATCCAGAACAACGTCATGGACTACATGGGCCGCACGCCTATCTTCGACGTGGAGCGGACGTTCCTGCCCGCGGGCCAGGGGTCGGGCGGCATTCACAACATTATGCCGGCCGCCCAGATCTTCCGCGACATCGTGAACGAGTCGGAGACGATCATCCGCGAGCGCTTCGGCGGCGCGGTACCACGCCCCGCATAGCCCCGCCCTTCAGGAGGCGACATCGCATGCGATTCGGACAGCTCCATCTCTTCGAGCGGCCGGCCGGCCGCAGCGAGCGCGAGATCATCGATGAGCAAATGGACATCATGATCAGCGCCGAGGACTACAGCTTCGATTCGGTGTGGCCCGCCGAGCACCACTTCCGCGAGTACGGCCACTGCGCCACGCCGGCGCTCACGCTGGCCGCCCTCGCGATGCGCACGAAGAAGATCCGGCTGGGCACGGGCGTCGTCGTGCTGCCGCTGAACCATCCCGTGCGCGTGGCGGAGGACTACGCGTTTCTCGACGTCCTGTCGAACGGCCGCGTCGACCTCGGCATCGGCCGCGGGTACCAACCGCACGAGTACCAGGGCTACGGCGTCGACCAAACGCGGTCGAAGGACATCTTCCGCGAGTCGGTCGAGGTCGTGCAGAAGGCGTGGACGGAGGAGTCGTTCAGTTACGACGGCGAGTTTTACAAGTTCGACAACGTCTCCGTGTTTCCGAAGCCGGTGCAGCAGCCACACCCGCCAATCTGGATGGCGTCGCTCTCGAACGACACGTTCGAGCTGTGCGGCCGGTACGGCTTCAACCTGCTCTGCGCGCCGGTGTTCGGCTTCAACGTGCAGACCGGCGCGACGCAGATCCAGCAGTACCGCGAAGCGCTCGTCGCGCACGGCCGCGACCCGGCCGCGCACCAGATCGCGGCGCTGAGTATGACCTACGTTGCGGAGACGACGCAGCAAGCGCTCAAGGAGTTCCAGGACGGCGTGATGTGGTACATGCGCACGTTCCAGAAGTACGTCGCGCCGCCGAAGGGCCAGCCGCCCGTGCCCGGCTACGAGTTCTACGCGCAGATCCGCGATCTGCTCGATCTCGCGGATTGGGATCGATTGGTCGCGGCCGGCGCGGTGGTGTGCGGCAGCCCGGACCAGGTGGTGCAGCGCATCGGTGAGATGGCGGAGCTGTGCGGCATGAACGAGTACCTGGCCTGGACGCGCATCGGCGGCCTTGCGCACGACAAGGTGACGCGCAGCATGGAGCTGATGGCCTCGAAGGTGATGCCGCAGCTGCGCGGCGTCGGTGTCGCCGCTTCGTAGCAATGCGTCGCGCGCCCGCCTCCCTCACCCCTTCTCCTCTCCCTCAGAGAGGGAGAGGGGTGGCCGCCGGCCGCGGATATGGTGGTCGATACCCCCATCAAGCCGCATCCGCGGCGACGCGTCAGCAGCTGACCCTCGCCGCCCAGGCGCTGAGGCAGCGCCAAACTTCGAGCGAGCAGCTTCTATGGGAGGCACTCCGCGCCAGAAGGCATGGGGGCCGCAAGTTCCGCAGACAAGCTAGAGTCGGGCACTACATAGTCGACTTCTATTGTCCTGGAGAGCGGCTCGTGATCGAAATAGACGGTGGCATCCACGACCAGCAAGCTGCGACCGACCGCGATCGCCAGGCCGCCTTGGAAGAGCTGGGGCTTCGTGTCTTGCGCGTAACCGCCCAGGCGTGCGAGCAAAGTCTCGACGTCGTGTTGCGCCAGATCACGAACGCGTTCTTACAATAACGCTTCTCCCCCTCTCCCTCTTTGAGGGAGAGGGGGAGGGGTGAGGGAGCCTCACGCCCATGGACTTCGCATTCACCCAGGAAGATGAAGCCTTCCGCGGCGAGGTGCGCGCGTTCCTGCAGACGGAGCTACGCGAACGGCCCGCGGGCGACGGGCGGCAGAACTGGGCCTTCTACACCTCGTTCGTGAAGAAGCTGGCTAAGAAGGGCTGGCTGACGCTGGCGTGGCCGAAGGAGTGGGGCGGCCTGGGCGCGAGCCACATGCAGCAGCTCGTCTACAACGAGGAGATCGCCTACCACGACGCGCCGGCGTTCTACATGGGCGCCGACCGTGTCGGGCCGACGATCATGCTCTACGGCACGGACGAGCAGAAACAGCGCTTCCTGCCGCCCATCGTGCGCGGCGAATCGATCTGGTGCCAGGGGTTCTCGGAGCCGGAGGCGGGCTCGGACCTCGCGTCGCTGCAGACCGCCGCGACCCAGGACGGCGACGACTTCGTGATCAACGGCAGCAAGATCTGGACCAGCTTCGCGCACGCTGCCGAATGGATGATCCTGCTCGCGCGCACGGATACCGACGCGCCGAAGCACAAGGGCATCTCGTTCTTCCTGCTCGACATGAAAACGTCAGGCATCACGACGCGGCCCCTGGTCGATCTGCTCGACCGGCACCAGTTCAACCAGGTCTTCTTCGACAACGTGCGCGTGCCGCGCGATTGCCTGCTGGGCGAGATCAACCGCGGTTGGTACGTCGCAACAGCAACGCTCGACTTCGAGCGCTCAGGCATCGCGCGCGTGATCGGCAGCTATCGCACGTACGAGGAGCTGGTGCGCTACGCGAGGGAACGGTCGCTCTTGTCGCCGCCGATCCGCCACGCGCTCGCAGAGCTGAAGATCGAGTTCGAGGTGGGCAAGCTGCTGTCGTATCGAGTGGCATACATGCAGAGCAGGCAGATCGTGCCGAACTACGAGGCGTCGGTATCAAAGATGTACGGCTCGGAGCTGGCGCAGCGGCTGGCGAACGCGGGGATGCGCGTGCTGGGGCTGGGCGGACAGCTCGCGCCGGAGTCGCCGTACGCGCCGCTGCGGGGCACGATCGAGTCGCTCTACCTGAACGCGGCCGGGCTCACCGTCGCCGCCGGCACGAGCGAGATCCAGCGCAACATCATCGCCGGCCGCGGGCTGGGGCTGCCGCGGGGGTAGGATCGTTCGGTGATCCTTCCCACTCGCCCGCCCCAGAGATGTTTGGTGAAGTTGGGGGAGCCTCCGCTTCGCTCGAGGCAGGCCGCGGGGCGCTGCCCTTCTTATCGATACTGATGGCTCACCAAGACGTCCTCTTCTCCCCTAACCGATCATCTTCATGTACACAGCATCCGTCTCGTCGGACGGGTCGGTCCCCAGCTCGTTGAGGAGACGAACTCGAAGATCGTGATATGCGCGCACAGCCTCGGCCGGATTGCCCGCGAGTGCGTGAGCTTGCATCAGCAAGCGATAGCTGCTCTCCCGCAACGGCTCGACGGTCAGCGCTCGTACCGCGGCGTCTTCTGCCAGCGCGGCGTCGCCGGAGACCAGCCAGAGGCGGGCGAGGCACTCCAGCGCGCGCACCCACGTCCGCCGCAAGAGCGCCCGCTGCTGTTCGACCCATGGGCCCGCAACGTCCGAGAGGAATGGCCGCTCGGCGATCGTTGAGGCCAGCCAGCTCGGCCCGAAGGCGCGCGGTGCGTCGCCCATGCGCAGCGCGCCTTCCGCCGCGTCGAGCGCTTTCGCTGCCCCCTCGATATCGACCCACGCGCCAGCCGGCAGGTGCAGTTGGTACTGGCCGAAGCCTCCCGATATGGAGGCGTCCAGGCTCGGCAGCCGCTCGCGGGCAAGGAGCGACCGCAGTCGGCTCACTACCGCGCTCAACGCGCCCGGCCAGGCGGGTGGCCGGTCATCGCCCCAGAGCGCATCCGCCAGCTCGTCCCGCGGGACCGGCCGGCTGCGCCCGAGGACGAGGTACGCGAAGGCGAGGCGTTCTTGGCGCGCGCGGAAGTCCCGCTCGCCGATGATGACCTCGCTGTCGACCTCCAGGCTGACGCGGCCCGCGAGAAAGACGCGTATCAACATCGCTCCAACTCTCTGCCAAACGGACGCCAAGAGGCAGCCATCTGTCGGTTGCTATTATACGGGCCGGAAAGGAGGACTGACGATGGCCAAGTCGATCAAGTGTCCGTGTGGCTGGAGCGTGAGCGCCGACAACGACGACGAGCTTGTCCGACAGGTGCAGCAGCACGCGAAGGAAGTCCACAAGCTGAACCCGTCGCGAGACGAGGTCCTCGCGATGGCGCAGCGCGAATAGGGCTGCCCGACCTACAGCGATTTCACGTCGGAAAGCGAATAACACCACCCTCTCTGGACAACACCGGCAGCAGAAAGGAGCCCTACGGTGGCATACAAGCTGGAAGGAACCATCCTAGAGGTCTGCACTTGCAACATACTGTGTCCCTGCTGGGTGGGTGAAGACCCGGACAATCCCACCTGCGACTCTATATTCGCTTATCACATCGACAAGGGGAGCGTGAACGGCACCGATGTCTCGGGCCGTACGCTCGGACTGTTCGTCCACATTCCCGGGAACGTCCTCAAGGGTAACTGGAAGGTCGCCCTCTTTGTTGACGATGGGGCGAACGACCAACAGCACGAGGCCTTGGTCAACGTCTGGTCCGGCAAGTTGGGCGGCCCCGTTGCGGACGTCGCCCAGCTCATCGGCGAAGTCGTCTCCGTCGAGCGCGTGCCGATTACGTATGAGATTCAGGAGGGCAAAGGCGCGATCAAGATCGGCTCGATCGCCGAAGCGGAGATGGAGCCGTACCGCGGTCCCACCGGCCAAGTAACTACTCTCAATGAGAGCATCTTCACGACCATCCCCGGGGCGCCGGCCTGGGTGGCCAAGGCCTCCCGGTACGTGCGGAAGAGCTCGAAGTACGGCCTTAAGGACATCGACCTGCAGGGCCACAATGCCATCCAGGGCAGCTTCCGTTTCGAGGCCTAAGCCCCGCGTCGACGCCCTCGGCAGCATCGAGTGAGCAGCGTGGTTCCATGTTCTGGACGCGTTTAGATACCCGCAGGTACTTCATCCCGACCCTGGTTGGGCTCATCGTGCTGGCTTGGCTCGCCCTCATCCTTTGGGGCCGCTCTCCGTATGCCGGCTACCTCAGCCACAAGGAGCTGCACGGCCAGGAGTTGTCGGGGAACGCCAACGCCGCGGGCGTCGCCCTGCTCTTCGTCCTCGGCTGGACGGCGATGACCGTGGCGATGATGCTGCCCACGAGCCTCCCGCTGTTCGACCTGTTCCAGCGCCTCGTCCGCCGCCGCCCCGACGCTTCACGCCTGACCGCGCTTCTCATCGCCGGGTACGTGACGGTCTGGTCCGCCTTCGGCGTCGTGGCGCACACCGGCGACCGCTTCATCCACCTCGGCGTCGACCATATCGGCTGGCTTGCAGCAAACCCGCAAGTGATCCCTGCTGCCGTCCTTGTGCTGGCGGGCGTATACCAATTCACGCCGCTGAAGTATATGTGCCTAGACAAGTGCCGGTCGCCTCTGAGTTTCATCACAGAGCACTGGCACGGCAGGCGCGAGCGCGCGGAGGCGTTCAAGCTAGGACTGCACCACGGACTGTTCTGCGTAGGCTGTTGCTGGTCGCTGATGCTCCTCATGTTAGCCGTGGGGACAGGGAACATCGGCTGGATGCTCGGGCTGGGCGCGGTCATGGCCATCGAGAAGAACATGCCCTGGGGCCGGCGCCTGAGCGCGCCGCTGGGCGTGCTCCTGCTCGCGGCGGGCTTCGCATTGCTGGCACTCGCGGCGCCGTCAGCCTGCGCGCACAGCCTTACGGGCTGCTAGAACGTCCCGCCGGGGCCACGCGCTGCTCCCTCACCCCCGGCCCCTCTCCCTCTGCGAGGGAGAGGGGCGATCTCTCGGTCGCGATGTGGACTTGCGCCGGCTCGGAGTGAGGGAGTACGACGGTAGCGCATGACCGTTCCTCCTACCACGAAGGCCGTCGTCCAGACCGGCGTGCGGGCGCTGGAGCTACGTGAGCTGCCGCTGCCGGAGCGCATCGGGCCGGAGGAGGGGCTGCTGCGCGTCGACGCCTGCGGCATCTGCGGCTCCGATTACGAGCAGTACGCAGGCGTGATGCCCGGCCTGCCCTTCCCGCTCATTCCCGGCCACGAGCCCGTCGGCACGATCATCGAGCTGGGTGACGTCGCTGCGCGGCGCTGGGGCGTCGCGACGGGCGACCGCGTCTGCGTCGAAACGCTGCTGCCGTGCGGCTACTGCCGCCAGTGTCGCGCCGGCGCGTACCGTTTGTGCAGCGGGCGGCGCGGGCTCTCCGGCTACGGCTACCTGGGACTCGATACGCCGCCGGGCCTGTGGGGTGCGTACAGCGAGTACCTCTACCTCGATCCGCACACGGTGCTGCACAAGATCGACCCGTCGGTACCGCCCGAGATCGCGACGCTGTTCAACCCGATCGGCGCGGGCATCCGCTGGGCGCAACAGGTGCCCGGCACCAAGATCGGCGACACGATCGTCATCCTCGGGCCGGGGCAGCGCGGGCTGGGCAGCGTCATCGCCGCGCGCGAGGCAGGCGCATCGTGCATCATCGTGACGGGACTGAGCGCGGACGAACGCAAGCTGGCCCTCGCGCGCGAGTTCGGCGCGCACCACACGATCGATGTCGAGCGCGAGGACGTCGTGCGGCGCGTCCGCGAGATCACGGACGGCGCGCTGGCCGACGTCGTCGTCGACGTGACGGCGTACGCGAACGAGCCGGTCACGCAGGCGATCGACCTCGCGCGGCGCGGCGGGACGATCGTGCTCGCGGGCATGAAGGGCCAGCGGCCTGTAGAAAACTTCTACAACGACCGCATCGTCGGCAAGGAGCTGACGATCAAGGGCGTCTTCGGCGTCGACTTCCCTGCCTACGAGCCGGCGGTGCGGCTGATCGAGTCGGGCAAGTACCCGCTCGAGAAGATGCACACGCACACGCTGCCGCTGGAGGAGGCGGAGCGGGCGCTGAAGCTCCTGGCGCGGGAGATCCCCGGCGAGGAAGCGATCCACATCGCGCTGGTACCGGCCATGTAGCGCGCGCAGGGCCAAATGTAGATCTGTCATTCCGAACGCAGCGAGGAATCTGATCCCTCGCGAACCGCGGCGCATTCTCGAGCGATCAGACCCTTCGCTTCGCTCAGGGTGACAAAAGTCGGTATCCTAGCGCCGTATGGCAGAAGCAGACTTGGAACGCGGGCGGCAGCGCGTCGCGAAGATCCTGCAGGTGATGCCCTTCTCGCTGCAGCTCGGGATGGAGTTGGTCGAGGCGGGCGAGGGCTGGGTGAAGGTGCGCCTACCCTTCAAGAAGGAGAACACGACAGCCGCCGACGCGCTGCACGGCGGCGCCATCGCCTCGCTCATCGATACGACGGGTTCGATGGCAGCGTGGACGACGTCGGAGATCGGCAATCCGCGCTACTTCGGCTCGACGGTCGGGATGACGGTGAACTACCTCTCCGGCGTGCTGGCGCAAGACTGCCTGGCGGAGGGCCGAGTACTCAAGCGAGGCAAGGAGATCGTCTACAGCGACGTGCGCGTGACCGATACTGCGGGCAAGCTCTGCGCGCAGGGCTCGGTGATCTATCGCATCGTCGACCGCGGCGAGGCATAATACACCTAAGGCGCCAACCAGGAGGAGCACGATGTCGCAGGAACCCCGCCCGACGACCACTCCGGCAGAACACGTCGAAGAGCGCGACGTCCTCGATCAGATCAAGATCGCGGGAGTCATGATCGCGGTCGGCGTGCTGCTCTTGTTCTTTCTCTCGAACTTCCAGCACGTCGAGATCAAGTTCCTCGGGGCCACATGGCACCCGCGCATGATCTGGGCGCTCATCGTCAGCGCGCTGCTGGGCGCGATCGGCGCCGCGCTGGCGTTCACGGTGCGGGGCCGGCGGGCCAAGGGGGTACGTAAGAGCTAGGCCCCCACGCAGCGCGAACGCTAGGCGTGCGGCGGCGCGGGCGGCTCGATATTGATATTCGGGTCGTTGGGCGTAATGATCGCGACGTGCAGCGTGAAGCGCCCCTGGCCGCCCGATGTCTCTCCCTCGAAGCCCAGCGCCTGGCTGAGCGCCCGCGTATCGCCGGAGAAGTCCATCTGCAGCGCGACCGGCCAGTTGCCCTGCTCCGCGATCCAGATATCGAAGGCGTTGATCTTCACGCCCGTGAAGTCCGGCACCGAGATGCCGAGCGCCGACGCCGCCTGGAGCGACTCGTCCACGGCGTAGTGCTTCGCAACGGTGCCGCCGACGACTTCCCCCCTGCCGGGAAAGGCCCGGAAGTCCGAGAAGTCGGCGAAGTTCGTCCAGAAGACCGCCGAGGCGGGACAGATGCCGACGTCCTCCATGACGGCCGGGTCGAACTGGTCCACTTCGTTCATCCCGTTGCCGGTATCGAGCCAGGCGCGGTTGCCGATGATGACGAGATCATCCTTGCCCATCGTGACGCCGCCGACGAGGCCGCTGATGCTGCAGGTAAACCTGTCGGGGAACTGGAATGACCCTTCCGAGCGCAGCGTGAAGCTCGTGTCGCCCTCGATCGATGTTTCGTAGGTGACGCGGAAGCTGTTGAGCGCTTCGGTCGGCGAATGGCTGCCGAGCGGGCCGGGCGTCGGCTCGACCGTCGGCTCCCCCCGGGGCCGGATCTTCCCTTTCAGGACGCCGACGATGCGCTTGTCGAGCTGCTGCGCGATCGAGACGACCTCGTCCTGCACGTTCTTGTCGTCGAGGCGGCCCAGCCCCACGCCGGCGACGATACGCCCGCGGCGGAAGTAGGCGATCGTCGCGGTGAACTTGAGCCCGCCCGAGTCTTCGCCCGTGTCGATGTGGAGCACGCGGCCGGCCGCCTCGTCGGCGATGTTCGGGGTCTCATAGGCGTCGTACGACGTGATCGTCGCGCCGTCGGCATCGGCCTTCCCTACTTCGTTCGGGAAGTCGTTGGTGAGCTGATCGTTCCAGTCGACCAGGGCGCCGGCGGCGTCGCCGTACAGGTCGACGCTGGTACCGACGAGGAAGACGCCCTCGCTGCCGCCGAAGGCGGCGTCCTGGCTGATGTAGTTCTGGTCGTACGCCTTCGCGAACCCGGCGCGCTGCAGGTCGGCGCGCTCGTCGTCCTCGTCCGTCGCGTCGGCGACGCGGTCTTCCAGCGTCTGGAGCCCGTTATCTTCGTCGGCGGTGAAGGCACTGTACGCTGAGCCGAGCTCCTCGCGCGGGAGGGCCATGGCGATGAGCTCGCTGTCGTTGAGGTCGCGTTTGCTGAGATCGGACGTGCCGCTGCCGCTGCAGATAAACGACAGCATGGCGAGCGGAGCGAGGAGCAGCAGGATTCGTCGCACGGGAGGGCCTCCTTCCGCCAAGGCGGGAACATACAGGCTGGATCAGTTTCGGCCGTACGGGCCGCGATCCGTAGTGGGGTTCCCCTATCTAGGCTTGGATAAGGAACCCTTGCCCGGCCGACTTGAACCCTGGCGTGAACGGAGCGTGCTGTCCACGTGCGGCTGGCCTTGGAAGCCAGTCCGCAGCACGTCCACCGACAGCAGGTCGGCCTCAACCTCTTTCGGCTTGGGAGTCGCCGTCGAACGGTTCGCCATCTTCCCTCCGAGGACAGCAAGGATACGCGCGTCGAGCAGGTGTGCGAGTTCTCTTGCTTGCGCCCTTGAATCTTCTCGATTTGCCCGCTCGATGAACACTCCACCGCCGAGCCTGCCCCGCCGAAAGGCGATGGTCGTAATGTAAAGTTCAACCTCACTAGGCAACTCATCTATCTTCAGGGAGGCCACGACAACGTATCCCCCCGCCTCCTGCCCTATGTCTCCCACCTCGAAGGGTTCAACGCTTTCGATCGTGAAACCTTCGACGCTTGAGGTTGTCGCCTCTTCGGTCTTGCGTGCTGTGTATTGCAGATCACGCGTCGCCCCTTCGGCACTGCTATAGACATTAACACCGGTTCCGATCTCATATACCCCTCCCCCTAGCAGCGCAACATCGTTCGCGTAGTGCTCCGTATATCCTTTGACGAAGCCGGCTTCCTCCAACGCCTGCCGCTCGGCGTCTGGATCGGTTGCGTAGGACACTCTGTCCTCACGGTCTATGAAACCCGAGATGCCTTCGACAAGCGGGTAACTTCCATAGGGGCCCGGAATCTCGTCCGCTCGGAACACCATTGCAATTAGTTCATCGTCGCTGATCTCTTGGGCTGTGGGATCTATGCCGCTGCTACATGAGCTTGCTAGAAGGACGACGAGGCCCACGAACGGTATGGATTTTCGGAGAATACCCACTCTACGAAGCATAGGAGTAGCCTAAGGAGAGCATCTCTGACGAGTCAAGACGCTATACCTCGCGGGCCGAGTAGCAACCAGCCGGAAAGGCTGGGCGTTAGTCTCTTCGTCGCTGCTAACGAAGCGAGGAGATCTAAGCGCCGCCTACCACTGCACCACCATGGGCATGAGGACGTGGACAAAGCGCTCGTCGCCGACGGGGCGGAGGACGCCCTGGCGCGAGGGGCCGTTCATCTCGAGCACGACGCGGCCGCCGTCGACGACCTGCAGGAAGTCCTGCAGATAGCGGCCGTTGAACGCGATCTTGTCGGGCTCGCCCTCGATCGTCGCGTCGAGCTCGCCCATGTTGTCGCCGACCTCTTCGGCGCGCGCGGAGATCACCATGCGCCCGGGCGCGACGTCCTCGCCGGGCTGGAACTGCAGCCGGACGATGCCGCTGCCGTCGCGGGCGAAGATCGAAGCGATACGCGTCTCGCGCAGGAACTCCGCCGCGTCCACCGTCGCGCGGCTCGAGACGTCCTCGGGGATGAGCTGGCCGTAGTTTGGAAACGTGCCCTGGATCAGCTGCGCCACCAGCTCGACGTTCTTGAGCTGGAAGAGCGCCTGCGTGCGCGTGGCGTTCAGCGTGAGCGTGATCGGCTCCGTCTCCTCCGGCAGCAGCCGGTTCAGCTCGCCGAGCGCGCGCGCCGGGATGATCACCTCCGTGCGCTCCTTGACGGCCTTCGGCAGCGTCAGCTTGCGCACAGACAGGCGGAAGCCATCGGCGGCGGCGAGCGTCAGCTCATCGCCCTCCATCACGAGATCGACGCCGGTCAGCACCGGCCGCGAGTCGTCCGTCGCCGCGGCGATGATCACCTGCGCGATCGCTTGGTGGAGCTCCTTGGGGTCGAGCTGCACCGCGCCGCCGTCGTCGACCGACGGGATGGGCGGGAAGTCGTCGGCGTCGACGCCGGCGATGGACGCCTGGTTGCGCGCACAGGCGAGCTTGAGCTGGCGCGACCGGGGCGCGAGCGTGAGCTCGATCTTCTCGCTGGGCAGCGAGTTCACGAAGTCCCCGAGAAGGCGCGACGGCACGGTGATCGCGCCCTCTTCCTCGACCTCAGCGCCGATCCAGCAGCTCAGCGCGATCTCGAGGTTCGTCGCGGCGAGCTTGAGGCGCCCCTCCTCGGTCGCGATGAGGACGTTTGCGGTGATGGGCAGCGTGCTGCGCGTCGCCACGGCGCGGCCGACGATGCCCAGCCCCTTGGCAAGGTGCTCTTGAAGACAGGATACGTTCATAATGATCACCTACATACACGAATTGCTGGATGGAGTGCGGGTAGAGTATAGGCCAGGGTTCGACAGGTGGCAATAGCCGCGCGTCCTTCGACAAGCTCAGGATGAACATGCAGAGCCTTGAGGATCATGCTGAGCCTGTCGAAGCACGCGCCGTCACATGCAATCCGTTGTCTCAAGCGGCCAGATGCTTCCTCCTGAGGCGGACGAGTCGCGGAGTTCACCCTGAGCGGAGTCGAAGGGCTCAGGGTGACAGGAAGGACCTTGTCACAAAACCCGCGGTCTTCTCGTCTCCTGTATGAAGAAGGAGGGTGTCATGAACAACGGCACGCACGAACCCTTAGACAGCGCTCAGGACAGGCACAGCGACGCCATTGTGGTAGGCGGAGGCTTGGCCGGGCTCGCCGCGGCGACGTACATCGCGCGCGCGGGGCGCTCGGTGACGGCGCTCGAGCGATCGAGCCAACTCGGCGGCCGCGGCATGACGACCGATCTCAGCGGATTCAAGTTCAACCTCGGGCCGCACGCCGTCTATCGCAAGGGCCCGGGCGCGAAGGTCTATCGGGAGTTGGGCGTCGAGTACGCGGGCGGCGTGCCGTCGAACAATGGGTACGCGATCCGCGACGGTGAGCTGCACTACCTCTCGCAGAGCCCCGTCTCCTTCATCACGACGCGTGAGCTGAGCGCGGGAGCGAAGCTCGCCGTCACGCGGCTCCTCGTGCGCATCGCGACGCTTGATCCAAAGAAGCTGCGGCAGCTCACGGTGCGCGAATGGCTGGAGCAGATCGTGAAGCAGCCGGAGGCGCGCGAGCTGGCGACGGCGCTGGCGCGCATCGCCACGTACGCGAACGACCCCGAGCTCTCCGCAGAGATCGCGGCGATGCAGCTGCAGTACGCGAACCGCGGCGTGCTCTACGTCCACGGCGGATGGCAGGTCCTCGTCGAAGGGCTGCGCGCAGCGGCCGAGCGCGCGGGCGCGCGCATCGTAATGAACGCCGCCGCCGAGAAGATCGAAGGCGGCGCGGTTCGGCTCAAGGACGGTCGATCCCTGACGGCGGACGCGGTGGTGATCGCGGCGAGCCCAAGCACTGTCGCGAGCATGATCGATAGCGCGGCGGCGCGCCAGTGGGCGCGCGACGCGGTGCCGGTCCGCGCCGCCTGCCTCGACGTTGGGCTGCGGAAGCTACCGCAATCCGACCGCGGCTTCGCTTTCGGGCTTGATGAGCCACTCTACTTCTCGGTGCACACGCGCGTGGCCAAGCTGGCCCCGCAGAGCGGGGGCGCGACGATCCACGTCGCGAAGTACCTGGCGCCGGACGACCACGACGCGAAGGCGCACGAGCGCGAGCTCGAGTCGTGCATGGATCTCGTGCAGCCCGGCTGGCGCGATGAGCTCGCCGAGCGGCGCTTCCTGCCGGACATGAACGTGATCGAGGCGACGGTGCACGCCGGCGAGCGCGGACTTGCGGGCCGCCCCGGGCCGGAAGTGCCGGACGCGCCGAACGTCTACGTCGCGGGCGACTGGGTGGGCGCCGAGGGCTGGCTGTCGGACGCCGCGCTCGCGAGCGCAAAGCGCGCTGCAGAGCTGGTCCTGGCGAAGCCGCGCATCACGGCGGCTCGGGACAAGGCGCCTGCAGGCGTAGCATAATGAGGCCGCCGGCCAAACGTAGCCGGGGCTTTCCAGCCTCGGCGCGCACGGCGGCTGGCGGCGAGGCTAGAAAGCCTCGCCTACGGTGAGATGAAGTGGATGCGTCAAGACCTATGGACCGCGTCGCGACGTTCAGCGAGCAGCGCCCCCTCCTCTTCTCCATCGCGTACCGGATGCTGGGCAGCGTGATGGACGCGGAGGACATGGTGCAGGAGACGTTCCTGCGCTGGCAGGACGCTCCCGTCGACGACGTGCGCGCGCCGAAGCCCTACCTTTCGACCGTGATCACGCGGCTCTGCATCGACCAGCTCCGCTCGGCGAAGAAGACGCGCGAGCAGTACATCGGCCCCTGGCTGCCGGAGCCGATCGTGACGGAGCAGACGGCGGAGGTCGACGAACATCTCGCGCTGGCCGACTCACTTTCGATGGCCTTCCTGGTGCTGCTCGAACGGCTGTCGCCGGTCGAACGCGCGGCATTTCTGCTCCACGAGGTGTTCGATTACGAGTATCCGGAGATCGCGCGCGTCATCGACAAGAACGAGGCGAACTGCCGCCAGCTGGTGCACCGCGCGCGCCAGCACGTCACGGCGGGAGGCCGGCGTTTCGAGCCGTCGCCGGAACAGCTCGAGCAGATCACGCGGCGCTTCATCGCGGCGTCAGCCAACGGCGACATGGAAGGGCTGATCGAGCTGCTGTCGGACGATGTGATGCTCTGGTCCGACGGCGGCGGCGTGGTACCCGCGGCGATCAACCCGATCCGCGGGCCCGAGAAGATCGCGCGCTTTTTCATCGGCCTGGCGAAGCGCATGCCGCCGAACACGTCGTTCCGCGTTGCGCGCGTGAACGGCGCGCCGGGCTTCGTGAGCTACATCGACGGCGTGGTGTACTTCGTCGCCGAAGTGAGCTTCTCGGACGGACGCGTCGCGAGCTTCCGCATCGTACGCAACCCTGAGAAGCTGCGCCACGTGCCGGCCCAAATGTCATCCTGAGGCGAGAGGGGCGGGGAAGGAGAAGGGCGGCAGCGGGGTGGAGGCCGAAGGAACTTGCGTCTCGACTCCTACAACCAGTGGCTAGCGTAATTCTCCAACACACCTGTTACAGTGCGTAGCAATATGTCGCTGCGTATTACTCAGGTCGATGCCTTCACTGACACGCCGTTCGCCGGCAACCCGGCGGCCGTGTGCCTGCTGCCCGCGCCCCGCGACGAGACGTGGATGCAGCACGTCGCGCGGGAGATGAACCTCTCCGAGACAGCGTTCCTCGTCCGGCGCGACGACGGCAGCTACGACCTGCGCTGGTTCACCCCGACTGCCGAGGTCGATCTCTGCGGCCACGCCACCGTGGCGAGCGCGCACGTGCTCTGGCAGGACGGCCATCTGCCGCCCGCCGAGACGGCGCGCTTTCACTCGAAGAGCGGTCTCCTGACGGCGACGCGCGACGGCGACTGGATCGAGCTGGACTTCCCCGCGACCCCTGCGGAGCCAACGGACGCCCCGCCGGGACTGATCGAGGCGCTCGGGGCGTCGGCGAGCTACTGCGGCAAGACACGCTTCGACTACTTCGTGGAGCTCGAGTCGGAGGAAGCGCTGCGGGCGCTCGCGCCGAACTTCTCATTGCTCAAGACGCTCCCCGTGCGCGGGGCGATTGTGACGAGCCGCGCGGCGACGGACGGCTTCGACTACGTGTGCCGCTTCTTCGCGCCCGGCTGGGGTGTAGACGAAGACCCGGTGACGGGATCGGCGCAGAGCGCGCTCGGCCCGTACTGGCAATCGAAGCTCAACAAGGACGAGCTGCTCGGCTACCAGGCCTCGCCGCGCGGCGGCATCGTGCGTGTGCGCCCTCGCGGCGAGCGCGTGCGCATCGCCGGCAAAGCGGTAACGACGCTCGTAGGAGAGCTCCTCCACTAGCAGACATGACCGCGGTCACCATCGTGCTCCCCGACGAGCCGCCAGCTCGCCCGCCGATCGTCCTCGTGCACGGCGCCGCGAACTCCGCCGTTGTGTGGACGCTCTGGCAGCGCGATCTGGCGCAGCGCGGCTGGGCGTCGAACGCGGTCGACCTGCGCGGCCATGACAAGAGCAAGCCGGTCGATCTGGCGCAGACGCCCATGGCCGACTACGCGGACGACGTCCGGGCAGCGATCAGACAGCTCGAGGAGCGCCCCATCGTAATCGGCTGGAGCATGGGCGGACTGGTCGCGCTCATGGTCGCCGCGACAGGCGCCGCCTCCGCGTGCGTCGCGCTGGCGCCGAGCATGCCTTCTCGTGAACGCGACCGTGCGGTGCCGCTCCGTCCCGGCGTGTTCGGTCCGGAGTTCTACGGCATCACGAGCGACGATCCCGACGAGCAACCTGCCATGCCCGATCTCGACCGCGAGGAGCGCGCGATCGCGCTCTCATCGCTCGGGCCGGAATCACAGCTGGCGCGGGACGACCGCAAGGCCGGCATCGTTGTCGAATCGATGCCCTGTCCACTGCTGATCGTCACCGGCGCAGAAGATCGCCTGTGGCCGCGTCGCAAGTACGACGGGCTGTGGTTGCCCGCTGAGCACATTGACATCGATGGAGCATCGCACTGGGGGCTTGTGCTCAGCGGTCGCGCGCTGGCGACGGCGGTGCCGGCCGTAACGCGCTGGTTGGACGCAAGTCTCGCCTGACGTAGCGTGGCGGGCGGCCAAAAAGGGTCAGGCTCTTCGCGGAACTTCCAGCCACGTAGGGGAGGTCTTTAGACCTCCCGCGAGGCTGTGTCCTAAGCCCACGCTGCGGGCGGCCATGAAGGCCGCCCCTACATTTGCGTTTGAAGATCGCCGAACGCTGCCTCCGCGACCTCCAGCGTCTGGGCTGATGCCGCGGTCATTCTTCCGTATGGGCCGAGCTGAAGCTCGGCCCGACAAACATGTAGGGGAGGTCTTTAGACCTCCCGCGAGGCTGTGTCCTAAGCCCACGCTGCGGGCGGCCATGAAGGCCGCCTCTACGTCTACGTTCGGAGCTCTCCGAATGCGGCCTCCGCAGCCTCCAGCGTCTGCGTGATATCGCGGTCGAGGTGCGCCAGCGAGAGCATGCACGCCTCGAACTGCGACGGCGGGAAGTACACGCCGCGATCGAGCAGCGCGCGGAAGAATCGCGCATAGCGATCGGTGTCGGAGCGCTTGGCGGAGGCGTAGTCGGTAACTGGCGCATCGGTGAAGAAGAGCGTGAACATCGACCCAACGCGATTGAGCTGCACGTCGATCTCCGCGCGCGTCGCGAGCGCGAGCAGCCCTTCGGTGAGCTGCCTCGCCAGGTCATCGAGCACGAGATAGGGCGCGTCGCCGTGGAGCGTGCGGAGCGTGATGATGCCGGCGGCCATCGCGAGCGGGTTGCCGGAGAGCGTGCCCGCCTGGTAGACAGGGCCCAGCGGCGCCACCTGCTCCATGATCTCGCGCCGGCCGCCGTACGCGCCCACGGGCAGCCCGCCGCCGATCACTTTGCCTAAACACGTCAGGTCCGGCTCGATGCCAAAGCGCGCCTGCGCGCCGCCGACGCCGAGCCGAAAGCCGGTCACCACCTCGTCGAAGACGAGCAGCGCGCCCGCGTCGCGCGTGATCTCGCGCAGCGATTCGAGAAAGCCATCGGCGGGCGGGACGACGCCCATGTTCGCCGCGACGGGCTCGACGATCACGCAGGCGACCTCGTCCGCGTAGCGTTCGAAGAGCGCGCGCACAGCCTCGGCGTCGTTGTACGGCGCGATGAGCGTTTGCTCGGCGAAGGCCTTCGGCACGCCGGGGCTGTCCGGCAGGCCGAGCGTCACGACGCCGGAGCCGGCCTTCACGAGCAGGCCGTCGGCGTGGCCGTGGTAGCCGCCCTCGAACTTCACGATCTTGTCGCGGCCGGTGTACGCGCGCGCGAGGCGGAGCGCCGACATCGTCGCTTCCGTGCCGGAGTTGACGAAACGCACCATATCGATCGACGGCACGGCGTCGATGACGAGACGCGCGAGCTCCGGCTCGAGCTCGGTCGGCGCGCCGAACGTCGTGCCGCGCTCGGCCGCGCGCTGGATGATCTCGACGATCGACGGGTGCGCGTGGCCGAGAATGAGCGGCCCCCACGAGAGGACGTAATCGATGTACTCGTTGCCGTCCACATCCCAGAAGCGCGGCCCGCGCCCGTACGCGATGACGACGGGCTCGCCGCCGACGGCGCGGAAGGCGCGCACGGGGCTGTTCACGCCGCCCGGCATGAGCTGCTGCGACGCCTCGAAGATCTTGCGCGAGCGTTCGTGGTTAGCAGGCATGGTGAGGACAGGGTGACATAGATGGCGAACGAGGAGCGAGTGCGATCCTGCGCAAACGTTATGGCAGCAGACCCGGCAGTTCTGTGAGCGAGCGGATCTGCGCCTCCGGCGGCTCGATATCTTCCGGCCAGCGGACGCCGTGGCGGTTGATCCAGACCGCGCGCAGACCCGCGTTGCGCGCTCCGGCAACGTCGGCCCACGGAATGTCACCAATGTAGACAGCTTCCGACGGAGTCACGCCCAGACGACCGCACACCTCTCGGAACAGCGAGATGTGCGGCTTGTAGGCACCTACCTCCTCGGAGGTGACGACGGCATCCAGGACTAGGCCATGGCGAGCAATGCCTGGCTGAAGGAAATCGGTGTCTGCATCCGAGAGGACTGCCAGCCGGTAACGGCCGCGAAGGAGTCCGACCACAGGAAGCGCATCCGGGTACAAGACGGCATCCGCGTGCGCCGACCTGTAAGCTTCAACACCGAGTTCCGGCGGCGCATCGACGGCCCAATGGCGGAACAGCTCGTCGAAGCGGTGCTGCCACACCTCTCGGAAGGAGATAAAGGGCGGTCGCTCGCCGTCGAGGGGCGGGCGATCGTGGCTGCGCAAGCGGAGCGCGGTGTCACGCGTCGTGCGTTCACGCCAGTGGCGGTACGCCTCGCCAGGGGGCAGCTCGACGCCGAGGCGCAGGGCAAGCTCGTCGAACACGCGCTCGCGCGACGCGGCCGGAAGCAGCGCGAGCGTTTCGTAGTAGTCGAAGATGACGGCAGAGACCAGTGACATCTTCAACGACGGCATCTACGGAGTCAGTTCAGAATTTGGCCACAGATGAGCGCAGATTGGCACAGAATTGGCTAGAAGATCAGGCGTTTTACATCGACTCGCCGTGGTCCGAAGTTGAGAAGTAGCCCTACCTTCGTTCCGGTGGCTTTCAAGTAGTGTAACAGTTGAGCCTGATGGACACCGTTGATTGCCTGGACCGCCTTTATCTCGCATATCACGGTGCCATCGACGAAGATATCCGCGTAGTACATGCCGACGACTTGGTCCTTATACCGAACTGCTATCTCGGACTCTACGATGGCAAGAAGGCCTCGGGCCCTAAGTGCCAGCATGAGAGCGTTTTGGTAGACCTTCTCTAGGAATCCTCCACCTAGTTCTCGATAGACTTCGTAAGCTGCGGCGATGATTTGTCCAGTCAGCTCTTGATGTGGGTATTCGGCGATCTGCTGGCCTGGAACCGTACTCACTGATTCTCCATCTGTGTCTATCTGTGGCTACGTCTCCAGCCCGAGGAACTCTTTCATCACTTTGCGGAGCTGTTCGCGGTGCTCCGGCAGGCC
>CAYQLM010000055.1:0-21377 GCA_964418365.1 uncultured Dehalococcoidia bacterium
CGAGGTGAAGGACACGTCGATGCGTGTCCCGCACGGCGAGCGCGGCAAAGTGATCGAGGTGCGCGTCTTCTCCCGCGAGGAGAACGACGAGCTGCCCGCCGGCGTGAATCAGCTCGTACGCGTATCGATCGCGCAGCGCCGCAAGGTCGCGGTCGGGGACAAGATGGCGGGTCGCCACGGCAACAAGGGCGTCATCGCGCGCATCCTGCCCGCCGAAGACATGCCCTATCTCGAGGACGGCACGCCCATCGACGTGCTGCTCAACCCGATCGGCGTGCCGAGCCGCATGAACGTCGGCCAGGTGCTGGAGACACACCTCGGTTGGGCGGTGCACGAGCTTGGCTACCGCGCCATCTCACCCGTGTTCGACGGCGCGACCGGCGAAGCAATCGAGGATGCGCTCGCGCGTGCCTGGCTTGGCATGCAGGCCGGCGCGCTGCGCCTTCACGCCAACAACGAGCGCAGCCATGACTACGGCGAGCACCTCGACCTGCCGGCGCTGGAACGCTGGCTGAGCGAGAAGGGCTATGACACGAGCGAGATCATGGATGACAGCAAGACCGGCCCCGCCTCGCGTGCGTGCCTGGAGCTGTGGTTGGACGGCATCGGCGAGAAGCGCGCTCGCGGCGCTACGCTCGACCAGCTACGTGAGCGCGCCGAGCAGATCTTCAAGGCACGGAAGCTTGCGCCGCCGATCTTCGGCAAGCAGATGCTGTACGACGGGCGCTCCGGCGCGGCTTTCCACCAGCCCGTGACTGTCGGCTACATCTACCTGCTCAAGCTGGTCCACCTAGTCGAGGACAAGATCCACGCCCGGTCGACAGGCCCTTACTCGCTCATCACGCAACAGCCGCTGGGCGGCAAGGCCCAGTTCGGCGGCCAGCGCTTCGGCGAGATGGAGGTGTGGGCGCTCGAAGCGTATGGCGCCGCGCACGTCTTGCAGGAGCTGCTCACGGTGAAGAGCGACGACGTGGTCGGCCGCGTGAAGACTTACGAAGCGATCGTGAAGGGCGAAGACGTCCTCGAGCCGGGCATCCCGGAGTCGTTCAAGGTGCTCGTGAAGGAACTACAAAGCCTCGGCCTGTCCGTAGAGGTGCTGAACGAAGACGAGGAGCGCGTCTCGCTGCCCGAGGAGGGCATCGAGCCGCCACGCCTGGGCATTAACCTGGAAGGCATGGAGCGAGGAGAGGAGCTCATCATTGCTAGAAGTGAATAACTTCAACGCGATCCGTATCTCGCTCGCATCACCGGAGCAGATCCGTTCCTGGTCGTACGGCGAAGTCACGAAGCCGGAGACGATCAACTACCGGACGCTGAAGCCGGAGAAGGACGGACTCTTCTGCGAGAAGATCTTCGGGCCCACGAAGGACTTCGAGTGCTACTGCGGCAAGTACAAGCGCGTTCGCTATAAGGGGATCGTTTGCGACAAGTGCGGCGTCGAAGTCGCGCGCAGCAAGGTGCGTCGAGAGCGTATGGGCAACATCGAGCTCGCGTCGCCCGTGAGCCACATCTGGTTCGTCAAGGGTACGCCGAGCCGCCTCGGCCTGCTGCTCGACATGTCGCCGCGCAGCCTGGAGCGCGTCCTCTACTTCGCGCAGTACATCATCATCGAGGTCGACCGCGACGCCAAGAAGCGCGCGGCAGACAAGCTGCGCGAGGAGATGGAGGAGGCAGCCGCACAGCGCGAGAAGGAAGTCACCGACCGCATCAGCGAGATCGAGCGCAAGCGGGACAAAGAAATCGCCGAGCTGGAAGGGAAGCGTGACGCCGAGAAGAAGCGCATCGAGAAGGAACGCGAGTCGCGCATCGATTCGGTCATGCGCACTGCGCAGACCCTGCAGGCCGACCTCAAGGAGCAGATCGGCAAGAAGGCGCGCCGCAACTTCGTCCTGGGCGAAGAGCTGCTCGTCGAGCGTGGCGAGGACATTGAGAAGGACGCCTGGAAGAAGATCAAGCCGCTCGCCCAGGAGCTGGTCGCTGCGATCGAGGACGAGCTCAAGCAGCGCAAGGCCGACAACGAGCTGACGTCCGACGCTGCGATCCAGCAGCTCCGCGACGCGGCATTCCAGGAGACGGAGCCGCTGCGCGGGCAGGTCTCGTCGCAGCGCGAAGCCGTCGTGCAGGAATACCAGCAGAAGATCGAGGAGCTCGAGGACCTGCACGATCCGATCGACGACGATCGCATCACGCTCCTAACCGAGGCCCAGTACCGTGAGTACAAGGAGCGCTTCGGGAACATCTTCTCGGCCGGCATGGGCGCCGAAGCCGTGCTGCAGATCCTGGAGCGCGTCGAGGTGGACCAGCTGCGCGTGAAGCTGCACGCCGAAATCTCGTCGAGCAGCGGCCAGCGGCGCAAAAAGGCAACGAAGCGCCTGCGCGTCGTCGAGGCGCTACGCCGCAGCGGCAACAAACCGCAGTGGATGGTGTTCACCGTCCTCCCGGTGCTCCCGCCCGACCTGCGCCCCATGGTGCAGCTGGACGGCGGCCGCTTCGCCACAAGCGACCTGAACGACCTCTATCGCCGCGTGATCAACCGCAACAACCGCCTGAAGCGGCTGATGGAACTGGGCGCGCCGGAGATCATCATCCGCAACGAGAAGCGCATGCTCCAGGAAGCGGTCGACTCGCTCATCGACAACGGGCGGCGCGGGCGCGCTGTGTCCGGTTCCGGCAACCACAAGCTGAAGAGCCTTTCGGACATGCTCAAGGGCAAGCAGGGCCGCTTCCGGCAGAACCTGCTCGGCAAGCGCGTCGATTACTCGGGACGGTCCGTCATCGTCGTCGGGCCCGAGCTCAAGCTCCACCAGTGCGGCCTGCCGAAGCGCATGGCGCTAGAGCTGTTCAAGCCCTTCGTCATGCACGCGCTCGTCGATCAGGGCATGGCGCACAACATCAAGAGCGCCAAACGCATCGTCGAGCGCGCGCGGCCGGAGGTCTGGGACGTGCTCGACCAGGTGATCACCGCCCGACCGGTGCTGCTCAATCGCGCGCCTACGCTCCACCGCCTGGGCATCCAGGCGTTCGAGCCGGTGCTCATCGAAGGGAGCGCGATCCAGCTCCACCCACTGGTCTGCACCGCGTTCAACGCGGACTTCGACGGCGACCAGATGGCCGTACACGTGCCGCTCTCCCGCGAAGCCGTCGCGGAGGCGCGCCAGGTCATGCTCTCGACGCACAACCTGCTCTCGCCGGGCTCCGGCGAGCCGGTGATCGCGCCCACGTTGGATATGGTGCTTGGCTGCTACTACCTCACGCTGCACAAGCCGGGCGTGCAGGGCGAGCACCAGGAACAGACCAATGGCAAGCCAGCACGGGGCGTCTACGGCAGCTTCCAGGAAGCGCTGCTTGCGTACGATCTGGACATCGTCGATCTCCAGGCGGGCATCAAGGTGCGCGACGCGCGCACCAACAACCAGTTCATCCAGACCACCGTCGGGCGGATCATCTTCAACGAGATCCTGCCGGAGGAGATGGGCTTCTACAACGAGACCATGGACCGCAAGGCGCTCAAGAACGTCGTCGCGCACTCCTACCAGAAGCTTGGCAACGAGCCGACGGCCGAGATCGTCGACAACATCAAGCGCCTCGGCTTCCAGTTCGCTACGAAGTCGGGCATCACCATCGCGGTAAGCGACCTGCGCTCGCCGGTCGGCAAGGCGGAGCTGCTGGAGGCGGCGGAGCACCAGGTCACCGACGTCGAAGACCAGTTCGAGATGGGGCTCATCACGGAGCAGGAGCGCTACGACGCCTCGATCGCGATCTGGAGCCGCACGACGGACCAGGTGCAGGAGGCGATCGAGCAGCAGCTCGATCAGTACGGCTCCGTGTACATGATGGCCTCGTCCGGCGCGAAAGGTAACATCGCCCAGATCAGGCAGATGGCGGGCATGCGGGGCCTCATGACCGACCCGGCGGGCCGCATCATCGACCTGCCGATTCGCTCGTCGTTCCGCGAAGGGCTGAGCGTGCTCGAGTACTTCATCTCGACACACGGCGCGCGCAAGGGTCTTGCCGACACCGCGCTGCGAACGGCGGACAGCGGCTACCTCACCCGGCGGCTGATCGACGTCTCGCAGGACGTGATCATCGAGGAAGAGGACTGCGCCGCGACGACCGGCATCTGGCTCAAGCGGCCGGAGGACGAGAATTCGCTCCAGTCCTTCCGCGAACGCGTGCTCGGCCGCCGGGCGGCGTCGGACATCATCGACCCGAAGACCAACGAGGTCGTGGTCCTGCGCGGGGAGGACATCGACGAGCGTATCGCCGATCGCATCGAAGCGCTCGGCATCGACCGCTTGTACATCCGCTCTGCGCTCACCTGCCAGGTGAAGCGTGGGATCTGCCGCTGCTGCTACGGCCGCAGTCTCGCGACTGGCCGGCTCGTCGAGATGGGCGAGGCCGTCGGCATTATCGCTGCGCAGAGCATCGGCGAGCCCGGCACGCAGCTTACGATGCGCACGTTCCACACAGGAGGCGTCGCCGGCATCGACATCACGAGCGGCCTCCCGCGCGTCGAGGAGGTGTTCGAGGCGCGCGTCCCCAAGAGCCAGGGGATCATGTCCGAGATCGACGGCACCGTGCGCCTGGGACGCGACGGCGACCTACGTAAGCTCGCCGTGACCAGCACCGAGTTCTACAGCGACCATTACGATCTGCCGGAGGACACCGAGCTGCTCGTCAAGCACGACGAGGTGGTCGAGGCCGGCGTTGTGCTCGCTCGCAAGCCGGAGCCAGAGGCGAAGGCGCGCAAGAAGAAGAGCGAGGTGGCTGTCGTCGAATCGCCTGAGATCATCGCACGCATCGGCGGACGGGTCGTGTACGAGGGCAAGAAGCGGAAGCCGACCGCCATCTCCATCGTGTACGAGGCGACGGAGGAGCGCGAGTACGCTGTACCCGGCAACGCGCGCATCCGCGTGCAGGACGGCGATCAGGTGCAGGCGGGCCAGCAGCTCACGGAAGGTCAGCTCAACCCCCAGGACATCCTTCGCATCATGGGCCCGGAGGCTGTGCAGCTGTACCTCGTCGAAGAGGTGCAGAAGGTGTACCACTCCCAGGGTGTCACGATTAACGACAAGCACATCGAAGTCGTCGTGCGGCAGATGCTGCGCAAGGTGCAGGTGGACATGCCCGGCGATACCAAACTGCTGCCCGGAGAGCTGATCGACCGCTTCGGGTACGAGGAGGAGAACTCGCGCGTGCTCGCGGAAGGCGGCGAGCCGGCGACCGCGGTGCCAGTGCTCCTCGGCGTGACGAAGGCCTCGCTCAGCACGAGCAGCTTCCTCGCTGCAGCGTCGTTCCAGGAGACGACGCGCGTGCTCACCGAGGCGGCACTCTCCGGCCAGGTCGATCACCTGCTCGGCCTGAAGGAGAACGTGATCATCGGCAAGCTGATCCCCGCCCGGGCGAAGATCGTCCTGCCTCCGCCGCCCGTGAAGGAGATCCCGCGGCCGGAGCTGCTCGTCCTGGAAGGCGAAGAGCCGGCTCTCACGCAAGAGGACTTCTCCGAGCTGATGGCCACCGAGCCGGACGCGCCGGAAGCTGTCGCCGTGCCGTCGGTGCCGACGAGCTACATCGCGGAACCAGACATCGACTGATTCCGGTCTGAGGAAGAGACAACCAGCAGGCCTCCCAAATGGGAGGCCTGCTGTCGTATCGCACTGCCTGTTATCATCGGAGCACCATGCGCACATCACGCCGAACGCCGCTGTCGGCCCATCGCGCCGCGCGCCATCGCGCCGAGGAGCCCGCGCCCACCCCGAGCGACGTCATCGTCGCCGCACGGCGGCAGGCGTGGTTCATCCGCCGCGTCGATTACCTCGTGCTCGCGGCCGCAGTTGCCCTGATCGTCGCGTTCTGGATCACGTTCTTCATCGTCGGGATCGATCTCAATAGACTCACGACGTACGGCTATATCGGCCTCTTCGTCATCAGCCTCGTCAGCGCCGCATCGATCGTCCTGCCGATGCCCGGCGCGGCGGCGATCACCGGCGCGGGCGCCGTGCTCGATCCGATCCTGGGCATTCCCGTGCCGCTGCTCGTCGGGCTCGTGGCCGGCGTCGCCGAGGCGATCGGCGAGCTCACGGGCTACGCGGCCGGCTACGGCGGAAGCGCCCTGCTGGAGGACCGGCCGGTCTATCCACGGGTCAAGGGTTGGATGGAGCGCCGCGGCGTCCTCACGCTCTTTCTGCTGTCCTGCTTCCCGAACCCGCTCGTCGATGTCGCCGGCGTGGCGGCGGGCGCGACGAAGATCGGCATTCCGGCGTTCATCACGGGCGTGCTGCCGGGCAAAATCGTGAAGAACATCTACCTGTCGGCGGGCGGACTCGCCGGCGGCGAGATCATCCGCCACATCTTCTGATCGGCTGGCAAGAACCGCGTGGTCAAGTTTCAGCCCGGCTGTTCCTGTTCGATAGGCAAGTGGCGACCTGAAGGTCGCCCCTAATGACAGAGCCGCCGGCGTTCATGATGGAGTACTAACGACTAGTGACTAGCAACCAGCAACTAGCGGCCGGGGCGATCATCGTTGCGGCCGGCCGGAGCGAGCGCATGGGCGGCGAAGACAAGCTCTGGGCGCAGCTCGTCGCGGCGGACGGCCGCGGGCGGCCGCTGCTTGCGTACACAATTGAAGAGTTCCAGGCCTGCGACGCCATCTCGCGCATCGTCCTCGTCCTCGGCGCCGACAGCATCCAGCGCGGGCGCGAGCTCGTGCGCGAGGACGCATTCGATAAGGTGTGCGGCGTCGTTGCCGGCGGCGCGCGACGCCGCGACTCCGTCCGCGCCGGCCTTGCCGCGCTCGAAGGCTGCGAGTGGGTGGCCGTGCACGACGGTGCGCGTCCGCTGCTCACACAAGACCTCATCGAGCGTGGACTCGACGCTGTGCGCGAGACCGGCGCCGCCTGTTGCGCCATCCGCGCGCCCGATACGGTGAAGGAAGCAGACGACGGTTTCGTCGCGCGCACAGTCGATCGATCACGCCTGTGGCTCGCGCAGACTCCCCAGGTCTTCCACTACGATCTACTCGTCGAGGCGCACGAGAAAACGCCGGGGGACGCGACGGATGACGCATCGATGGTGGAGGCGCTCGGCGTACGGGTGCGGCTCTTCGAAGGCTCGCCGCGCAACGTGAAGGTGACGACGCCAGAAGACCTGGCGATTGTGCAGACGCTACTACTGCGGCCATAGAGCAATTGCCACAAATGAACACAGATATTCACTGATTGTCTATCGGTGTCAATCTGTGCCAATCTGTGGCCACATGATGCGTATCGGCCTCGGCTACGACATTCACCCACTGGAGCCCGGTCGCACGCTCGTGCTCGGCGGCGTGCGCGTGCCGTATGAACGCGGCCTCGGCGGGCACAGCGACGGCGACGTGCTTACGCACGCGATCATCGACGCGCTGCTCGGCGCCGCCGCGCTCGGCGACATCGGCCACCATTTCCCTGCCGGCGACGCGCTGTGGCGCAACGCCGCGAGCATGGACCTGCTGCACCACGCGCTGAAGCTCGTCGCCGCGGCTCGCTACCACGTCGTGAATATCGATGCGACCGTGATCGCCGAAGCGCCGCTGCTCGCGCCGCACATCGGTACGATGCGCGGCGCGCTCAGCGAAGCGCTGGGCCTGGAACCGAGCGCGGTGAGCGTGAAGGCAACGACGTCGGACAAGCTGGGCTCCCTCGGGCGCGGCGAAGGGATTGCGGCGCTCGCCGTCGCCCTGCTAGACTCTACGTAACGTTCGAGGGCACTGCTGTGATACGCGAACTCATGCCGCATCGCGACAAGCCTCTTCTTCGGCGCAGGCTCTGCTGCGTCTGTCTCTAGGGGTGCTCCCCGCCCAGGGCGGGGACGCCCCACTCAGGACGCAACGAGACTGCGCGAAGGAGGTTCCCAGCGTGTCACTCCTCAGAAGCATCCGTAACGACATCCAGGCGGCCAAGGATCGCGATCCGGCGGCGACCAGCACCGCCGCAATTCTGCTTACCTACCCAGGCTTCCACGCCCGACAGCTCCACCGGCTGGCGCGGACGCTCCACACGCATCGCGTGCCCGTGCTCCCGCGCCTCATCTCGCACACGAGCCGCTTCGTCACCGGCATCGAGATCCACCCGGGCGCGACGATCGGCGAAGGGCTGTTCATCGACCACGGCATGGGCGTCGTCGTCGGCGAAACCGCGGAGATCGGCGACAACTGCCATATCTTCCAGGGCGTCACGCTGGGCGGCACCAGCACCAAGCGTGAAAAGCGCCATCCGACCCTGAAGAACAACGTCTCGGTGGGCGCAGGCGCGAAGCTCATCGGCGCGATCACCGTCGGCGAGAACGCCGTCATCGGCGCGGGCTCCGTCGTCGTCACGAACGTCCCGCCCAACGCGACGGTCGTCGGCGTGCCGGGGCACATCGTCGCCTTCCGCGACCCCGGCTCCGAGACGACGCTGCGCCTGCCCGATCCAGAGTGGGACCGCATCACGGCCCTCGAGCAGCGCATCGACGAGCTCTCGGCGCGCATCCGCGAGCTGGAGCAGACGCTGCGCAGCAAGGGAGTCGAGGCGTGACCCTTCGACAAGCTCAGGGCGCGACCCTGCGGCTGCGCAACACCATCTCCGGCCAGGTCGAGGAGTTCCAGCCGTTAGGCGACGTCGTCAGCATGTACGTCTGCGGCGTCACGCCGTACGACGTGAGCCACGTCGGCCACGCGATGAGCTACGTCATCTTCGACATGCTGCGCCGCTATCTGGAGTACCGCGGCTACCAGGTCAAGCACGTCCAGAACTTCACCGACATCGACGACCGCATCATCGCGCGCGCCGAGCGCCGCGGCATCACAATCGATCAGCTCACCGGCGACCTGATCGATCGCTTCCACGACGACATGCGCGCGCTCAACGTCCTGCCCGCGCACGTCTACCCCCGCGCCACCGCCGAGATCCCGAAGATGATCGAGATGATCCAGGCGCTCGTCGACAAGGGGTACGCCTACGCCTCTGAGGGAGATGTCTACTACCGAGTGCAGAGCAAGGAAGACTACGGGAAGCTCTCGCACCGGACGCTCGACTCGATGATCGCGGGTGCTCGCGTCGAGATCGATGAGCTGAAGGAGCACCCGATGGACTTCGCGCTCTGGAAGGCCGCGAAGCCCGGCGAGCCTTCGTGGGAGAGCCCCTGGGGCCCCGGACGCCCCGGCTGGCACATCGAGTGCTCGGCTATGTCGCTCCGCTATCTCGGTGAGCAGATCGATATCCACGGTGGCGGCGAGGACCTCATCTTCCCCCACCACGAGAACGAGATCGCGCAGACCGAGGCGGTCACCGGCAAGCCGCCCTTCGTCCGCTACTGGGTGCACAACGCGTTCGTGAAGGCCGGCGAAGAGAAGATGAGCAAGTCGCTCGGCAACTTCGTGCCGATCGCGGAGGCGCTGGAGCGCTGGTCGGCCGACGCGATCCGATTGTGGATCCTGACCTCGCACTACCGCACGCCGCTCACCTACACGGACGAGGCGCTGCTCTCCGCCAAGCGCGCCTCGGAGCGCCTGCGACTCGCCGCGCGCGCGAGCGTTGCCGGCGACGGCGCGCAGGTTGATGCGCAGCCGTTCCGCCAGCAGTTCACGGAAGCCATGGACGACGACCTCAACTCGCCGCGCGCGCTCGCTGCGCTCTTCGACCTGACACACGAGATCAATCGCGGCCGCGACGAGGGCCGCGCCGTCGGCGACGCGCAGGCGGCGCTGCTCGAGCTGGCCGATGTCCTCGGCCTCGCGCTCGCGGAGCCGGAGGCGGACATCGGCGGCGCGCCGTTCATCGAGCTGCTGATGACGATCCGGAACGAACTGCGCCAGGCGAAGCAGTT
This sequence comes from uncultured Dehalococcoidia bacterium, assembly GCA_964418365.1. Classification (GTDB taxonomy): domain Bacteria; phylum Chloroflexota; class Dehalococcoidia; order DSTF01; family RBG-16-68-14; genus JBBDXS01. The sequence goes on from CAYQLM010000055.1 coordinate 9,844, forward strand.
CCCGCTGGCCGATCGCGTGCGCGACGGCCTTGCGGGGCTGGGCATCGCGTTGGAGGACACGCCGCAGGGCACGGAGTGGCGCCGCCGGGAGTAATGGCGGCAGTGGCCATCTGTTGGTGAGTCGATACCGTTGACGATCGTCGCGAACGGCAGTCGGTCGGCCGATCCATCTGCTTCCCAAGCAGAGGGTCGCCAGTTCCAGTCCGGTCTCCCGCTCCACCCCGGATTACCAATGATAAAGGCCGGGTGTTGGCTCGGCCTTTATCGACTGCGAACAACAACAGCTATTGACCGAGCGGTGAGCCTGTAGAACGGTGAGCAATAGACTGATGCACAAGATCCTCTGGGCCACGGGGATTCCTGCCGCCGGATTGGCCGCTCTTTACGTCGCGGGTCGGCGAGCGATTGCACGCGTCGAGACGGTCGATATCGCGACGGTCGCCCCGGCGGCCGGCGCAAAGTTCGTGCAAACGCGCTCGGGACGTGTGCACTATCTCGATATGGGTGAAGGTCCAGCCGTTCTGTTGATGCACGGCAGCGGGCGGAGCATTGCCGATTGGCAAGAAGGCGTCGCCGAGCGCCTGGCCGCGAGTCATCGTGTAATCGCATTCGACTTTTACGGGTTCGGCTTCTCGGATCGGAATCCGAGATTCACCTATGGCTACGATTTGTGGATTCAGCAGTCCGTTGATCTGCTCGACGCGTTGTGCATTGACCGGGCGACCGTTGTGGGGCATTCGGTGGGTGGAGCGCTCGCCTGCATGCTGGCCGCTAAGCACCCTGAGCGCGTCGATCACGTGGTGACCATCGGAACGGGTATGGCGATCGAACCGGCGCAATTCGTACCCGTGATCCCGGGCGCCGGGGAGTTCATCATGGCGCGTGCTACGATGTTTGGGCCTGCAGCCTCACCAAAGAACCTCGCGGCGCTCGAGGCTGCGTACAGAATCAAAGGCACCCGAAACGCGCTTCTGACCTACATTCGCCGGCAGATGACCATCGACGGCGTGAGGCTGCTCCGGGGCGTGTTCGAAGACGTCAAAGCTCCGGTCTTGCACGTCAGCGGAGCCGAAGATCGCAACATTCCGCCGGAGGTCGCGCGCCGACTGTCTAAGCGCACGCGGGGGACCTTCGTCCTGATTGCCGGCGCGAGCCACAGCGTGCAAACAGACGCGCCCGCGCGCCTTGTCGAAGAGATCGAACGCTTCCTCGCGCCATAAGGTGAGACGGCCCCTAGCCACTCACCGAGGACGTAAGTGTCGGGAGGGAATCCTCCGACATCCCCGGCGACCTCGCCGGGGCTTGCCGTTGGGCGTGCCCGTCTCTTGCGCGGGCGTGTAGCCGATACGGCCCACGAGCGGGCGGACAGACGGAAAGTGTGGGCCGCCGCCGTATACTGGCTGCGTGGCCACCGACCCCCACTTCGACCTCAAGTCCTACATCCGAGAGATCCCTGACTTTCCCCAGCCCGGCATTCTCTTCCGCGACATCACCCCACTCCTGCTCGATCCGGACGCGTACCGCTACGCCGTCGATGAGCTGGCGCGCCGGATCGAGCCGCATGCGCCGCATGCCATCGTCGGCATCGAGTCGCGCGGCTTCCTGATCGGCGCGCCGGTGGCCTACAAGCTCGGCCTGCCGTTCGTGCCGGTGCGCAAGGCAGGCAAGCTGCCCGCCGAGCGCATGAGCGTGGAGTTTGCGCTCGAGTATGGGGAGGGGCAGCTCGACGTCCACGCCGACGCCCTCGCGCCCGGCCAGCGGGTCGTCATCGTCGATGACCTCCTGGCCACGGGCGGGACGGCCGCCGCCGCAAGGAAGCTGGTCGAGCTGCTGGGCGCCACGGTCGCCGCGGCGGCCTTCGTGGTGGAGCTGGCGGCGCTGGACGGCCGGCGGCGTCTCGCTGGCTGCGAGGTGACGTCCCTCGTCTTTTACGGCGAATCTGCCCGAACCTAACCAGCCCCCGCGCGTTCGCTACACCTTCGATACCCGCCCGCAGCCGCCATTCCGCGAAGGCTCTCGAATACGTACGATGAGACGTGGGCAGGACGCCTGTGAGACGATCATTCCTACTGTTGTGGGCTGTGGCGGTCGTATTGGCTTCGATAGGTTGCGCGAGCAGCAAGAGTGGTGGGGCTACTGCCACGCGCACCGTAGCCAGACCGACACCCGCCACGACAGCGGCCAGCGGCACGCCGGGGCCCATAACGCTCCAGATCGTCCAGCCGGCGGACGGCGCCAAAGTGAGCAATCCGTTCAACTTGCGAGTGCAGGCGACCGGCATCCAGATCGCAGCAGCCAGCGAGCAGGTCCCAGGCGCTGCGCACTTCCATGCGTTCGTCGATCGAGACCCCGTGCCGGAGGGCCAGCAGATCCCGACCGCGACCGACATCTATCACTTCACGGATTCGGTCCAGATCCGCGCCTCGCCCGGCCCGCATACGCTGACGGTCGTTCTCGGTGACAACGATCACATGCGTCTGCGGGGCGCGCCAACGGCGACCGTCTCGTTTACAGTGCAATAAGAGCCAGACAAACGATAAGAGGGAGGGACAAACGCATGCGGAGCAAGTGGTTTGCATTCAGCCTTGTCATCGCGATGGGCGCGCTGCTCATAGGAGCAGCAGCCTGCAAGAGCAGCAGTAGTACCAAGAAGACAAGCACGCCGGTAAAGACGACGGCCGCGGCCACACACACGCCATCGAGCGGCACAACGCCGGCAGCAACCGCCGGATCGCCAAGCGCCCAGGGCGAGGTTGCCGTCACACTCGTCGAGTACCAGGTCAAACCGATCCCGACCTCCGTGCCCGGCGGCAGCGTGAAGTTCACCGCGCGAAACATCGGCACCGCGACGCACGAGTTCATGGTGATCAAGACCGGCCTGGCGCCAACCGACCTGCCCAAGAAGGCGGACGGCTCGTACGACGAGGCGGCGTCCGGCGCGGAGATGATCGACCACGTGAAGGACATCGCACCAGGCACGACTGGAACGCTCACACTCACACTCGATCCCGGGAAGTACGTGTTGATCTGCAACGTCGTGCAGACCACAAACGGACAGACGGTCAGCCATTACGCCCAGCGCATGGCGACCGCCTTCACCGTCACGCAGTAGTCGGGCCCGCGAAGAAAGGAGCAACAAATGAGAAGATATCGGTTCATGATAGCGCTCGGGCTGGCGCTCGCAGCGCTCGCCGTTGCGGGCATCGCCTGCAGCAGCAGCAAGAGCACGAAGACCAACGCCACGAGCACTCCGAAGAAGACAGCGGTGAGTACGCCGGCCAGCACGAAGGTCTCCCAAACGCCCAAGGCCAGTACGCCTCAGTCGACAGCCAGCAGCCAGACGACGCCCGGCGGTTCCACGCTGAAGGTCACCCAGAACGCAACGCTCGGCACGATCATCACCGACGCGGCAGGGCGAACAGTGTACAAGTACGCGAACGACCAGCCAGGCACGAGCAACTGCGCGGGGACTTGCGCCCAGAACTGGCCCCCGGTAACGGCTTCGGGCCAGCCGACGGCAGGCAATGACGTCACAGGCCAGGTAGGGACAATCCAGCGCGCTGATGGGACGACACAGGTCACGCTCGGCGGTTCGCCGCTGTACTACTTCGTCAGCGACACCTCTCCGGGCGCTGCCACAGGCGATGGCGTGGGAGGGTTCTCTGTCATCAAGGTCGGCGGCTAGTCGCCTGCCTCGCTAAAGCAAGGAACGCCTCGAGCTACCTCGGGGCGTTCCTGTTCGTTCTCGAGAACTCGTCGTCAGGCGGGTTTCGCGCCCGCGTAGAGCGCGCTACGCGGCAGCATCCCCTCCAGGATCCGTTCCAGGGCCATGGTATGAGCACAGGCTCCCCAGCCGGCGAAGAAGTCGCAATTACAGCGCCACGAGTCGCCGTCGAGCCGCACTTCGTGGCGGTCGTTCTCGCCCTCGAAGTCCGCTTCCAGGCCGCGGAAATGGATGCGTGTCCGCTCCTGGGCGTAGCGCTTTGCCTTCTCGATCTTGCCGATGAGGCCTGAGTTCACGATGACCTCCCTTTCATAAAACAACTCGGCACCAGCAAACGCCGGCGCCGAGGCTTACGCGAAAACGAGGATCCGGGGCATCGCTCTTAGTCTCCCCTCCAATGATGATTGTACGCCCGCCTCGCCAGCGCGTCAACCCTACAATTGGGGGAACGTTGCCAGTTGTTGGTACACCGCGCCGGCGGGCCCGAGTGTGCTGCGCATCAGGTGCACCGGGGTCAGCACCATCGACGGGATCGCTGGCGTTTCGGCGGCGGAGAGCACCCGGCCGAGCCGCCGCCGGTCTTCCGGCGAGGCCTCGTCCGGCACGCGCGCCAGCGTCAGGTGCGCCGCGAACGGCCTGCCGTCGCGCGGGAAGCCCAGCGGCGCCAGCGCGCCATCGACGCGCCCGGCCAGCGAGGTGAGGCCCGCTACGTCCCCATCCAGCCCCACCCAAACGACGCGCAGCCCGCTGCCGCCAAAGCCTCCGAGCGCCGCCGGCTGCACGCGCAGCTCGAAGGGCTGGATGGCGGCGGCCAGCGCTGCTTCGATCGCCCCTACCCTGCTAGCCTCGACTTCGCCCAGGAACTTGAGCGTGATGTGGATGCTCTCCGGCCGCACCCAACGCAGCCGGACGTCGGTGACGCGGCGGAGGCCATCCTGCACGGAACCGATCGCGCGCAAGACATCGTCCGGCAGCGCGCAGGCGACGAAGAGCCGGAGCTGGCCCGAACGTGCCGATGTCACAGTCGCAGCAGCAGTTTCGCGTTCTCGCCTTCGATGAGCGATCGCGCTTCGTCGTCGATGTGCGCGTCGCGCAGCTCCCGCAGCGCTTCCTCCTGTTCGACGAGGGGGAAGTCGCTCCCGAAGAGCACGTGGTCGGCGCCCACCAGCTCGATCACGCGGCCGAAGATGCCCGGCGAGTAGAGGAACCTCGTGCCGGCGCTATCGAAGTACGTGCGAGCGAAGGACTCGTGAACTTCGGGCATCAGGGCGTAGAAGGGCAGGCCACCGCCCCAGTGAGCGGCGATCACCGACACGCCCGGAAAATCCGCGATGAAGCGCCCCAGCTGCTCGATGGGCAGGCCGCCCTTCCCGGGGTAGACGTGGCCCAGCGGCTCGCTCGTGTGAAAGAGGAGCGTCAGGTCGTAGGCGTCGGCGGCCCAGGCCAGCAGGTCCGCCTCCGAGCTATCGATGAGGCTGTAGCCCTGGTTCTGGGGCCGCAGCTCACCGAGCCCGCGCGCGCCGCCGCTGACCAGGCGCTTGATGTCATCGCGCGCGCCATCAGCCGAAGGCAGGACGGTACAGAATGGAATGATCCGCCCGCCCGACTGACCTGCTGCCTCCAGGAGGTACTCGTTGTGGCGCCGGACCAGCTCGACGTCGCTCCAGGCGAAGCCGCAGGCCACGCTGCGGTCGATCCCGGCCGCGTCCATCGACGCGAGCAGCTCCTCCGCCGTCGCGATGCGCGCCTTGGGGCGGCTGTACAGCTCTCGGAACGTCGCGTCGCGCGCGAGGAACGCCTCGCGGCCGTCGCGCACCTCCGGCCAGAAGATGTGCGTATGCGAATCGATGATCACAGGCGCATGGTAGCGAACGGGCGCTCAACTCGATTGTTTTGAGAAAAACCGAAAATAAAGCACCCCTTTTGAATCTGAGTTTGGCGATTTTCTTGAATTGTTTCCGCCATAGCGGTCCGAAACGTCTCCCGGGCGAGGGGAGTTCGTTTTGCAAAACGCGTTGGCAAGCTAGGCAAACCGCTCCGCTCGGGGTGACACATCAGCGTTGACACCAAACGGAAGTGAGGCCGCTCAGCATTCCGTCATTGTCCTGCCCCGGAGCAACCGGCCGGACAGATCCCTCGCTCTCCACCCCGCCGTCCTTCTACCCCGCCCAGCTCGGGATGACAGAGAACGCGAGCCCTGTGATACGTCGCGGCTGACACCAAGCGGAAGTGAGGCTGCTCAGCATGCCGTGATTGTCCTGCCCCGACGCGACCTGACCGACAGATCCCTCGCCCTCCACCCCACCGTCCTTCTACCCCGCTCGGCTCGGGATGACAGAGAACCCTAGCTCGGCTACACCCCGCGGTTGACACCATACGGAACCGAGGCCGCTCAGCATGCCGTCGCGGTCATACTAACAGGCAAGGACGAAATCGCGAAGGCGGGCGCGTCGCTTGACAAACTCCGGAGAGGGAATATACTGGCGAACGACTGGCGGTGGGCGAATCCCACCAAGTTCTCTGTCAACCGCCTCCCCGCCGAACGTTGACAGCCCTCTCTGGGGGAGAAGGGTGTCATGGCGTATTGCCCCCCGGCGGAGCCGCTAACGACGCTGGGACTACGCCCAGCAATGGAGGAGCGCGGAGCCTCATTGCTCTACGTGCTCACTTCATTTGCCCGCTTTAGTTTCGAAGGCTCGGTAGGAGGTCAACAAACGTGTTCACGAACCGAGGGCGAAACATCCTGAAGCTAGCGGCTCTCCCGATCGCGCTGGCAGCGGTTGCGTTGCTCCTCGGCGCGGGCATTGGCAGCCCGAACCACGCCCAGGCTCACTTGGACAATAGCGTGGAATTTCACATCGACGTGACGGGCGGAGGGGCCGGCTGTAACACGCTGGCTGACCAGAAGGGCAACTGCGTCATTACCACCGGTAGCGTGTTCACGGTGAATGCGTATCTAGACAGTTTCGGTACGGATTCCTACGGGCTCTATGCAGTTTCCCTGGATTACACCGGCGTGGTGAGCAAAGATGCCGGCCACAACACATGGCCGGATTGCAACAATGGGGACTCCGGGTCGACGGGGCCCGTGTCCGTCTACCATATCTGCGCCGTCCAGCGTGACGACCCGCCGTCGACCTTTACGGGCAAGATGGTAACGTTTAACTTCACCTGCACGGCCGACGGCACGATCTCCATGGAGCACGCCGATGACTTCGCTACCCGTCTGGTACGTGTCAACCCCTCCCTCGTCCGCCATGAGGCGGGTCCGGACGTGCTGAACATCGAGTGTCGGGCCAACACGCCGACGCCACCGTCACCGGTGGGCGGCTTGTCCATCGACCCGAATCTCGCTGGTGGGAGCAGTGGTGGGAGCTCCGCGGGCTTCCTGCTAGGCGGCTCCGCGCTGGCAGCGCTCCTTCTCGGGGCGACGGCCTGGCGCATGCGCAAGGCCGTGAACGTGGGCTAGAGGCGAGAACGCGGAAACACGTTTCCTAGACCTCCTGCCGAAGTTGGTATCGGAGGCCGGGCGAAAGCCTGGTATCCGATACGCCGCGCCCCTGACGGCGCGATGTGGTGAGCGCGGAGGCGGGTCGCCCACGGTTAACCGCAAACCCTGACAGAGCTCGGCGTCGCTCCAGGCGAAACCGCAGGCGACGCTGCGGTCGATGCCTGCCGCGTCCATGGACACGAGCAGCTCCTCCGCGGTGGCGATGCGCGCCTTCGGCCTGCTGTACAGCTCACGGAACGTCGCGGCGCGCGCGAGGAACGCCTCGCGGCCGTCGCGGACCTCCGGCCAGAAGATATGCGTATGCGAATCGATGATCATGGGCGCATGGTAGCGCGAAGGAGTCGCTAACCGCTGATCCGCGAAGCCGCTTGACAACGTCTTCGGGAAACGTATACTAGGCGCACTTGCCGGACACCGTCCGTCCAGACTCGAATTGGGCTGAACCTGATGATTCGCTATCGAATTCTGCGCGTCGTCCTCGTCGGCATAGCAGCGCTGGCCGCGGCCATCGCCGTGGGCCGGCTGATGGATGGCGATCGGCAGGCGCACGCCGCGCCGGGCCAAGGACCCGGCCTCGCCGACCTGATCGTGCAGTCGATCACGCCCCGCAACCAGTTCGGAGGCGACTGCACGGTGCCCGCCGGCGTCGATGTCGTCGTCAAGAACATCGGCACCGGAGCGGCCGTCGCGTCAGTAACGCACGTATTAGTCGGCGCCGGCCCGTACCAGGATGTCTCAACGCCAGGCCTGTCGGCTGGTCAGTCGGTAACGCTTCATCCTTACGTCTACGGAAACCCAGTGATGGACACGTACACGGCGACAGCCGACCCCCCGAACGATGTGCCTGAGCTGGATGAAACAAACAACTCGCGCTCGGAGTCGCTCTCGGTAACGACGCTGCCCACCTGCACTCCCTCGCCGTCGCCGACGCCGCCGGTCACGCCACCCGCCGTCGGCGGCATCGCACAACTGGCGCAGCCAGACGCCGGCGCGGAAGCGGTCAGTTCAGATGGCGCGTCCAGCGCGTGGCCGATCGTGTTGGTCGCGCTCGCAGCCGCGCTCGTCGTCGGTGGGCTGTGGCTCGGTGTTCGCGCCAGGCGGGCGCGCTAGCTCTTCACGCCAGCGTATGAGTGCAGGCCGCTCACCCAAAGGTTCACCGCGAAGTACGTGAAGAGCACCGCGGCAAAGCCGATCACGAGCACCCAGGCAGCCCCTCGCCCCTTCCAGCCGCGCAGGTTGCGCGCGTGCAGGTAGCCCGCATAGATCAGCCACGTCATCAGCGCTGAGGTCTCCTTCGGGTCCCAGCCCCAATAGCGGCTCCACGCTGTGTGCGCCCAGTAGGCGCCCAGCGCGATGCCGAGCGTCAGCATCGGGAAGCCGACGAGCACCGAGCGGTTCGCGATCTCTTCGAGCGCCTCGCCAGACGGCAGCCGCGCGAAGCGCCGGCCGTCACCGCCCTGCACGAGGTACAGCGCCGCCGCGCCGAAGGAGACCGAGAGCGCCGCATACGACAGCATCATCGTCGCGACGTGCGCGCCCAGGATGCGGTTGTCCTGCAGCGCGGGCACCAGCGGCCGTATCTGCGACGGGAAGAACGCGAGCGATACGGCGAAGAGGATGAGCGAGACCGGCACCATGATCGCGCCGATGTTGCGCGCTCCCGAGCCGGCCGACCACTCGTCGCGTTGCAGGAGAGCCCGCGTCTCGAAGATGACGTAGAAGAGCAGGATCCCCCAGCCGAAGCCGACCGTGAACTCCCACATGTTGGCGTAAGGCGGACGGCCCGCCGCCACCCACCGACCCGCCAGCGACGCCGCCAGTGCAACCACGGCGGACCAGGCGCTCAGCGAGGCGGCCGGGCCGAGCCAGGCCGGAGGCTGGCTGCGCGCGGCGACGGTCACCGTGGTACCAACGTCGGTCGCGGCGGCGCGATAGATCATGCGCGGCCAGAGCGGCAGCGCGATGTACGCAATCGAGGCGAGCACGGTCAGCGCGAACCCGACAAGGAAGGCCTGGTAGGCGAAGTGTTCAGCACTCACGAAGCGACGTGATCTTCCCCACCCACCCGCCCAGGTAGGTTGTTTGAAAGCTGGGGGGACACCCCCCAGACCCCCCGGCAGCGGGGCTCGGCCCCTCTGCACTCCCTGCGATGTTTCCCGGGAGAGGATACTTCGGGGCTCAAAATCAAGCTGGGAGCCGGGGCAAGTGCCCGTCCTTCGACACGCTCAGGATGAGTACCGATAGCCTTCTTCATCACTAACCGCTCGGTGCCGTCGCAGGCGCCGCTTCTTTCTCCTCTTTCTTCACGCCAGGCGGCTGCTGGTCGCGCGGCGAGCGGCGGATGGTCACTCGCTTGTAGGACTCGCGCATGCGATCCCGGCCCTGCGACTGCATGCGCTCGCGCCAGGTCTTCTCCAGCTCTTCGCGGCTGCGCGCGCCCAGCTGGCTCGTGTGACAGAGCACCGCCTGCAGCTTCTTCTCGACGTAGTCAGCTATGTCAATATGGTAGTCAGGGGCATCGGTACCGGCAAGCAGCATCTCGTTCACCTGGTGCGCCTCCAGACCCGCGCGCGCGTGCTCTGGATAGTAGAGGTGGTCGCGCACAGCGGGATAGACCGCGTCGCGCACGGCGATGCCGATCGCGCGGTGGTCGTTGTGGTTGAACCCCGGTCGAAATCCGTCCCACGTCACAACGATGTCCGGCCGGTACCGCCGGAATAGCTTGACAACTTCGCCGCGCAGCTCCATGTCCGGCTGGAGAAAGCCATCGGGGTAGCCGAGGAAGAAGACCTCCCTAACGCCCAAGACGCGACAGGCCGCGCGTTGCTCCTCTTCACGGATCGCGGCGAGCGCCTGGCCGTCGTACGCGCTGTCGTGCGTGCCCTTGTCGCCGCTGGTGGCGAGGACGTAGTAGACCGTCCAGCCTTGCGCGCACCACTTCGCGACCGTGCCCGCGCACATGAACTCGGCGTCGTCCGGGTGGGCGACGATCACCATCGCGGTCAACGGGCCGTCCCTGCCGAGCTCTTCCTGAGGGGAAGGCACCTTACGGCGCCAAGGCAATCGCGCGAACAGGCCGTTGCGTCCCGCCATGCTCAGCTGGCCAAAGGGGCGCCCGCCGGCACGTGTTCGATGAGCTGGCGATACAGCTCGACGACCTCATCGGCCACATTCGCCCAGCGATAGCGTTCGACAACCTCGCGAGCGGTGCGGCCGAACGCGCGGCGCAGCTCCTCGTTCCCGAGCAGCAGCTCGATGCGCTCCGCGAACGGCTCCGGGCAGCGCCAAGGGATGAGGTAGCCCGTCTCGCCGTCGCGCACGGTGCCGGCGAGCCCGCCGACGCGCGACGCGACGACCGGCGTGCCGCACGCCATCGCCTCCAGTGCGACGAGCCCGAAGCTCTCATAGAACGACGGCACCACGCAGACGTCGGCGGCGCTGTAGTACAGCGGGAGCCTCTGGTGATCGACGGCGCCGAGGAAGCGCACGCGGTCGGCGATGCCCAGACGTTTCGCCAGCGTGCGCAGGTAGGACATCTCGCCCTGCATGGCCGTGTTGTCTCCGCCTATGACCATCACGATGCAGTCGTGCTCGACGGCCAGCTCCGCCGCCGCGCCGAGCAAGATATCGATACCCTTCAGCGGCTCGACGCGGCCCACGAACAGCAGGATCCGCTCGTGCTCGCCGATCGACAGCGCGCGGCGCGCCGCCGCCTGCTCGACCGGCTGAAACAGGTCGAGGTTCACGCCGCACGGCACGACGGAGATGCGCTCCGCGTCGGCGTCGTAGAGCCGGACGAGCAGCTCGCGCTCGTCCTTGCCGGCGGCGATAATGCGGTCGGCTTGCTGCACGATCGCGTGCTCGGACTCGATGCGGATGTCGGGCTCCCACTCGCTGATGCGCGAACGGCTCTTCACCTCGGCCAGCGTGTGGAACATCGTCATGTGCGGCACGCCCCAGCGCGCCTTCAGCCGCTCGCCCACCACGCCGGAGAGCCAGTAGTGGCTGTGCACGATGTCATATGTGGTGCCCTCGCGCTCGGCGAACGCGACGACCCCCTGCTCGAACTGATCGAGGAACGCCGGCAACTCCGACTTCTCGACGTACTCCGCCGGCCCGGCGTCGATGTGCATCAGCCGGGCGTGCGGGCTGCCGTCGACCAGCGCCGGCTCGTCGGCGGGCACGTCGCCCGCGCGGCGGGTGAAGACATCGACCTCGTGGCCGCGCTCCGCCAGCTCGCGCGAGAGCTCGCGCACGTAGACGTTCAACCCGCCCGTCTCCGGGCCGCCCAGCGGCGCG
>CAYQLM010000056.1:0-20683 GCA_964418365.1 uncultured Dehalococcoidia bacterium
CGAGGACCTCGCGGAGCTGATCCACGACCTGAAGAACGCAAACCACCACGCGCGGATCAGCGTCAAGCTCGTCGCCGAGGTGGGCGTGGGCACGATCGCCGCGGGCGTGGCCAAGGCGCACGCCGATGTGGTGCTGATCAGCGGCCACGACGGCGGTACCGGCGCCTCGCCGCTGACGAGCATCAAGCACGCGGGCGCGCCCTGGGAGCTGGGGCTGGCGGAGACCCAGCAGGTGCTGGTGATGAACGACCTGCGCAGCCGTATCGCCGTGGAGACGGACGGCCAGCTCAAGACCGGCCGGGACGTGGCGATCGCGGCGCTGCTGGGAGCGGAGGAGTTTGGCTTCGCGACCGCGCCGCTGGTGGTGCTGGGCTGCATCATGATGCGCGTCTGCCACCTCGATACCTGCCCGGTCGGCATCGCTACCCAGAACCCGACGCTGCGCGAGAAGTTCACCGGCGATCCCGACCACGTAGTGAACTACATGCGGTTCATCGCGCAGGAGGTGCGCGAGTACATGGCGGAGCTGGGCTTCCGCACGCTGAGCGAGATGGTCGGCCGCAGCGACGTGATCGAGATGCGCCCGGCGGTGGATCACTGGAAGGCGCGCGGCGTCGACTTGTCGAACATCCTGTACCAGCCGGAAGTCGGTCAGCAGGTCGGACGGCACTGCAGCATACCGCAGGACCACGGCCTCGATAAGGCGCTGGACAACACGACTCTGCTCGATCTCTGCAAGCCGGCGCTGGAGCGCGGAGAACATGTCGAGGCGACGCTGCCGATCCGGAACGTGAACCGCGTCGTCGGGACGATCCTGGGCAGCGAAGTGACGCGGCGCTACGGGCTGGACGGCCTGCTCGAAGACACGATCAAGCTGCACTTCCAGGGGTCCGCCGGCCAGAGCTTCGGCGCGTTCATTCCGCGCGGCATCACGCTGGAGCTGGAGGGCGACTCGAACGACTACATCGGGAAGGGACTTTCGGGCGGCAAGATTATCGTTTACCCGCCGAAGGGCTCGACGTTTGTGCCCGAGGAGAACATCCTCGTGGGCAACGTGGCGTTCTACGGCGCCACCGCCGGGCAGGCGTACGTCCGCGGCATGGCCGGCGAGCGCTTCTGCGTACGCAACAGCGGCGTGCATGCTGTCGTCGAAGCTGTCGGTGACCATGGCTGCGAGTACATGACGGGCGGCGCGGTCGTCGTTCTGGGTCCGACCGGCCGCAACTTTGCGGCGGGGATGTCGGGCGGCGTGGCGTACGTGCTGGACGAGGCTGGCGTCTTTCCCCGGAACTGCAACAAGGAGATGGTCGAGCTGTACGCGCTCGAGGAGCAAGAAGAGATCGAGCGTGTACACGACATGGTGCGCAAGCATGTCGAGTACACGGACAGCGACTTCGGCCGGCGTGTGCTCGAATCGTGGGAGCGGCTCGTTCCCAAGTTCGTGAAGGTGCTGCCGAACGACTACAAGCGCGTCGTCGAGGCGCACCAGAAGATGCTCGCGGCCGGGATGTCTGAAGAAGAGGCGGCCATGGCGGCGTTCACCCTGAACGCACAGGACGCCGCGCGCGCGGGAGGAAAGTAGCCGGGCCTGAGGATGGGCCGCCCGTCTTCGCGCCCGAGGCGCGGGCGCTCCACTCCAAGCTTTCACCGGATCGCAAGATGGGTAAGCCAACCGGGTTCCTCGAGTTTCAGCGAGAGCTTCCCCCTTCGCGCGCGCCCGCGGAGCGCGTGCACGACTGGCTGGAGTTCCACGAGCACATGCCGGAGGAGAAGCTCCAGCAGCAGGGCGCTCGCTGCATGGACTGCGGTGTGCCGTTCTGCCACACAGGCACGCTGCTGAACGGAATGGCGGCCGGCTGCCCGATCAATAACCTGATCCCGGAATGGAACGACCTGGTCTATCGCGGGCTGTGGCGGGAAGCGCTGGAGCGGCTGCTCAAGACGAACAACTTCCCGGAGTTCACCGGCCGCGTCTGCCCCGCGCCGTGCGAAGGCTCCTGCGTGCTGGGCATCAGCGAGCCGGCGGTCACGATCAAGAGCATCGAGTGCGCGATCATCGACAACGCGTTCGAAATGGGGTGGATGGAGCCGGAGCCGCCGGCGAAGCGCACCGGCAAGAAGATCGCCGTCGTAGGATCCGGGCCGGCGGGCCTCGCCTGCGCAGCGCAGCTCAACCGCGCCGGACACCTCGTCACCGTCTTCGAGCGCGACGACCGCATCGGTGGGCTGCTCATGTACGGCATCCCCAACATGAAGCTCGACAAGCGCGTCGTGCAGCGCCGCATCGATCTGATGGCTGAGGAGGGCGTCCAGTTCGTGGCGAGCACCGAGATCGGCAAGGACCTGCCAGCCGAGAAGCTGATCGAGGCCTTCGACGCTGTCGCGCTGTGCGCCGGCGCGACGAAGCCGCGCGACCTGCCGATTGAGGGGCGCGAGCTGACCGGCGTGCACTACGCGATGGACTTCCTGCGCGCGAACACGAAGAGCCTGCTCGATAGCAACCACACCGACGGGAACTTCATCTCGGCGAAGGACAAGGACGTGATCGTCATTGGCGGTGGGGACACGGGCACGGACTGCGTCGGCACGACGATGCGCCACGGCTGCCGCAGCCTCACGCAGTTCGAGATCCTGCCCCAGCCACCGCTCGAGCGCGCGCCCGATAACCCCTGGCCGCAATGGCCGAAGGTCTACGTGCTCGATTACGGGCAGGCGGAAGCTGCTGCCATCTTCGGCGGCGACCCGCGCCGCTACTCGATTACCACGACGCGCTTCGTTGGCGACGAGCAGGGACGCGTGAAAGAAGCGCACACGATCGAGGTCGAATGGGTGAGCGAGAACGGACGCCGGCCGGTTATGCGCGAAGTGCCCGGCACGGAGAAGGTCTGGCCGGCGCAGCTCGTCCTCCTGGCGATGGGCTTCCTGGGGCCGGAGGACCCGGTGCTCAGCCAGCTCGGCGTCGAGCGGGACGAGCGGTCGAACGCGAAGGCGGAGTTCGGCGCGTTCGCGACGAGCGCGCCGGGCGTGTTCGCCGCCGGCGATATGCGGCGCGGCCAGTCGCTCATCGTGTGGGCGATCGCGGAAGGCCGCCAGTGCGCCCGCGAGGTCGATCGCTACCTGATGGGCGAGACGGATCTCCCGTAGCCATCCTGTATCGGTTCCAGCTCTAGTCGTTGACGCTTCGGCAGGCCGTAGTATAATCGGTTCGCTGGTCTTCACTCTGTCTCACAAGATCGAATCTGCAAGGAGATTCTCATGACCACAGCTACCCAAGAGTTGAACATGGAGAAGGCGATGGCCTTCGGCGGTCAGGTGATCGGCTATCTGAACGGAGCGATGCTGTCGTTCCAGCTCATCGCGGGGCATCAGACTGGCCTGTTCGACAAGATGGCCGGTATGCCGCCTTCGACGAGCGAGGAGATTGCGAAGGCGACGGGCTTGAACGAGCGCTACGTGCGCGAGTGGCTCGGCTCCATGGTCACAGGGCGGATCGTCGAATATGACCCGTCGAAGAAGACGTACTACTTGCCGCCGGAGCACGCGGCCTCGCTCACGCGCGCGGCAGGGCCGGGTAACCTCTGCACCATGGCTGAGTTCATGCCGGAGTTCGCAGGCGTGCTCGACCAGGTGGTGCATAGCTTCAAGAACGGCGGCGGCGTCCCGTACTCCAAGTTCGAAAACTTCCAGCGCATGATGGCCAACATGAGCGGCCAGATCTTCGATGCGACGTTGATCGACAGCACGTTGCCTCTCGTGCCCGGGCTGGTCGACAAGCTGAAGGCCGGCATCGACGTCGCAGACCTCGGCTGCGGCTCCGGCCACGCGATCAACCTGATGGCGAAGGAGTTTCCGAACAGCCGCTTCACCGGCTACGACTTCTCGGAGGAGGGTGTCGCGGCGGGCCGCAAGGAAGCGCAGTCGATGGGGCTGAAGAACGCGAAGTTCGAGCAGCAGGACATCGCGCAGATGGACGGCAAGGAGCAGTTCGATCTGATCACGGTGTTCGATGCCATTCACGACCAAGCGAAGCCGCGGCGGGTGCTGAAGAACATCCACAACCTGCTCCGCCCGGGCGGAACATTCCTGTGTATCGACATCGCCGCGTCCAGCAATCTTGAAGAGAACATGGAGCACCCGCTGGCGCCGGCGATGTACGGCATCTCCACCATGCACTGCATGACCGTCTCGCTCGCGCTCGGCGGCGAAGGCCTCGGCACCATGTGGGGCGAGCAGAAGGCGCGCGAGCTGTTCGGCGAGGCGGGCTTCAAGCAGGTGGATGCTAAGCGCGTCGAAGGCGACATCATGAACAACTACTACATCGCGAAGAAGCAGTAGGCTTGACGCGGTAGGCACGAAGGGCCTACGATAAGCGTGTAATAGCAGGTCCCGGCTATGAGACCTGCCAGCGGTAGAAGCTGGTGCCGGGCCCACAGCCACCCGATACGTCGGGCGATGTGGGCTCGGCATTTTGTTTGTGCAAGGCAAGAAATCGTAGGCGAGGCTTTCCAGCCTCGCCGCCGAGCCTGGAAAGGCTCGGCTACGGATGGGAGGCCAGCCTAGGCCATGTTTTACTTGCACCAGCGGCTGGATCCCGAGTTCGAGGAGCTGCTGTCGAAGGCGGTGTCCGGTGCGGCGCTGACGCGCGAAGACGGAGTGCGGCTGATCGGCGCGCGCGGGTCGGAGCTCTCCGCGCTGATGCTTGCGGCCTCGTCGGTGCGCGACCAGGGCAAGGGCCGCACGGTGACGTATTCGCGCAACGTCTTCATCCCGCTCACCAACCTGTGCCGTCAGAAGTGCGGCTACTGCACCTTCGCGCGCGGCCCGAGCGACCCCAAGGCGCGCACGATGTCTCCTGACGAGGTGCTCGCGATCGCGGAGGCGGCGCGTAAGCGCGGCTGCAAGGAGGCGCTCTTCTCGCTGGGTGAGAAGCCGGAAGAGATTTACGACTTCGTCAGGGACGACCTGCGCCGCTTCGGCCACGAGACGACGATCTCTTACCTGCGCGAGATGTGTGCGCTGGTGTTGAGCGAGACCGGCCTGCTGCCGCACGCGAACCCCGGCATCATGACGCGCGACGAGATCGCATCGCTGCGCGAGTGCAACGTCTCGATGGGGCTCATGCTGGAGACGACCTCGGAGCGTCTGCACGAGAAGGGCGAGGCGCACTTCAACTGTCCCGGCAAGATCCCGGAGCTTCGCCTGCAGACGATGCGCGACGCCGGCGCGCAGGGTGTCGCGTTCACGACAGGCATCCTCATCGGCATCGGTGAGACGTGGGAGGAGCGCGTCGATTCGCTCCTGGCGATCCGGGACGTCCAGCGCGAGTTCAGCAATATCCAGGAAGTCATCGTGCAAAACTTCCGCGTGAAGGACGACATCGTCATGCGCCATCGCGATGAGCCGAGCGTCTTCGAGATGCTGCGCACCATCGCGGCGGCGCGGCTGATCCTCGGGCCGGCGATGAACCTGCAGGCGCCGCCGAACCTGACGCCCGATGCCTACGGCTTCTATCTGCTCGCCGGGATCAACGACTGGGGCGGCGTCTCGCCGCTCACGATCGACTACATCAGCCCCGAGGCGCCCTGGCCGAAGGTGGAGGAGCTGCGCGGTGTGACCGAGGAGGCCGGCTTCGAGCTGCGCGAGCGGCTCGCCATCTATCCGGAGTTTGCGACGAGCGATCGCTTCGTCCGCGAGGCCTGCCGTCCGCAGATCGAGGGCTGGACGGACGAGAGCGGCCTCGTGCGCTGGGAGGAACACGCATGGTAGGGAAGAAGGACGCGGGAAACGGGAAGCGGGATCTACGGGGAGTGCAGAGGGGCAGAGCCCCGCTGCCGGGGGGTTTGGGGGGTGTCCCCCCATCTGAAACAACTTCCCTGGGCGGGCGCGTGGGAAAGAATAGCCTTTCCCAATTGGATTCCCTCTTCGGCGCGATCTCTGCGCCCGTCGCGCGTGCGATCGATAGCGTCCTGGCCGGCGGCGATCTCTCCGTCGACGACGCGATCATGCTCTTCGACTGCACCGGCGCCGACATGCAGGCGCTCGTGCTCGCCGCCGACCACCTGCGCCGCGAGCAAGCCGGCGATGTCGTGACGTACGTTGTCAACCGCAACATCAACTTCACCAACGTCTGCATCAAGCGCTGCGGGTTCTGCGCCTTCAGCCGCGATCATCGCATGGAGGAAGGCTACCTGCTGCCGGTCGAGGAGATCGTGCGCCGCGCGAAGGAGGCGTGGGACCTCGGCGCGACGGAGGTCTGCATCCAGGCCGGCCTCCCGCCCAAGATGGAGGGCGACCTGTACGAGCGCCTGTGCCGCGCGCTCAAGGCCGAGCTGCCGGACATCCACATCCACGGCTTCTCGCCGGAAGAAGTGCTCTACGGCTCGATTCGATCGCAGTGCAGCATCCCGGAGTTCGTCCGGCGGCTGAAGGACGCGGGCGTCGGCAGTTTGCCCGGCACGTCGGCGGAGATCCTCGACCAGGACGTGCGCGACCGCATCTCGCCGGGGCGGATCACCGTCGAGCAGTGGGTCGAGGTGATAACGTCAGCGCACGAGGCGGGCATCCCGACGACGTCGACGATCATGTACGGCCACGTCGAGACATCGACGCACAAGGCGCGCCATCTCGCGCTCCTGCGCGACATCCAGCGCCGTACGGGCGGCATCACGGAGTTCGTGCCGCTCAGCTTCGTCCACAGCGAAGCGCCGATGTACCAGAAGGGTCTTGTCGAAGGCATTCGTTCGAGCGCGAGCGGCGCGGAGATCTTCAAGATGTACGCCGTCTCGCGGCTGATGCTCGGGCGCTACATCAAGAACCTGCAGGTCTCGTGGGTGAAGGAAGGGCTGCGATTCGGCCAGATGCTGCTCAACGCCGGCGCGAACGACCTGGGCGGCACGCTGATCAACGAGAGCATCTCGACGGCCGCTGGCGCGACGCACGGGCAGCTCGTGCGCCCGGCCGAGTTCCGCCAGGTGATCCGCGAGATGGGCCGCGTGCCGGCAGAGCGCACGACCGGCTACGCGCTACGCCGCGTCTTCGACGACCCGGCGAACGATCCCGCCGACCCACTGGACGCCGTCGAGTACGACGAGAAGCGCTTTGGTACGTACAACGTCCTCCTCCACCTCGAGGACTGGCGCTTCAAGGACACGTTCGAAGGTGTGGGCGGGAAGGCGAAGACGACGTAGCAACGAAGGCGCAGGGGGCTGGCGATTTTCTCGAATTGATTTAGCAAAAGGCTCGGCTAACTGCACTGATGATAGGCAGCGTTGTCGATAGCGCGAAGGTCGAGCTGTCACCGAGGCGTCGAGGCAAGCACCCTTAGCTAGCGTTCGGCGGTCTGGCGAGTCCTGCATCTCGCGCCGCGCAACACCCATCGCAGAGCGACGCGCGCCTTCCGGGCGGTCTCGTTACAGTCTCATAACTGTCTCGCGATCCACGAGGCCATTCGGGACAGTCCGGAGAAAAATGCCACCCATCTTGCGCACCGCGCTTCCGGTACTCGCCGCGAGTGGTTAGTGTGAAGCTACCATAGACCAGCCGTTTCGGGTCTGGAAGGCCGGCTGCTCCTAGTGAGCCGTCCGGCCGAAAATATTGATGGGCGAGAGCAATCGGTGTGCCGCCCGGGGCTGAATACAGTACCATCTGAGTACGGGTGCACCAGGGCTCTTGCTGGGGGTTTCTCAGATGACTATCCTTCCAGAGTGTCTCGATTACCTCACCTCGCTTGACGCGCCCGGGAAGATCGAGAGGATTGAACAGGCGACGGAGATCGCCTGCTTCAGCCCATATTAGCTGTTCCGGCCAGGAGGAACGCGTGCCTGCACCACTGGGCATTTTTCGAGTTGCTAGCGACTACCTTGACGGTCATCGCACTCTAGACGAGGTTCAAGATTGGCTTGCTCCTCGCCTCGGGCAGTTCCTCGCCGATCTTCAGTCGACCGCGTCAGAGCTCGCCGGAATATTCGAGCTGGGCTTCAACGACGTCACGGTCGGCGAGATGTCCGAAGATGAACTGTGTGAACAGGTTCGATCATTCTTACGCCATCGCTCGACCATCATAGTGAACGTGGGTTCGGCGCCGCTGGCGACATCGAGCAATACGTACATTGCAGCCGAAGGTCTAGGCTTCGGAGAGCCATCAGCTACGTGGGACCCCCGGCCATTGCTCGCTGGTAGATGACGCGGAACGGTATCCGCGTCATCAGGGTCTCGTCCAGAAAAACGTCAAACCAGTACAGCCCCGGCTCCTCGAAGGTCATGTTTACCGGGCCTGCCAGGCCCGATCCTCGGTCGTCCCCTTCGAATAGGAGTGCGATTGAGAGCAGCGGTTGGGAGTCTCGGATCCCCGACGGGTGCTCTCGTATGATCTTAGCCTCATAAGAACCCCTAGCTCCTCCTGACTTGAATCCCAGAGCGACATGTGCACTGTAGTTGGTCGAAGGCATGTCGGCCGGAGCATCCGGACCTGAAGTCGTTATCGTCAGCCTGTCGATCTGGCGAATAAACGATGAAACGTTGCCTTCTCGAAGGATGTTCTCGCAGAAGAAGGCGTGCTGGACGTACGGACCACCCGGGGGGGCCGCGTGAGGTGTCCCTCTTCCCTGGCCCATCGCCATTCCCTCCTACACCTGCATTTCAGTCCGCTGTCGCCAGTCAGATGAGCAGGCGCATGATGCGCCTCCTCGCGGCAATCATACTTCAAGGCCGATACGCTGTCTAACGCCCCCTACTGGTGCCGCGTGCTTATCCCGCCGTCGACCGGGATGACGGCGCCGGTGAGGTAGGCGCCCGCGCGAGAGGCCAGGAAGATCGCCGCGCCGGCCATGTCGTCCGGCCGGCCGATGCGCCCCAGCGGGCACGACGCGCGGATCTGCTCGCCGAAGCGCTCCAGCGTATCCGCCATCATCTTGCTTTCGAACGGCCCGGGCGCGATCGCGTTGACGGTGATGCGCTGCGCGGCGAGCCGGTGCGCCAGGACGCGCGTGAGGTGGTGCACCGCCGCTTTGCTCGCTGAGTAGGCGTACGTTTCCAGCATCGGAGCCTGCAGCCCATCGATCGAGCCCGTGTTGATCACGCGCGCCGGGTCGTCATCACTCGCGGCCTTCTCGAGCAGCGGGACGAGGAGCCGCGTGAGGTGAAACACACCCTTCACGTTGAGGTCGAAGACCTTCTGCCAGCCGTCGTCCGGGTAGCCGGCGAGCGGCGCGCCCCAGTTGGCGCCCGCGTTGTTCACCAGGATGTGCAGCCGCTCCTCGCGCGCCGCGATGGCGTCGGCGAGCTGGCGGCAACCCGCCTCGCTCCCGAGGTCGGCGGGCAGCGAGATGCACGCGCCGCTCTTCGACAGCTCCGCCGCCACGCTGTCGCACACGTCGGCCTTGCGCGACGAGATGTACGTCTTTGCGCCGGCCTCGACGAAGCCGCGCGCGATCATCAGCCCGATGCCGCGCGATCCGCCGGTGACGAGCGCGACCTTGTCTTTGATCGAAAAGAGGTCGCTGCTAGCCATGCGTTTCTCCCAGAAGATCGCTGATCTGGACTGGCCGGCCCTCCGCGATCGATCGGTTCGCGGCGATGCCCGTCAGGATCGACATCGCGCCGGCGCGGGACGTCGCCTGCAGGCCGAGCGGGTCGCTTTCGACGCCGCGGAAGAGATGATCGCGCAGCAGCCGGTCGCCGCCGTAGTGCTCGCCGGGGCCGGTCTCCGGCTCGATGGCGCGGGCAGGCGTGCGGAGCGGCGCCAGCGTGATCTCGACGCCCGGCTCGCGGCCCGGGGCGCGCTCGACGAAAAGCACCTCCAGGCGGCCGCCCGTGCCGTTGAACGCGAGGCTGTAGCCCTCCCACGGCGAGTACGCCGTCATCGAGTAGCTCAGCAGCGCGCCGCTCGTGTAGCGCACCGCGGCGGACATCGTGTCGTAGATGTCGATCTCGTCGGCGAAGACGCAGCCGTCGCGGTGGTAGCCGTCCTCGCCTTCGGCGTTCAGATAGAGCGCGCGCATATAGTCTTCTCTGCGCAGATCGAAATAGAACTCGCAGGTCGATGTATGCTCGCACGTGAGGCAGCGGTTGCCGCGCTCCTTACGCGTGGGGCCGTAGAACGCGCGCCGCCCGTGCGCGAAGACGGTCTCCGGCTCCGAGTCGAGCCACCAGTTGATCAGATCGAAGTGGTGCGTCGCCTTGTGTACGAGCAGCCCGCCGGAGTTCTCGAGCCGCCGGTGCCAGCGCCGGAAGAAGTCGGCGCCGTGGATGTAGTCGAGCGGCCAGTGGAAGTCGACGGAGAGCACCTCGCCGATGACGCCCTCCATGATCAGGCGCTTGATCTGCTGGTGCTGAGGCGAGTAGCGGTAGTTGAACGCGACGATCACGCGCTTGCCCGTACGCTGCTCCGCCGCCAGGATGGCGCGACACTTCTCCTCGTCGATCGTCATCGGCTTCTCCGTGATTGCGTCCGCGCCTGCCTCAAGCGATCGGATGATGAAGTCGTGGTGGGTGCGGTCAACCGTGGCGACGATGACGGCGTCCGGCCGGATCTCTCGGAGCATCTCGTCGAAGTCCGTGAAGGCGGGTACCGGCGTCCCGAGATACCCGTTGCACGCGGCGAGCCGGACCGGGTTCGAGTCGCAGATCGCGACGAGCTGGCCGGCGTCGGCGTAGTATTTCGACAGGGGCATGGCGTACATGCTGATGCCGCGCACACCGCAGCCGACGAGCGCAAAGCGTTTCACCATGATCGGCTACTTTGCCTTCAGCTCGATCGTCGCGCGCATGCCGATGTGGTCGGACGGCCAGAGCGTGTGCCCGCCGCCGATATCGACGGGCTGGTTGTCCCAGGTCGAGGCTTCCTTCACCGTCGCGCTCACGTTGTCGCCTGGAAGCACGACGATGAAGTCGATGCGGTGGTCGGCGAGGGCCTCCGGGTTGTCTCCCAGCGGAATCGCCGAGTTGCTGCAGCCCGTGTCGCCGGCCTTGGCGCAGGTGGCGTCGCCCGCTGTCGCCAGCGCATCGACGAAGCCAGCCTGGATGAGGCGCTGGATCGCCGGGTCGTCGGGCTCCGAGTTGAGATCGCCGGCCAGGATCGCCGGGCCGCCGTTGCGCGTCTCCTGGATGAATGAGATGACCTTGTCGATCTCCTGCAGCTCGGCCGGCTCGCCCGTCTCGAGCACGGCGCCGGTGCCCTCGAGGTGCGCGTTGTAGAAGCTCACCGGCCCGACGTCGGTCTGGACCGTGACGCGGTGCACGGAGCGGATGGCGCTCACCGTGCGGTTTTCGGATGAGACAATGGGAAGTTTAGTTAGTGTCAGCTGACCGAGGCCATCAGTATCGATGGGCTGGCCCGCAAAGTTGCCGAAGACAGCTCTGTAGTCGTCGCCCAGTGTGGTCAGCAGCACGGAACGCGGGTCGGGATAGCCAACGCTCGGGTCGCCGGGGGCTCTGATTTCCTGGAGCGCGGCGACTTCCGGGCGGGCCTGCGAGAGCGCGCTTGCGATGAGCTGGATGCGCTCGGCGAAGCGGTCATTTGGCTCGGCGGCGGGGTCTTCGTTGATCAGGCCATGCAGCACGTTCTGGTCCATGATCGTGATGGTCGCCGTCTTCTTGGAGCTGCCGCCTCCGCCGCAGCTCAGGGACAGGAAGAGCGCGGCACCGATTGCCCCGAGGACGAGCCAGCGGGTATTGCTCATGGCGGAAAGTGTAGGCGCGGACGGGGGGCTCTCGCAAGAGCGCCGGCGCGCGGGCGGGCGCTATACTGCTCGGTGCTGGTGACGGGCGCCGGGACAGGACCGCGCCCAGACATGATCCCCGAAAGGAGTTGGCAGTGAACAGTCAGAATGCAGCAGCGCAACAGCTCGCCTTTTGGCACGGTGTGATGAGCGGTGTCGTCGGAGACTGTGGTTCCGATGTGTTGAATAAGCAAGTGGCGGGGGCGACGGTAACTTCCATCGCATCGATCTACGCGCACATGGTGATGTCGGAGGACGCCATCGTCAACGGCATGATGCAGGGCAAGCCGCAGTTGTTCGTGACCGGCGGCTGGGAAGCGAAGACGGGCGTTAAGCTGCCCGGCGAAACGTCCGCGGTAAACGTCGACTGGGCGCATGCGATGAAGATGGACTTCGGGAAGTTCCAGGAGTACGCGAAGGCTGTGTTCGCCAACACAGATTCGTACCTTAAGAGCCTCTCGGACGCGCAGATGCAGGAGAAGGTGCAGACGCCCGTTGGAGAGCAGACCCGGGAGTGGTTCATCGTGAACATCCTGGCCACGCACTACCCGCAGCACGGTGGCGAGATCGCAGCGGTGAAGGGCGTGCAGGGGCTCAAAGGCCTGCCGTTCTAGGCGGGGGCCAAGGGTCAAGGGTTACCGCCGGCTGCGGGTGAGGCGAAGCGCGGCATCGTGCGCGGCGTTCTCGATCCGATCGTCGATCGGCGCGAGGCGGACGTCGTCGCCGTGCGTTCGGCGCAGCGCGAGCGCGATGAGGTGGTCGGCGAAGGCAGGGTTCTTCGGCAGTAGGGAGCCGTGGATGTAGCTGCCGAAGGCGTTGCGATACCGCGCGCCCTCCCAGCCGTCCTTGCCGTTATTGCCGAAGCCCGACCGCACGCGCGCAAGCGGCTTCGCGCCTGCGCCGAGGTAGGTGCGGCCGCCGTGGTTCTCGAAGCCGGCCAGCGTCCCGCCCGGCCAGCCCTCTTCCGGCGCCGGCGGCACCTCGGCGACGATGTTGCCGATGAGCCGCGGCTCGTTCGGGCCGGGATGTTCTGTCCAGAGATCGAAAACGCTCAGCCCCTCGAGCTGGGCACCGGACGACTCGCGGTAGAAGCGGCCGAATAGCTGGTAGCCGCCGCACACGGCGAGCGCGACAACGCCGGACTCGATCGCCTCACGCACGGCATCGCCCTTCACCGAACGGAGGTCTTCGGCGATTCGCCGCTGCTCGCGGTCCTGCGCGCCGCCGATGAAGATCAGCTCGTGCGCGGCGGGATCGAAGCGATCGCCGGTACCAAGCTCTGCGACCTCGACATCGATGTTGCGAGCGCGGCAGCGGTGGCTGAGGCAAAGAATGTTTCCGCGATCGCCGTAGACGTTCATCACGCGCGGATAGAGGTGGGCGATGCGCAGGTGCACTACGCGTCCTCCCAGAAATGCGGGCGCTGGCCGCGCCGCGCGAGCAGCTCTCGTATCTCGAGCATGGCGGTATACGTCGGCACGATGAAGAGCATTTGACCAACCGGCGTGCGCGCGAGCGCGGCATCGAGCGCGGCTTGGGCGTCGCGCACGAGCTCCGGCTCGATGGCGAAGCCGGCGTACTTGAGGCGCAGCGCGAGCTCCTCCGCGCGGGTCCCGGAGATGACGGCGCTCGCCGTCCGCCCGGCGACGAGCTCGTAGTCGGCGTCCCAGATCCACGAGATGTCGCGGCCGTCCGCGATGCCGTCGTTGAGGAAGAGCAGCAGATGCAGACCTTCGGACTTAGGGGCGCGCGTCGCGGCGATGGTGCGGAGGACCTGGTTCATGCCGGTCGGGTTCTTGCCCAGGAGGACCATGACGCTCCGGCCGTCGAGCTGGAAGCGCTCCTGGCGGCCGAAGGCGGCGCGGAAGGCTGCCAGCGCGGGCTCGATGGCCGAAGGCGGCAGGCCGAGCGCGAGCGCGCCGGCTGTGGCGGCAAGCGCGTTCTCGACGTTGTAGAGGCCGGCGAGCGGTAGCGCGAAGGCCAGCTCGCCTTGGGGCGTGGCGATCTTGAGACGTGTGGCGCCTTCGCCTGCCAGCTCGACGCAGATCGCGCGGACATCTGGCTCAGGCCGCGATCGCCCGCAGCTCTGGCAGCGCCAGTGGCCGATGTGGCCGAAGAACGCCGCGGTATAGAGCAGCTCCTCGCCGCAGGAGAGGCAGAAGCGGTAGTCGGACGCATGCTCTCCGCCTGGGGCGGACTCGTCGGCGACTCGAACGTCGTCGATGCCGAATGTGAGGACTCGCGCGCGGCCGGCCTGTGCGAGCGAGGCGACGGCCGGATCGTCCGCGTTCAGAACGAGGGTCGTGTTGGCATCGAGCTCGGCGACCGTGCGCCGCCACAGCCGCGCGACGGTGTCGACCTCGCCGTAGCGGTCGAGCTGGTCGCGAAAGAGGTTGGTGAAGATGATGACGCGCGGATGGAGAGCAGCCACGGCCTCCGGCAGCGTCGCTTCGTCGATCTCGAAGATGCCGAGGCGCTCTGCGCCGTCGCGCACGCGGCCGAGCGCGCCGGTTGCGGCGAGGAGGGCGGAGGCAACGCCGCGCATCAGATTGGAGCCACTCGGGTTCGCGAGCGCCGGCACGCCGGCCTGCGCCGCGATCGCGCCCAGCATGCGCGCCGTGGTGGTCTTGCCGTTCGTGCCGGTGACGACGGCGCAGCCGCGTCCGAGCTGCGCGGCGAGGCGTTCAGCGAGCTGCGGATCGATGCGCTGGGCGACGAGGCCCGCGACGGCCGTGCCGCCGCCGCGTCGCGAAACGCGGCTGGCCGCGCCGGCAAGGCGGCCGGCGGCAAGAGCGGCGAGCGTGCGGGGGGTCACGCAGGCAGGATAGCGAAGTTACCCTTACGCGCTTTGATAGATTGCGGGCCGGTAGCGAGGAGGCGGGATCGGCTTGCCCTGGGCTCGTGCAGCCTCTAGCCACGCAGCTTTTGCCCGCTCCAACTCGGCGAGCGCCTCTTCGGGCGTTGCGCCGAATGCGGAGCACGACTCCAGGTCAGGGATATCTGCGATGTAGCTCTCGTCTTCTGCGCTATAGAAGATGTTGATGTGGTAGTCGCTCATCGGCTGCTCGCTCGATTCCATTGCGGCGGCTAGCGCTCCACGATGCGGAACACCGGGTGCTGCGGCGCGATGCGCTGGAACTCTTCGAGCGGCGCGTCCGGGTCGATCCCGAGGTGATGGCGAGTCGACATCGCCGTCCGCTTCAGGTAGGCCTTGAGGATGGGCGCGCGCTGCGCCGCCGGCACCTCTTCCAGGCGAACCGGTTGCCGCCGTCGATGACGTATCGTTGCCTCGCCGCCGGCGGCGCGCGCGTTGCGCACCCAATCAGACCGTTCGCCGAGCATCGAGACGAGGTGGCGGTTACCGTCCTGCTCGACCCAGGTGACGACCTGTCCGCGCGTCTTACCCGAGCGCCGGCCCCGCGTTTCGATGGTCACCGTGCCGATGCGCGGCGTTCCTGGCCAGACCGCAGGGGTGATCCCCAACGATGCTACGGCCGACCAGCAGCGGTTCACGATCCGGCCGGCCCTGGTGGGACGCCCGTTCCTGTAGAACCAGTGCGAGGGGATGAGGAGGAAGCCGCCCGCAGCCAGCCCCAGCGCGATCACGAGACGGACGACGCGTTTGCGCATCTTTGCGGCCCTCCTGTCTAGCTGCCTGTCTGAGTGATGCGGAACACCGGGTGGTGGGGCGCGATGCGCTGGAACTCCGCGATCGGCGCGTCGGCGCCGATGGCGAAGAAGGCCCGCACCTGCGAGAGGTTCTCCTTCAAGTACGCCTGGATGATCGGCGTGCGCTGCTCGACGGCCACATCTTCGAGTCGCACCGGCTTGCGCCCGCGGCGGACCAGCGCGGCTTCGCCGTTCGCGCGGACGTTGCGCACCCAATCCGCATCGCCGCGGGTGGAGACGAGATAGCGCGCGCCGTCGACGACGACTTCATTTACGGCCGTCGTGCGCGGCTGGCCGGAGCGGCGGCCCTTCGTTTCGAGCATCAGCATCCGCTTCGGGCCGATGCCCTTCGAGGCGAGCCAGCCCATCGCGTGGTTCGAAAGCCTGTTGAATGCGCTCGGGCGGTTGTACGGCATGGCCCGCCATTGTAGGCGATCTAGCGGAAGCCGCGCAGCCGGAGCGAGTGCAGCATCACCGAACGCCATCGCGAGCGACAGGGCCCGGCGAGAACGGTCAACCTCCGGTTTTCGCGATGGCCTGGACAAATGCTTCGGGATTCGACTGAAACTCCCAGCTGCACCCTCGAGAGCAGAAGTAGTATACCGCGCTATCGTGCCGCAATGAAGCGCGTGCCTCATCCACTTCGATGGACATGCCGCATACGGGATCCTTGGCGAGCCGGTCCATGTTCGTGAAGTGGCCGTCTTCGAGCCAGAGAATACGGTCTGCGACCTCCCTAATGCGCTGATCGTGGCTGACGACGATCACGGCACGGTCTCCTTTCTTCGAGATGTCGTGCAGGAGCTGCATGACATCCCGTCCGTGTTTGGAGTCGAGGTTTGCCGTGGGCTCATCGGCGAGGAGCAGGCGCGGCTCATTCGCGAGGGCTCGCGCAATCGACACGCGCTGCTTCTCGCCGCCCGAAAGGTCGCGCGTCCGAAACGAGAGGCGCGACTCAAGGCCGCGATCGGTCAGCAGCGACTGGGCCCGTTGCCGGGCCTCGCGGCCCCTGATGCCGGCGATGTTGAGCGGAAGCTCCACGTTCTCCTGCACCGTGAGCGACTCCCAGAGATTGAACGACTGAAAGATGAAGCCCACCAGCTTCCGCCGCACCGGCGCAAGCCGCGCTTCGCCGAGGGCCGTAATGTCGATGCCTTCGATGACCACCGAGCCCGACGTCGGGCGCAGCAGCCCACCGATCAGGGTGAGCAGCGTCGTCTTGCCGGAGCCGGACGGGCCCATAATCAGCAGCAGCTCGCCGCAGCAGACCGTGAGGTCGACGCCGTCGACGGCGCGGACGGCGCGCTCGCCCTCGCCGAAGACCTTGGTCAGGCCGGTCACACGCAGGATCTCGGACCCGGGAACGTTCATCGCTATGCCCTGAAGACGGACGCGGGGTCGATGCCGTTGATCCGCCGTACCGGTACGAACGAAGCCAGGATGGCCATGAGGACGGCGGCGGCGAGGACACCGAGAATGTCCGTGGGCTGGAAGTCGGTGACGAACTCGGGCACTAACTGCGTCGCCAGCCGTGCCACCCCCAGGGCCGCGCCGAGGCCGACGGCAAACCCCGCCGCCGTGAGCATGGCGCTCTGCGAGAGCACAATGCGATAGAGAAAGCCCGGCGAACCGCCCACGGCCTTCATGACGCCATACTCCCGGCTGCGCTCGATGGTGGCCGTGTAGATCGTCAGGCCAACCACCGCCGCGCCGACGACGAAGCCGATACCCAGCAGGATCGTGATGATCGGGAGGAAGCTCTCGTCGATCTCCTTCCGGAACGCCTTCACGAACGCGTCAGTCGTGAATACTTGCAGCCCCGGGTCCCGCGCCACGATCGCCTTGGCGGCGGCGTCCGGCTCCGTCCCCTCCTCCAGTATCACCATGCCGTAGTTCACCAGCTGGCCCACGCCAAAGATGCGCCGCGCGTCCTGGAAGTCCAGGAACACGAATTGGCTGAGCGCCTCGGCTCCGCTGGGCGCCACCCGCTGGACCGAAAGCGGCTCCGTCCCGAAGTCCACCGCGTCACCTGCTGCCAGGCCGGTCTTCCGGCTTAGGGTCCGGTCGATGATGATGGCGCCCGGCGGCGGAACGTAGCGTTCGCGGATCGCCGGCGGGAGCGCTACCGTGGACGGGACATCGAGCGCCATCAGCCGCGCCGTCACCTCGCTGCCGCCGGCCTCGAACGCCATCTGGCGCGAGAGGACGGGCACCACGGCCGATATACCGGGCGTCGTGGTAACCGACGCCAGCCTCGCCTGCTCGATGAGCGAGACCGAGTGAAACGGGTCGGTCGTGCCGGGCTGGACCACCCAGAGCTGGCCGGGCAGCTCCCGAAACGTCTGTCCAGTGCGGCTAATGCCGCGGTAGAGGGCGAGCACGATCAGGATCAGCAGCACGGCAAGAGCAACGCCCGCCACCGAGATGGCGAAGCGCCCCTTCTCCGAGAACAGGTTGCGCCGGGCGACGGGAACTGTCATGAGACCTCAGCTCAGATCGTGGCGGAGCTGCTCGTACTGTTCCTTCGTGATCTCGCCTTTGGCGTAGCGCCGCCGGGCGATCTCGAGCGGGCCATCTTCGCCGCGCCGGCCGCCGCCGGACACCTGCCCGATGCCCCAGACGATCGCCCAGATGATGGCACCCCAGAAGATCAGCATCCAGATGCCGCCAAAAATCATCCACCAACCCATTCCATCATTTGCACCCCACATCATGTCTCCCTCCTCTCGTCGGCCTGCGATCCTTCGGCAGGCTCGGCATGGGCGGGAGCCGCGAGCTCCTTCCTGAGCTCGGCGACCTCCCGTTGCAGCTCCACTAGCTTCTGCCCGGAGGCATCGTCATCTTTGGTGTGGCCGTGCGCACCGCGCGCAGCGTTTCCGTGCTCGCCATGCATGCCTCGCATCATGAGCCACATCATGAGCGGACAGACCAGCGCGATAAGCGCGATGGGGAGTAGCCCTGGGAGCCATTCCATCGTTCATCTCCTCCTTTGGCTAGTCAGCCTTTCTTGGGCTCCGTCCACAGCTCAGGTACGGACGGCCCGCTGCGGGTTTGCGACCCTTCTCTTCACGCGGGGAATGATCACAGGCATGAGGATGATCATCGAGAGTACGAACACCCAGACGGCGCCGCCGAGACGGGCCACCCAACCGTACTCTCCAGTGAAGACGGTGATCAGCAGGAAGGTGCCTGCCGCCGCCACGGAAACGCCGGCATAGATCGTTGCGCTGATGATGGCGGCCCGGTGTGTTGTCGGCATGCCAGTCTCCTCTACGAACCTCCGCCTGCCGGCGCCGGAACGCGTTCCGCGGCGATAGGCCGCTCAGGCGCCGCCGGGCCACCGCCGCGCCGGACACGAGGCCGCCAGCCGCGCATCGCGATCGAGTTCAGCGTGACGGAGAGCGAGCTGAGCGCCATCAGCATGGCGGCTAGCTCCGGACTCACTACTTGGTGGATGAACGGGTACAGGAGACCGGCGGCGATCGGGATGGTGAGCGTGTTGTAGCCGAAGGCCCAGGTCAGGTTCTGGCGCACCCGCCGCATCGTGAACTTCGCGGTCTGGACGGCGGCCACGACGTCCAGCAGGTCGTCCTTCACGAGGATGACCTGCCCCGTCTCTTTCGCCACGTCCGTGCCCGCGCCCATCGCGATGCCGACGTCGGCCTGAGCGAGCGCTGGGGCGTCGTTGATGCCGTCACCGACCATGGCGACGCGGCGGCCCTCTGCCTGGAGGCGCTTCACCTCAACCGCCTTGTCCTGCGGCAGCACCTCGGCCAGCACGCGGTCGATGCCGAGCTGGCGCGCGATCGCTTCTGCAGTGCGGCGGTTGTCACCGGTGATCATGACCACTTCGATCGCCATGCGGCGCAGCTCCTGCACCGCGCGGGCGGACGAGGGCTTGAGCGTGTCGGCGACGGCAACGATACCGGTGGCACGGCCGTCGACAGCCAGGAACATCGCCGTCTTGCCCTCGTGCTCGAGGCGCTCTGCCTCGCCCGCCAGCGCGCCCAGTTCGATTGTGCGGTCGGCCAGCAGCGTGCGGTTGCCGAGCAGGAGAGCCCGGCCTTCGTGCGCCGCTTCCACGCCGTGACCGGGGATGGCGTTGAACGATTCGGCGTCGCTGACATTCAGGCCGCGCTCGCGCGCGCCGCGCACGATCGCCTCGCCCAGCGGGTGCTCGGAGTTCTTGTCGACGACGGCGGCGAGGCGCAGCACCTCGTCTCGGTTGCCGTCGAGGGCGATGACGTCGGTCACCGAAGGCTCGCCTTTGGTGAGCGTGCCGGTCTTGTCGAAGATGATCGTCTGCAGCTTGGAGGTCGCTTCGATGGCGTCGGCGCCCTTGAAGAGGATGCCGCTCTCGGCGCCGATGCCGGAGCCGCCCATGATCGCGGCCGGCGTCGCGAGCCCAACCGCGCACGGGCAGGAGATGATCAGCACGGCCACGCTCATCAGCAGCGCGAAGCCGAAGACGCCGACTTCGGTGAGGCGATAGGGGCTCATGATCAGGCGGCTGCCGGACTCGAACCAGAGGCCGAAGCCGGCGAAGAACCAGAAGAGGAAGACGGCCAGCGCCAGCGCGTGGACGCCCAGGATGAAGTGGCCGGCGACGGTGTCGGCCAGCTTCTGGATCGGCGCCTTCGTCGCCTGCGCGTCCTCGACCAACCGGATGATCTGCGCCAGCGCCGTCTCCCTGCCGACCTGCGTCGCGCGGAAACGGAACGCGCCCGTCTTGTTGATCGTGCCGCCGATCACGGTGTCGTCCGTCTGCTTCTCGACAGGCAGGCTCTCGCCGGTGATCATCGATTCGTCGACGGCGGAGTAGCCTTCGAGCACCGTGCCGTCGACCGGGATCGACTCGCCCGGGCGGACGAGACAGATGTCGCCCACCTCCACCTCGTCGGCCGGGATCTCCTCCTCGCGGCCATCGCGAAGGACCCGGGCGATCTTCGGCTGGAGACGCATCAGCTTGCGGATCGCCTCCGACGTACGGCCGCGCGTGAGCGCCTCCAGGTAGCGGCCCAGGACGATGAACCAGGTGAGGAGTGCGGCGGATTCATAGAACGTGGCGTCACGGCCGCCGAAGCCGGCGTGCGGCCAGAACGTGTTGATCACCGCGATCGTGTAGGCCGCCCCGATACCGGTTGCGTAGAGCAGGTTCATATCGGTGAGGCCGCGGCGCAGCCCGTTCCAGCTATGGACGAAGAACTGGCGGGCCGGCCCGACCACCACCGGCGTTGTGAGAGCGAACAGGAAGTACTTGTTGCCGAGGAACGCAGGCAGGAAGTCGGCCAGGATCC
>CAYQLM010000057.1:0-19307 GCA_964418365.1 uncultured Dehalococcoidia bacterium
TCGTCACCAACTCCGAGAAGATGGAGGCGGAGATCGAGGAGCCCTACATCCTCGTTACGGACAAGAAGATCTCTGCCGTCAACGACATCCTGCCTATGCTCGAGCGCGTCCTCCAGGTGAGCAAGAACCTGATCATCATCTGCGAGGACTGTGACGGCGAAGCGCTCGCCACGCTGGCGGTGAACAAGCTGCGCGGCACGATCAACTGCGTCGCCGTAAAGGCCCCCGGCTTCGGCGACCGCCGTAAGGAGAACCTCGGCGACGTCGCTGCGCTCACTGGCGCGACGGTGATCAGCGAGGAGATCGGCCGCAAGCTGGACTCGGTGCAGGTCGAGGACCTCGGCCGCGCGCGCAAGATCATTATCAGCAAGGAAGAGACCACTATCATCGAGGGCAAGGGCAAGAAGGCGGCCATCCAGGGCCGCGTCGCGCAGATCAAGGCCGCCCTCGAGACCACCACCTCGGACTGGGACCGCGAGAAGCTGCAGGAGCGCCTCGGCAAGATCTCTGGCAGCGTCGCCGTCATCAAGGTCGGTGCCGCGACCGAAGTCGAGCTGAAAGAGAAGAAGCACCGCGTCGAGGACGCCGTGCAGGCCACGCGGGCAGCGGTCGAGGAGGGCATCGTGGCGGGCGGTGGTGTCGCCTTCCTCAACGCGATCAAGGCGGTCGACGCGCTGCAGCTCTCCGATGACGAAGCGACCGGCGCCGCCATCTTGCGCCGCGCGCTCGAGGAGCCGCTGCGCTGCATCGCGATCAACGCCGGCAAGGATGGCTCTGTCGTCGTCCAACAGGTGAAGAAGCAGAAGAAGGGCGAGGGCTACGACGCGCTGCGTGACGACTACGGCAGCATGCAGCTCAAGGGCATCATCGATCCCCTGAAGGTCACGCGATCGGCGCTCGAGAACGCGGTGAGCATCGCCGGCCTCGTGCTGACGACGAACTGCCTCGTCGCTGACATGCCGGAGAAGAACGCGGCGATGCCTGCCGCGCCGCCGATGTACTGAGCGAACCGAAGCGAATCCGAAGGCCAGGCTTTAGCCTGGCCTTCTTGTGTCTCGGGAACAAACCGGCAGCGGACTGGCGTATCATAGGTGGCATGAGACCTCGCATGGTCGGGGCAGCACTCGTACTCGCGGCGCTGGTCGGCGCAGGCGGGACGTTGGCTGTCCAGACTCTGCGCGGTGACAGTGAGGCGAATCCAACGACGGTGAAACACTTTGCCGGCCCAAGCCTGTCGTTTGACTACCCTGCTTCTTGGCAGCTGCACGTGTATCGGGAGGAATCGCGCTTCTCCTCAGCCATCGTATTCATATCCACGGCGCCAATGCATGAGCCTTGCGTAACAACGAAGCATGCGGACGGCACAAGGATTGACTGTGGATGGCCCATCGACCGCTTGGATTCAAACGGCGTCCTTATCGAATGGTCTGCCAACGGTTTTCCAGGTTGGACATTGGGCGAGAGCAGCGGAATCGAGACAACAATCGACGGACGCGCAGCTAAGATAGTGCAGGAGACGCAGGGCGATTGCCAGGCTGTCGGCGCAGACGAAACGCTAACGGCCTACGTAGAGCGTGACGCACCCGACAACTGGTATCAGATGCGCGCTTGCCTGAAGGGGCCGCATCTTGACGAGATGCAGCGCCAGATTTCGCTGATCCTGGCGACAACCGACGTCCTGGGCGGATAAGGGACAATGATAAGCAGAAGGGGCGGTACGATGAAGTTCCGGACGTTCGCGGTTGCGGTCGTGGTTGCCGCGCTGGTAGGCGCAGGCGGTACTCTCGGCGTGCAAGCGCTTCGGGGCGGCGGCGGGCACGGCTACTCGGGGCCGCCCGCCGGCCAGCTCAGCGACTCGTGGCTGGACGGCATCGACATCAACGAGCTGGCGCAGCAGGGCCTCTATCTATCACAACCGCCGCGCGACTACTACCCCAAGCTGAGTCCGGCGTACGCGAAGGAAGTCGCCGCCCACAACCAGTTCATGAACGTGCCCGCGCGCCAGATCGTGCTGGCCCATCTCCAGACCGATACAATGGGCGGGTTCGACGGGCAAGTGTACGTCGTGAACTTCGATCCAGACAAGATTCCTGCCGAATGCCCGGGCTCTCGTACGACGCTCGCTTTCGCCCTCGTCGACTCGGATAACGCTCGCGTCATCAGCGGACAGACCGTCGGGTCGCCGCCTTCAGCGCTTTGTCACCACGGCCTCATCTTCGCGACTCCAACCATCGGCAGCACCCCGGACACGCCGAATCCAGCAGCAACTGCCGCGCGCTGAACGCTGTCGAACTTCGAACCTCCAACGTCGAGTGTCCAGCACGGCACTGCTATCATGCAGGCGTGAACGTGCTCTTCGTTGTCGCGGAGATGGCGCCGCTCGCCAAGGTGGGCGGCGTCGGCGATGTCGGCGCCGCGTTGCCGCGTGCGCTGCGCCGCCTCGGCGTCGATGCGCGCGTCGCGCTGCCGTACTACCAATCGATCCGTCGCCAAGAGATCGTAGCCTCTCCCCTCTCCCTCGGCGAGGGAGAGGGGCCGGGGGTGAGGGAGTCTGCGCTCTGGCGGACCGACGTGCGCGGCGTGCCGGTCTATCTCATCGAGCACGAGCCGTCCTTCGGCCGCGCGCAGGTCTACGGCTACCCGGACGACGCCGATCGCTTCGTCGCCTTCGCCGACAGCCTCCTCGCCGCGGCCGATTCATTTCATGCTGAGCCCGTCGAAGCAGCGCATGGTGAGCCTGCCGAACCAGCTCGCCCTGAGCTTGTCGAAGGGTGGCGGCCGGACGTCATTCACCTGCACGATTGGCACACGGGCTTCATCGCCGCGCGGCTGGCGGCGACAACCGAACATCCGTGGGCCGACGCGCCGCGCGTGTTCACCGTCCATAACCTCGGATACCCCGGCGCGTATGACGAAGCGTTCGCGCGCAAGCACGGCTTCCCGGGCGCGGGCAGCGCGCTCGTCCAGGCGATCGAGCACGCGGATCTCGTCACCACCGTCAGCCCGACGTACGCGCGCGAGATCCTCACGCCGGAGCACGGCGGCGAGCTCACGCCGCTCCTGCGATCGCTGGGCGA
Organism: uncultured Dehalococcoidia bacterium; assembly: GCA_964418365.1. Taxonomy (GTDB): domain Bacteria; phylum Chloroflexota; class Dehalococcoidia; order DSTF01; family RBG-16-68-14; genus JBBDXS01. The sequence continues at coordinate 3,078 of CAYQLM010000057.1, forward strand.
CCGCCTGTCCGGCATCCTCAACGGCATCGACATGGACGAGTTCGACCCGGCGCGCGATCCGCATCTCGCCGCGCAGTTCGGCGCTGCGAACATCGAGCGCCGCCTCGAAAATAAGCGCGCGCTCCAGCAGCGCGCCGGCCTGCCGGTCGATGACGAGGTGCCGCTCATCGCCATGGTCAACCGCCTCTTCGTGCAGAAGGGCTCCGATCTCGCCGCGGAGGCGGTCGAGGCGCTGCTGCCGAAGCGCAGCTTCCAGTTCGCCGCGCTCGGCACCGGCGAGAAGCAGTACGAAGAGCAGCTCACCGCACTTGCGGAACGCAATCCCGGTCGCGTCGCTGTGCGCATCGCCTTCGACGCGCCGTTCGGCCAGCTCTTTTACGGCGGCTGCGATCTGTTCCTCATGCCGTCTCGCTACGAGCCATGCGGCCTCGGCCAGATGATCGCGATGCGTTACGGCGCGATCCCGATCGTGCGGCGCACCGGCGGTCTCGCCGACTCCGTCTCGCAGTACGAGCCGGAGCACAACCGCGGTACCGGCTTCCTGTTCGACGAGCCGGAGCCGAAAGCGCTCGTTGCCGCGCTGGAGCAAGCGCTCGCCGCGTACGAAGACCCGCCATCGTGGCGCGCGCTCCAGCTCCGCGCGATGGCGCAGGACCTCTCGTGGGACCGCGCCGCGCAGCAGTACATCGAGCTCTACCAGCGCGCGACGGAGCGGTCGCGATGAGCGCCGGGGCGATCGCCGTCGGAGTTGATCTCGGCGGCACCAAGATCCACACCGTGGTCGCCAAAGAGGATGGCGCGGTCCTCGGCGAGGACCGCCGGCCCACCGAAGCCACCCAGGGCCCCGACGCCGTGGTCGCGCGCATCGCCGCCTCCGTACGCGCCGCCTGCGAGCTCGCCGGCGTCTCCGTCGAGAGCGTGGCCGGCGTCGGCATCTCCTCGCCGGGGCCCTGCGATCCGAAGCGCGGCGTCGTCACCAACGCGCCGAACCTCCCCGGCTTCCACGACGTGCACCTCACGCGCCTCGTCAGCGAAGCGCTTAGCCTCCCTGTTCTGCTGGAAAACGACGCCAACGCTGCCTGTTACGGCGAGTTTCGCTTCGGCGCCGGCCGCGGCCTGCGCCACATCGTCTACGTCACGCTCGGCACCGGTATCGGCGGCGGCATCATCATCGACGGCAAGATCTACGAAGGCGCCTCTGGCGCTGCCGGCGAAGTCGGCCACATCATCATCGATCCCGACGGCCCGCCCTGCAATTGCGGCGCGCGCGGCTGCGTCGAGGCGTTGGCATCCGGTCCGGCCATCGCGCGAGAAGCCAAGCGCGCTATCGCGGAAGGGCGCAGCCCGATCATGGCGGGGCTCGCAGGCGACAGTCGCCCAACCGCAGAGCTCGTCCTGCGCGCAGCGCAGCAGGGCGACGGGGTCGCGCGCGAGATCATCCAGCGTGCGGGGTATTGCTTAGGTATTGGTCTGATCGGCGTCCTCAATTGCCTGAACCCCGAGGCGCTGATCCTCGGCGGCGGGCTGATCGGTCTCGGTGATCTCTATCTCGAGCCCGCCATTACCACTGCGAAAAGTGGAGCATTCGAACAGATCATGTCGGATGTAACTATTACAATTGCGTCACTGGGCGAAAGATCCGGCGCATTAGGGGCGGCGGCCCTTGTTATGGCAAACCCGAACCTGTAGGCTACAGGTTGTCCCCCGTTAGCCGAAGCTAAACATAGAGAGCCGCGACCCGGCTCTAGCAGCTAGCGGGAGTGACGATGCCGGAAGGAATACGCATGCGGTTCGCCGCCCGTCACCGCCACATCATCGAACTCGGGCTCATCGTATTTCTCTGGCAGGCTTCGTCGGGCGTCTTCCTGCTCTCTCTCGTCCAACAGTATCTGCCGCAGCAGCTCCAAGCAGGTGGTGCCTTCCCCGGCTACGCGCTCGCGATCTACGCTGGCGCTCGCTTCTTGCTCCAGGCCCCCGCAGGCTGGCTCGCCGACCGGATCGGCCGGCAGCGAACGCTGACGCTTGGCATCGCCATCTCGCTCCCGTCGATCTACCTCATGTTGCAGGTGCAGGACCCGCAGTCGTTCCTGGCGTTCTCGGCGCTCTACGGCGCCGGCTCGGCCGCCATCTGGCCCGCGATCATGGCCTACGTCGGCGATTCGGAAGACACCGCGAACCGCGGCCGCACGCTCAGCATGCTCAACATGGCGCAGCTTCTCGGTCTCGGCGCGGGCACGATGGCCGGCGTCACGCTTACCGATCTCATCTCCTACCAGGCCGCCTTCGCCGCGTGCCTGATGTTCAGCGCGTTGGCACTGCTCTTCGCGTACCGGGGCGCGCGCAGCGACACCCAGGCCGCGCGTGTCACCGAGGAGCGTGTGCGCAACATCGATCTCCGCAGCTTGCTCTCGACGCGACTGGTGCTACTCGCCGGCATCGCGCTATTGCTCAGCATCGCGACGACCGTGCAGGCGCCCGTCGTCGGCCAGTACTCGCACGACGTGCTCCGCACGAAGATGTCGATGCTCGGCCTCATGATCCTTGGGCCGGGAATTGTTGCGGCGTACTTGGTCATCCGCTTCCGCCACCTCGCCGATCGTTTCGGTCGCCAGCCTCCGCTCATTGCCGGGCTGGCCACGGCCGCCGGCTGTTACGCGGCGCTCAGCGTGACCTCGCACCCGCTGCTCGCCGTGAACCTTGTCGTACTGGCCGGGCTCGCGTACGCGATCAGCATCCCGGCCTGGGGCGCCGCCGCGCTCGACGCGACGGAGTTCGGTGGCCGCGGACTCGTGCTGGGCGTGCTCGCGACGGTGCAGGGGCTGGGCGGCGCCGCCGGTCAGGCGGTCGGGGGCCTTACGAACAACGCGTTTGGTCCTGTCGCGCCGTTCCGGCTTGGCGCGTGCCTGCTCGCTGTCGCGATGGTGCTCACGATCATGCAGCTCCGCCACCAGCGCCACGCCGACGCCGCGCTCGTCCTCGCCGCGTAGGACTACCATCCATTGATTTCCCTCGTAGCGCAGCTCGTTATCGGCACGTGTCTGGCGACTGCTGGATTCTCAATGCTTCTTCGCCCGGAACTAGTCGATTGGCTCGACGACCGCACCAATCTGCGCGCCAGCCAACGACGAGTAGATCTTCTTTGGGCCTATGACCGGCGCAGGAAGATGAGGATCTTGCTGCCCGCCGGTCTAATGCTTATCGCTGTTGGCTTCTTCGCGGGCGCGTTGATCTAGACGTCTTGGGCTCACGTTTGGCCGCTGACTTCTTCGCCTTCGGCTTCTTCACCACAACGTTCCCGCGTTCCTCAGCGACGATCGGCTCCAGCACCTCGATGAAGCGCGCCAGCCGCTCCGCAATCTGCTCTGCCAACTCCTCCGATAGGTCGCGGCTCGGCTTCCACTCCTTGCCGCCGAAGGGCCGCTGCTCGTGCAGGCGCGTCCACCTCTGCGTCCACTCCTCCAGCTCTACCTGTGGCCCGAGCTGTCCCTGGATCTCCATCGCCCGCGGCGACAGGGCCTCCGCCCAGCGATAGTTCTCGTCCCGCTCGCCCTCGAAGTGCAGCCCGACTTCGATCTGTCCCGTCTTGCGTTGCACCCACACCTCGTAGTGGACTGCCGGGTCGCCGAAGTACACCTGCAGGATGCTCGATCGCGAGCGCCACTTGTAGCTCCGCAGCGACTTCGGCAGCCGCCGCGCCAGCGTATCGTGCACGTGCATCAGGAAGGCCGCGAGATGGCCGTGGTGCAGGAAGGATGCGCCCGCGGCGAGCGCGGCGAGCGCGGAGAGCTTCAGTACCGCACCGATCTTCTCCACAACGAGGCCATGATAACAGGAGGCGCGCTCTTCATCCCGCGGCCAGCGACTAGCAACTAGCGACCAGCGACCGTTACCATGGGCCATCATGCCCGCCGCCGACACGCCATTCCTCGACTCGCTCGACCACGAGGCTGAGTCCTTCTCCTCAGAGACGACCCGCGAATACTACCTGAACAGCGCCGGCCTCAAGGATGACCTCTCCCTCGCGCCCATCTTTGAGCGCCACGCGCGCCTCTTCGAGCGCGAGAGCGTCGATCGCGCCCTCGCCGCCGGCGATGACCCGCGCGCGCCGCACCTGCGCGAGTTCGTCGTTGACGGCTTCATGGAGCAGGCGGCCAAGGAGCTCACGGAACAGATCGCCGCGCGCGAAACGTCCGACACCGTCGAATGGCAAGGCGAACAGCTCCCGTATCGCTCGGTGCAGCAGCGCATCACGAACGAGCCAGACGCGCGCCGGCGGCACGACCTCGACACGCGCCGCGTCGAGGTGACGGCGGCGCAAAACGCGCTCCGCCGCCAGCGCTGGGAGCTCCTCTATGCCCGTGCGCGCGATCTCGGCTTCGAGAGCTACGCCGCTCTCTGCGATCGGCTCGGCGCGCTGGATCTCGATGGCTTGCGCGCGATCATGGAGCGCTTCCTCTGGGACACGGAGCAGACGTACCGCGATCATCTCGCGAAGGAGCTGCGCGCCATCGACGTCGATCCCGCGCACGCCGAGCGCAGCGATCTCCTCCGCCTCTTCCGCTCACCCCAGTTCGATGATGCGTTTCCCCGCGACCGCATGATGCCCGCGCTCGAGGCAACGCTGCTCGGCCTGGGCGTCAACGTCGAGCGCCAACCGAACGTGATCGTCGACGCCGATGAGCGCCCCAAGAAGTCGCCGCGCGCGTTCTGCGCGCCTGTCGAGATCCCCGGCGAGATCTACCTCGTCATCAGCCCGCACGGCGGCCACGACGACTACCGGGCGCTGTTCCATGAGGCCGGCCACGCCCAGCACTTCGCCCATATCGCCGCCGAGCAGCCCTTCGCGTATCGCGGGCTCGGCGACAACTCCGTCACCGAAGGCTTCGCCTTCGTGCTGGAGCACCTGCTCTACAGCCCGGCCTGGCTGCGCCGTTACCTCGGCATGGAAGACAGCGCCGATTACCTGGTCATGGCCCGTTTCCACAAGCTCTACTTTCTGCGTCGCTACGCCGCCAAGCTCCTCTACGAGCTCGACCTCCATCGCGCGGGAGACGCGAGCGCGATGGCGAAGCGCTACGGCGACCTGCTCACCGCGCACGTCGGCGTACGCTACAGCCCCGAAGATTACCTGAGCGATCTCGACGACGGCTTCTACTGCGCGCGCTATCTGCGCGCCTGGACCTTCGATGCGCAGCTGCGCGCGCACTTCGCCCGCCGCTGGGGTGAGGAGTGGTTCATCGATCCGGATGCCGGCGGCATGCTCCGGGAGCTCTGGTCGCACGGCCAGCGCTATCCCGTGTCGGAGCTCCTCCGCCAGCTCGGCGAACAGGGGCTGGACATCGCCCCGCTCGCGGCGGAAGTGGCGATCTAGAGCTCGAGGCTCGAACCCCTTATTGCTGGTATGACCGTTCGCGCGAACGGATCAGCGACTAGGGCCGACGCCTGCGGCGTCGAGGGCGGGTCGAGCCCCGCCCCTACAGGCTTGCGATCAGCCCCGCCACGTACTGCAGGATCAGCGCCGCATCGATCGCGTTCACCGATCCGCTGTGGTTGGCGTCCGCGGCCTCCTGGCACGCCAGCGAGTCGATTAGCCCCGCGCTGTACTGCAGCACGAGCGCCGCATCGATGCTGTTGACGTTGCCGTCGCAGTTGGCGTCGCCCGGTTGTGCGCCCTTCATCTGCAGGACACTCACCGGTGTATCGCACGCCGTGCCGCAGCCCTGGCTGTCGCCGAGCTGGCCCGATGAGTTGTCGCCCCAGCACTGCAAGTTTTCCGCGTTCATGAGGACGCAGTTGTGGTTCGTGCCGCCGGCGAACGCCGTGGCGCCGTCGAGTGTCCCCGACGCGCAGCCGGCCGGCGCGCAGACAGCGACAGGCGACGACTGGCCGTTCGGGCTGTCGCCGTTGCCCACCTGGCCGGCGCCGTTCTCGCCCCAGCAGTACACCACGTGCGCATCGCCAACGATCGCGCAGGTATGCTTTTCGCCCGTCACGATCGCGTTCGCCGTCGTAATCGCCGAGACCTCGGTGGCGCTGCCGCAGGTCGTGCCGCACGATCCGCCGTCACCAAGCTGGCCCGACGAGTTGTCGCCCCAGCAATCGATATGGCCCGACAACAGCAGCGCGCAGCTATGTGAGCCACCGGCCGCAACGCCAGCGACACCGGAGAGGCCGGCGACATCGACCGGCGCCTGCGCGCAAGCGATGGGGTTGAGCAGCTCATCCACGCAGGGCGAACCGGTCGATGCGCCGAGCTGGCCGGCGTCGTTCTGGCCCCAGCACTTCACGCTGCCCGTCGAGAGCAGGGCGCAGTTGTGGTACACGCCGGCAGCGATCGCAACGACGCCGCTCGAGAGGCCGGTGACGTCGGTCGGCACCAGCCGCCGGCACTGGCTCGTCGAGCAGTCCTGGCCGTCACCGATCTGCCCGCGGCGGTTCCAGCCCCAGCACTTCACGCCGCCGGTATCGAGCAGCGCGCAGGTGTGGGCTCCTCCCGCGGCAATCGCAACGACGCCGCTCTGCAAGCCCGAGACGTCCACCGGCGTCGGGTTCGGTTCGGTCGCGCCCGTGGCGGTGCCGTTCCCAAGCTGGCCGTAGCGGTTGTAACCCCAGCACTTCGCGCCGCCGGTGGTGAGCAGCGCGCACGTGTGGTTGCTCCCCGCCGCGACGGCCGCGACGCCGCTCGAAAGGCCGCTGACCGCGACCGGCTTCAGTCGCTGGGTGGTCGTGCCGTCGCCGAGCTGACCGTCGGTGTTATCGCCCCAGCACATGACGCCGTTCGCCGTCATGAGTGCGCACGTGTGCAGGCCGCCCGCCGTGACCGCGGAGATCCCGCCGAGCGTATTCGCCGCCGTGCGAGGGCCGGGCTTGAGCGCCATCGCGCCGAGCAGCGCCAGTGCGGCGGTGCAGCCGATTGCAACGAACCAGCGTCGAGTGATCACAACGTTTCCATCGAAGACCGGAATGATGTCCTACAGAGTATCACTTCGCCGCAAGCCAGTCGGCCTGGCCGTGAAACTCGCCTTCGCCGATGCGCTTTGCTGTTTGCTTGACGGTATCGATCAGGTAGAGTCCCCGGTCGCCGAAGACGAACAGTGAGCGCCCGTCCGCGGCCCATGAGAGGCTGGGCGAGTCGATCTGCGGCTCAGCGATTCGTGTCAGCTCACCAGTCGACAGATCGGTCCGCCAGATGAACTGGAGCTGCCGAAGAAGCACGTGCTGGTGGCAACGGCGGTGACCAAGACTGCGAGCCCAATACGCCGGTGCTGGAGAGAAGTCGGCAAGGTTCATTCATCGTAGGCAGCCAAACTCGGTCACGGAAGCGCCCGGCTTGACGCCGACAAGAGCTTTATGATACTGATACTAAGTATCATGTCGGACTTAGATCTGATCGTTCAGCGGCTCGAGCTTAGGGGCCACCGTATGACGGCGAGCCGGCGGCGGGTGCTTGAAGCCCTGGTCCGGGCGCCCGCGCACTTCACCGTAGAGGACTTGTTCGGCCTGGCTCCTGGGGTCGGTCGGGCCACGGTCTTCCGCACGATGAAGCTCCTGCAAGACCTGAACGTCGTTTGCCGGGTGCGGATGGAGGACGGAAGCCTGCATTACCGGCTGAGTACACGTGGCCATCACCACCACCTCGTCTGCCGGACGTGCGGTCGGGTGGAAGACTTCTCGACTTGTGACGTCGCCTCGCTGGTCGATGACCTATCGCGCAACACCGCCTACGAGATCGAGGGCCACTGGCTGGAGGTCTACGGCCGGTGCGCGTCGTGCCGGATTCTGGAGAGCGTGGCGGTTCCTGTATGACCTCCTCTTATCGCCTGTCAGTGAGACGATGTATCAAGTCGTGGGTCATTGTCGGACTGCTTGCTGTTGCCGTGCTTGGCGTCGCCTGCGGCAGCGACTCCGGTGGTCGAAGCGCCGCTCAGCCGGGCCGGGCCAGAATCAGGGTCGTCGCGACCACCGTTCAGGTGACGGCTCTCGTGAAGGAGGTCGGCGGCGACAAGATCGACCTGCGCGGAATCATTCCGGCCGGCGCCGATCCTCATGCGTTCGAGCCCATCCCGAGCGATCTTGCGGCGATCGAAAGGGCACAGCTCATTTTCCGACATGGCTTGGGGCTCGACGACTGGCTCGACGGTACGCTGCGGGCCGGCTCCAGCGCGACGGTCGTTACGGTGACGGATGGTATCATTCCCCTCAAGGGAGAAGAGAGCGGCGCGCAAGTCGATGATCCGCACGTCTGGCATGATCCCGATAACGACACGATCATGGTCGACGGCATCGCGGCTGCGCTGGAGAGCGCCGACCCGGCAAACAGCTCTGCGTACGCCGCCAATGCGGCGGCCTACAAGCGGAAGCTGGACCAGACGAAGTCGCAGGTGCAAGCAATCATCGACGAGATCCCAGCGGACGCTCGAAAGCTGGTGACGAACCACGACTCCTTCGGCTATTTTGCTCGGGCGTTTGGCCTGACGATCGTCGGGGCGGTGATCCCCAGCGTCTCGACCGATGCCCAGTCGTCCGCCCAGCAAACGGCTGCCCTGCTTGATGCGATCCGCAGCGAGCACGTGAGGGCGATCTTCGCCGAATCGAGCGCCAATCCTCAGCTGGCGACCACGCTCGCCGACGACGCCGGCGTCAAGATCGTCGACGATCTGTACGGCGACTCGCTCGGCGAGCCGGGGAGCGGCGCCGATACCGTGGACGGAATGCTCCTGACGAACGCTCGCAAGATCGCCGATGCGCTGAAGTCATGACAACAGCACAAGCGCCCGTCGCTCTCGACCACGAAGACTGTCTCGTGCTGCGCGGCGTGACCGTCGCGTATCAGCGGAAGGTGGTGCTGAACGGTGTGCAGGCGGACATTCGGCGCGGACAGGTGATCGGTGTCGTCGGGCCGAACGGCGGAGGTAAGACAACGCTGCTCAAGGCAATACTCGGCCTCGCGCCGGTGGTCAACGGCAGCATCACGCTCTTCGGCAGCCCGGCGACGAAGATGCGCTCGCACATCGCGTACGTCCCGCAGCGAGAAGTTGTCGATTGGGACTTCCCTGTAACAGTCTTCGACGTCGCGATGATGGGGCGCTACCCGCGCACTCGCTGGCCGCAGCGGCCGGGCCAGAAGGACCGCGCTGTGGTCGAGAGCGTGCTGGCCCGGCTCGAGATGCTCGACTATCGAGACACGCAGATCGGACAGCTCTCCGGCGGGCAGCAGCAGCGCGTGTTCATCGCTCGAGCGCTGGCTCAGGAAGCCGACGTCCTGCTGCTGGATGAGCCGATGAACGGCATCGATGCCGCCACGCAGGAAGTGATCATGCAGGTCATCGAGGAGCAGCGCGCCGCGGGCAAGATCGTCTTGCTGGCGACACACGATCTGGTCAGCGCGTCCTGCGCCTGCGACTGCCTCTGCTGTGTCAACGAGCGCATGGTGTCGTATGGGCCGCTGAGCGAGACCTATACTGCCGAGAACCTCGCGGAGACGTACGGAGGGCCCGTCATCGTGCTCGGGCCGGCCAATGGAGCGGACCCCGCGCACACGCACCATACCGGCGACCACGCGCACCACAGCCATGTCCACGAGCCTCTGGGCGCAGAGCACGACTGATGCCGGTCGTTCACTACTTCAGCGATCCGTTCCAGTACCAGTTCATGCGCCGCGCCGTCATCGAGGCGGTCCTGATGGGCGCGGTGACCGGCGCGATCGGCACGTACGTCGTCCTGCGCGGTCTCTCGTTCATCGGCGATGCGCTCTCACACGCGATCTTTCCCGGCATCGTGATCGCGTTCCTGCTCGGACAGAGTATCTTCTGGGGGGCGCTGATCTTCGGTGTGCTCACGTCGGGCTCGATCGCCGTCGTCGCCCAGAACCGACGCGTCAAGGAAGACTCCGCCATCGGCGTGCTCTTCGCCGGAACGTTTGCGCTGGGAGTCGTCCTGATTAGCTCGTCGCGAAACTTCACGCGCGATCTGGCATCGTTCCTCTTCGGTAACGTCCTCGGCGTGACGGTGCACGACATCTGGCTCTCGGCGATCGTCGGCGCCGTCGTGCTGCTGTTGATCGCGCTCTTCTATCGCGAGCTGCTGATCACGTCATTCGACCGCGCGGCGGCGCAGGCGATAGGGCTGCCGGTGTTCTGGCTCGATCTTCTGCTGCTCGTGCTGATCTCGCTCACGATCGTGGTCTCGCTGCGCGCCGTGGGCAACATTCTCGTGGTGGCGATGCTCGTCACGCCCGCCGCCGCGGCGCGCTTGCTCACGGATCGCCTGCCGGTGATGATGGCGACCAGCGCCGCGATCGGCGCGCTCTCTGGCGTGACGGGGTTGATCGTCTCGTACCACTTCGACGTCGCCGCCGGCGGGACGATCGTGCTCGTCGCAACGACGATCTTCGCGTTCGTCTGGCTCTTCGCGCCGAACCATGGCTTCGTGCCGGCGCAGCTCCTGCGCCGCCGGCTGGCGACGGGAACAGCAGCGATGCGCGTCTACTTCGAGTCGCCGGAGATCCAGACGCCGGGCCCGCACGCGCCGTGAGCGCAGACAATGTCGAAGCGCGGCTGGCGTTCGTGCGCGAGTTCGCCGCGAGCTCGCCCTACTACCAGGCGATGGGCATGTCGATCGCTGAGGCGTCGGAAGGCCGCGTGGCGATCCGCGTCGCGCTGCAGACCTCGCAGCTGAACGCCGATGGCATCCTGCACGGCGGCGTGCTGCCCGCGATCGCGGACGGCGCAATGGGTAACGCGCTGCGCACGCTGTACGGTTCGACGGCGCAGGTGCTGACGGCGGAGGTCCATCTGCACTACCTGCGGCCGGTCGTCGGCGGCGCGCTGCTGGCGGACGGCCGTGTCGTGCAGTCCGGCCGCCGGCTCTCGTTTGCTGAGGTCGAGATCCGCGACGAAGCGAGCGGCAGGCCGGTCGCGCGCGGCAGCGGGGTGTTCGTCGTCGAACCAAAGGCGTAGGAGTGCCTGGCGGAGGGAAAAATATGGAGCAGCCGACGAAGCCAGGGCAGATCGTCATCTTGAATGGCGCCCCGCGATCGGGCAAGTCGAGCATTGTGGCCGTGATTCAGGAGACCTTCGATGGTCTCTGGATGAATTTGGGCGTAGATACATTCGTCAGGCACGTTACTCCCGCGCGATACGGGCCCGGTATCGGCCTCCGGCCGGGAGGCGAGCGACCGGATCTCGAGCCTCTCGTGCCGCTGCTGTACGCGGCGATGTACGAATCGATCGCCGCGCACAGCAGACTCGGTCTGAACGTCGTCGTCGATGTCGGGCACCACGACGCGTACGCGGTGCCCCGCCACATCCTCGCGGACAGCGCCCGCCGCTTGGCAGGGCTGCCCGTCCTGTTCGTCGGCGTCCGCTGTCCTGTCGAGGTTGTCATGGAACGCCGCGACGTCCCTCAGCCCGGCCGCGAACGCCAGTACGTTGTCGGTACGCCCGACGATCCCATCCCGCTTCCGGTCCGCCGCTGGCAAGACGAAGTCCATACGCCCGGCGTCTACGATCTCGAAGTCGACACGTCCGTGCTCACACCGGAGGCGTGCGCCGAGGCGGTACGAAGCCGGCTTGAAGAGGGGCCTCCGGGATCGGCGTTCCATCGATTCGCTACAATCGCGCCGTGATCGACCAGGAACAGCTCCAGACCGCCGCGCAGATCGTCGCCGAGTCGGCGTACCTGATCGCGCTGGTCGGCGCGGGGCTCTCGAAAGAGTCCGGCATTCCCACGTTTCGCGGCGGCGACGGGCTGTGGGACAAGCACGGCGAGCCGCCGATGGACGGCTACCAGCGCTTCCTCGCCGATCCCGAGCAGTGGTGGGCGGAGCGTCTTGCCCAGCGCGAGTCGATGTCGGAGTTCACGAAGGCGATCGAAGAAGCCCGGCCGAACGCGGGTCACATCGCCATGGCCGAGATGGAGCGCGCCGGCCTGCTCAAGCACATCATCACGCAGAACATCGATGACCTGCACGCGCAGGCCGGATCGAGCGCTGTCACCGAGATCCACGGCAACCGGACGAAGATGCGCTGCGTCGGCTGCGGGCGGCGCTGGCGCCGCGAGGAGTTCGTCTCGGAGATTGTGCCGCCCCGCTGTCCGGACTGCGGCGGGCTGGTGAAGAGCGACACGGTGATGTTCGGCGAGCCGATCCCGCACGATGCGCTCGAGTCCTGCTACGAGCACGCCCAGCGCGCCGATGCCGTGCTGCTCGTCGGCACGTCGGCCGTCGTGTATCCGGCGGCGGAGTTCCCGGCGATCGCCTACCGTCGCGGCGCGCGCCTCATCGAGGTCAATCCGCAGGAGACGCCGCTCACGCAGCTCTGCTCGGCTGTCCTGCGCGCGCCGTCCGGTGAAGCCCTGCCGCAACTCCTCGAGCGGGCGTTGGCGGTTAGTAGCTAGTCGCTGGTCGCTGGTTGCTGGTAGCTGGTACTGTCATTATCTAGCTGCGCGTCTGTCGCGAGTCGCCCGCACCGTCATTCTGAGCCGCAAGTCCGCCGCGAGGCGGGCGCGAGCGAAGAATCTCGCCGCCCTGGCCACCGATGCTGACCCGAAAACTCGCCGGAAGGGCCTCGCCCCTGTGCCTCTCGCGTGGGCGCTGGCGCTCGCTGCCCGCTAGCCGCGGACGGCCCGTCGCAGCCGCGACCGCACAGCGCTCACCGCCTGCGTGGCGCCGCCCGCCGCCGCGACGGCCATCACCGGCAGCAGGCCGAGGTGGTATCTGGCGAGCCCGAAGAAGACGATGTGGAAGACCGTCCACAACAAGGGGACGGTGAGCAGTACGGTGCGCTCCGGAGTTCGCCGTAACCAGAACGCGGCGGACGCTACAGTGGCGAAGAGCAAGGCAAACCAGGTCGCCGTCACCAGCGGCCTCAGGACATGCTCGAGCCCGCGCGGTTCGAGCGGCCCGCCCCAGGCGCTTAGGGCTTCCGCCATCTCGGCGTCCGACCGATAGAGGTAGAAGACCTTGTTTTTCGAGAGCTCGAGCTCGCGCAGCGGATGGGTTGTCGCGTACCCGAGTGCGCGCCGCGTGAGGACGCGGTTAGCGCGGGCTTCCCAATCCGGTCGCTCGAGCGCACGCCAGGCGGGTACCCCGTCGACCGAGTCCGAGATGAACGTGAAGGTGCCGTTGGCGCCCTCCGAATTGCCGATGCGCAGGTTGTACCCCGTGTTTGAGGAGACAACAATGGGACCGTCCATCACGATCCAGTTGCGCACGGTCCACGGGACGAGGACCGCGGCCGCGACGGCGAGCGTAAGGGCAAGCTGTTGCAGAGCTGGGCGCCAGCCATCCCGGCCGCACCAAAAGATGAGGGCGGCCGCTGGCAGCACGACGCCCACGCCTCGCGTCAGTAACGCCAGGCCGGTCAGCAGGCCGAAGAGCAGGGCAACAGCGGGCCTCGGCGCTTCCGCCTGTGGCCGTGAGGCGACGAGCAGCCAGACCGCGGCGGTAAAGAGCAGTGTGAACAACGCCTCGGAGAGGTGCAGCGGAAGCCAGGCGATGGTGTTCGGCAGCAGCGCGTAGACGCCGGCCGCGGCGAGGCCGGCTCGCCGGTCGAAAACGCGACGGCCGATGTCGTAGACGAAGAAGATCGTGAGCGTGTCGAGGCAGGCGTTAAGGAGCTTGCCGGAGGTCAGGCTGAAGCCGATGACCTTCCAGAGCGCGGCCAGGACGAAAGGGTAGAGGGGCGGATAGTAGGCCGTAGGCTTGGGCACGCCGGGCGCGCCCCAGAGGCTGTGCGGGTTCGCGGCGAAGCCGTTGCCGTGGACCAGGTTCGACGCGACGTTTGTGTACCAGTATGTGTCGCCGAAGGGCGCGGGATCGACGTGCAGCACCCAGGCGACTCGCAGCGTGAGCCCGACGAGGACGACTACGGCGAGGAGCCATGTCGCGCTGGCGTAGCCCGCGATCGCATGGCGGAGCCTGTCGGCGGTCGTAACACCCAGGGCGGACTCGGAGGCAATAGGTGCTGCCCGCACGGCCCCACAGTACGGGAGGTGAGCTGTGCGGGCAACGCGGGTGGCGGCGTGCCTTTGGAAATAAAAGATGATTTAAAGTCCAGATATCTTGACTATTGGCGGATTCAGAGCTACCCTTAGGTCGTGATGGAAAGCACGAAGGAACAGGTGCTGCATCTGCTCCAGGCCCGCGGCGGAGTGACCGTCGCGGATTTGGCGCAGGAGCTGGGCGTCGGCCCTGCTGCCGTCCGCCGCCATCTCGACCATCTGCGCGTGGAGGGGATGGCGGACGTGCGCGCCGAACGCCACGGAGTGGGCCGGCCCGCCTTCATTTTCTACGCCACCGCGGACGCGGAGGAACGGGTGCCGGCGGGTTACTCGCGGCTGCTTTCGCGGATGTACCGCGGACTGAATGCGCTCGATGAGGAACAGGTGCGCGGCCGCGACGGATCGCAGGTGCTGCGCACGGTGCTGCAGGGCGTGGCCCAGCAGGTCGCCGGCGAGCACAGCGCCGACGTGACGGCGGAGACGCTGGAAGGCCGGGTAGCGCAGACGGCAGAATCGCTCCGGCGCGAAGGGATCGTCGATGAGTGGACACCGAGCAGCGACGGATATCACTTGAAGAACTCGGCTTGTCCGTATCGCCACGCGGCGCAGTCGGCGCACGGCACATGCGAGCTGGACCGCCGCACGATCGAGCTGCTGGTCGCCGCGCCGGTGCGGCAGGTGAGCCGCATCGTCGATGGGCAGCCGGTGTGCGAATACATCGTCGCGGCCAGGAACGAGGGGAAGGGACGAGGAACGGAGCATGATGGAAAACGGCAGTAAGGAAACGGTCTTCGTCGTCGAAAACCTGCACGCGAGCGTGGAGGGGAAGGAGATCCTCAAGGGGGTCGACCTCACCGTCCGGCGGGGCGAGGTGCACGCGCTGATGGGGCCGAACGGCTCGGGCAAGAGCACACTGGCGAACACGATCATGGGTCATCCGAAGTATCAGGTGACACAGGGCCGCATCCTCTATAAGGGCGAAGACGTTACCCGCCTGTCGCCGGACAAGCGCGCGCGCCTCGGCATCTTCCTCGCGTTCCAGTACCCGATCGGCGTGCCGGGCGTGGTGATGGGCAACTTCCTGCGCGCGTCGCTGAAGGCGCGGCGGCAGGAGGACGTGCCGGTGCGCGAGTTCCGCAAGCTGCTGGATGAAACGCTGGATCTGCTTAAGATGGACCACGAGTTCGTTCGGCGCTACGTGAACGAAGGCTTCTCGGGCGGCGAGAAGAAGCGCGCCGAGGTGCTCCAGATGGCGCTGCTCCGTCCCGAGCTCGCGGTGCTGGACGAGACCGACTCGGGCTTGGACATCGATGCGCTGAAGACCGTGGCCGAAGGCATCAACGCCATCCGCGGGCCGGAGTTGGGCGTGCTACTGATCACGCACTACCAGCGCATCCTTAATTATGTGAAGCCGGACGTGGTACACGTGCTGTACCAAGGCCGCATCATCAAGACCGGCGGGCCGGAACTGTCGCTGGAGCTGGAGCGGCAGGGTTACGACCTGATTGTCAAGGAATTCGCGCCCGCGATGGCCGGCGCGGAGGGAGAAGAGAGCAATGGGTAAGGTACAAGAGCTCGTCGAGGAAAAAGGCGGATATAAGTACGGCTGGTCCGACGAGGACTTCAAGCCGATCAACGTCAAGAAGAAGGGGCTGAGCCGCGAAGTCGTGGAGGAGATCTCCGCGATGAAAGGCGAGCCGCAATGGATGCGCGACTTCCGCCTGAAGGCCTATCGCCACTGGGAGGAGCGGCCGATGCCGTCCGGCTTCTGGGGCGGCAACATCCAGAACTACAGTCTGGATTTCAACGATATCTACTACTACGTGAAGCCGGTGACCGAGCAGGGCCGCACGTGGGACGAGGTGCCGGCCGAGATCAAGCGCACCTTCGAAAAGCTGGGCATTCCCCAGGCGGAGCGCAAGTTCCTCTCCGGCGTCGAGGCGCAGTACGACTCCGAGGTCGTCTACCACAAGGTGCGCGAGGACCTGTCGAAACTCGGTGTCATCTTTACCGATACCGACAGCGCGGTGCGCGACTATCCTGACCTCGTCCGCCAGTACTTTGGCACGATCATCCCGCCGAACGACAACAAGTTCGCGTCGCTGAACAGCTCGGTCTGGTCGGGCGGGAGCTTCATCTACGTGCCGCCGGGCGTCAAGGTGCCGATGCCGCTCCAGGCCTACTTCCGCATCAACACCGAGAGCATGGGCCAGTTCGAGCGCACGCTGA
>CAYQLM010000058.1:0-18817 GCA_964418365.1 uncultured Dehalococcoidia bacterium
TCTCGTCGATGACACCGGCGGCGTAGAGCAGCCGCTCGGTCAGGGTTGTCTTACCTGCGTCTACATGCGCCAGGATCCCCAAGTTCAACGTTCTCACAATGCGTCATGTCCTTTCGGTAGTTACCTCCCTTCTGTATGGACATGAACGTTCTGCGCATTTCCCTCTCCTTGGTGGATCGGCTGTTGTCGGGAGTATAGCAAATGGCCACCCGGGAGGGCGACCGACTTGTTGGGCGACTCAGCCGGCAAGCCGGCGCTTCACCGCGGCGGCGCGGCATCGCCACCCGCTACGGCAAACACGCCCTCAGCTACCTCGGCGGCGTCACCTTCGCCGCGACCGTCATCAACTGCCGCATCCGCATTTGGCAGACGCGCCCTAGGCGCCAGGGGTCAGGGCTTTCCGGAGGAGCTCTTCGACGAGCTGGGGGTTCGCCCGGCCGCGCGTCTCGCGCATCGCCAGACCGACGAGCGCCTTCAGCGCAGCGTCCTTGCCGCCCCGGAAGTCCGCGACGGGCTTCGGGTTGGCCGCGATCACCTGCGCGACGATGCCGGAGAGCTCATCGGCGCCCGAGATCTGCGTCAGGCCTTGCTCCTCCACGATGGCACGCGGCGCTTTGCCGGTGAGATACGAGGTCTCCAAGACGCTCTTGGCAGTTGTCGAGTTCGTTGATTTCTCATCCAACATGACCACGATCTCGAACAGGTGCTCCGGCTTCAGTTTCGACGTTGAAATGTCATTGCCCGTCGCATGCTCCAGCCTCGCAACTTCGCCGATGATCCAGTTCGCAAGTTCCCTCGCCCTTGTTGGGCCCATGCGAACCGCACCCTCGAAGAAGTCGGCGCGCTCACGCGACGAGGTGAGCAGGTTCGCTTCGTACTCGTTCAGCCCGTACTCGCTCACGAAGCGCCGCCGCTTCGCGTCCGGCAGCTCCGGCAGCCGCGCACGCAACTCTTCGACGTACGCGCGCGCGATCGTCAGCGGCGGCAGGTCCGGCTCGGGAAAGTAGCGATAGTCCGCCGCGAACTCTTTGCTGCGCTGGCTGACCGTGCGACCCTCTTCCTCGCGCCAGCCGCGCGTCTCCTGCACAACCCGCTCGCCAGCATCGAGCAGCTTGCGCTGGCGCTCGATCTCGTACTCGATGCCCTGCTCCACAGCGCGAAAGCTGTTCAGGTTCTTCAGCTCCACCTTCGTCCCGAACTCCGCCCGCCCTACGGGCCGAATGCTCACGTTCGGCTCGCAGCGCATGTTCCCTTCTTCCATATTTGCGTGGCTGACACCCAGGTAACGCAGGGTCTGCTGCAGCTTCGTGAGGTAGAGGCGCGCCTCGTGGCCGGAACGCACGTCGGGCTCCGTCACGATCTCCATGAGTGGCACACCGGAACGGTTCATCTCGACGAGGCTGTAGTCCGCGTGCGCCGGATGCGCGCTGCGCGCGGTGTCCTCCTCGAGGTGCACGCGGGTGATGCCGATGCGCACCGACGTGCGCCCGTCTGGGCGCTTGCTGCCGCCCTCCGGCTCGATCTCGAGCCAGCCGCCCACGCAGAGCGGCAGATCGTACTGCGAGATCTGGTAGCCCTTCGGCAGGTCCGGATAGGGGTAGTTCTTGCGGTCGAACTTCGCCCGCTCCGGGATCGAGCAGTTGAGCGCGAGGCCGGTCATGATCGTGTACTCGACCGCCTGGCGGTTGATCACGGGCAGCACGCCGGGCATGCCGAGACAGACCGGGCAGACATGCGTGTTTGGCGCAGCATTGTGGTAGTCCGCGCGACAGCCGCAGAACATCTTGCTCTTCGTCGCGAGCTGCGCGTGCACCTCGATGCCGATGACGACTTCATACTTCGTGGTGGCCGGCGCGGTCATCGTAAGGCAGTATACATCGCGCGAAACGAAGGGAGGCCTCCGCAGATGGGAGGCCTCCGCATGCTTACGTGAAGGTCGCGCTACCGATCGTGGTCAGGGTGCTCTTGCCGCGACTGCGGGCGCATGCGCGGCAGGAAGCCTCTCGGGCGCCGCCCAGCGCTCCGGCCGTTCACGGCTGCGAGCGCCGCGCCTGCGAGCCCGGCCGAGAGCCAGGCGACCCCTGCGCCCAGCAGCGCGGCGACGAGCCACACCAGCGCGCTCGAACCGCCGCCGCCCGGCCCGAATCCGGCGTTCGGCGACGTTGCGCTCACGGCTGTCGGCGTTGCCGCAACCGCGGTCGCCGTCGCGGGCGAGCAATCGATGCTGCCGTTCGCCGTGGTCGCCGCGATATCGCGCGGGCCGCCGATAGTCGCGTCGGCCAGCGTATCGACGGAGAGCGTCAGCGGGCTCGTGCCAGCGATGGAGCAGTGGAAGGTCAGACTCGCCAGCGTCGCGTCGCCCACCAGACCGTTCGCGACCGCGCCGGTGATGCGAATCGTGTTACTCGAAAAGTTTGGATTGCACACGCTGCCCGACATCGGCGCACAAGAGACCACCTGGACAACGGCCGGGTTGTAGACGATGTTCATCGCCCAGGCGCCGAGACCCGGCGCGGCCATGCCCTGCGATTGCACCGGGACGGAGCCGTTCGCGCCGGGCGCCGCGGAGGCGGAACCCACGCTGACGACAGGACTGGCGGCGGACGCCGAGAGCGCGAACAGAAGCGACACCCCGGCAAGAGCACCACCGAGGGCAACTGCGAGACTTCTCATCCGAATCATGGACACACCTCCCCGTCGTCACCCTGCGAACGGCCTTCGATTCGTTTTCGGCCAGCTTGCTGCCGTTCTGGAGCGCACTCCGCGCTCGCGAGCCACACCAGCGTTTGGCAAGTATACAGGCTTGCCGTAACGAGTCAAGAAACCCTTAGGGGAGCGTCGACCGCTGCGTGCGGGTGGTGCCGGGGGTGGGGCTCGAACCCACAAGCCGCTTGCGCGACGGCGGATTTTAAGTCCGCTGCGTATTCCAGTTTCGCCACCCCGGCAGGCGGCAGCGGCGCGAGCGAAAGCACCGCGCCCGACTGATTCTAAGGTCATCTTGCATCGGCCAGCAACGCTGGAGTACCCAACACGCCGCTTCGAAAACCCTGTCCTTTGCCCTCCCTCGCGCGGTCTGGCATCATCGCCCCGTGACCACCCAGCCCGACTGGCAGGCCTTCCGCGCACGCTTCCCCGTGACCGAGCGCGTTGTCTACCTCAACACCGGCTGGTCCGGCCCCTCAGCCCGCGAGGTTGTCGCCGCGATCCAGGCGCGCGCCGAGCGGGAGGCCTTCGACGGGCCGACGACGCTTGAGGTGCGGCATGAGAAGGCGCTCATCGTCCGCGAGGCGCGCGCTGCGCTCGCCTCGCTCATCGGCGCAGAAGACGTCGCGCTGATGAACACCACGACGGAAGGGATCAACGCTGCGCTGCGCGGCCTGGGGCTGCGCGCCGGCGACGAGATCGTCACGTGCAACCTGGAGCACTCGTCCGTGATGGTGCCTTGCTACGAGATGCGCCGTCAGCTCGGCGTCGAGGTCGCCGTTGTGCGCTCGTCCGCCGAGGAGCCGTTCGATGAGCTGGCGCGGCGGTTCGAGGAGGCGATCTCGCCGACGACGAAGCTCGTCCTGATCAGCCACATCTCGTACAACCGCGGCACACGCCTCCCGGTCGAGCGCATCATCCGCGCCGCGCACGCCGCCGGGGCGTTCGTGTTGCTCGACGGCGCGCAGCCCGCCGGCCAGATCGAGATCGACGCGCGCGCGCTCGATGTCGATGCGTACTCGTTCCCCGCGCACAAGTACGTGCTCGGGCCCGACGGCGTCGCGGCGCTATACGTCCGGCCCGACCTCGTCGAGCGCGTCGCGCCCTTCTCCGTCGCGCACGGCGCGTCCGAGTACTACGACTTCGAGGGCAACTTCACGCCCGTCACGAGCACCCTGCGCAAGTTCGAGATGACGACGCACAGCGGTCCGCTGCTCGCCGGCGCGATCGCCGCCGTAGGGCTGTTGCATGAGCTCGGCATCGCGAACGTCGAGTCGCGCATACTCGAGCTGTCCTCTCGCCTCATCGACGGCATCGGGCGCATCCCGGGCGCTCAGCTGCGCGGCCCGCTCGATCCCGCGCTGCGCTCGGGCCTCGTCGTCTTCACCGTGGGCGATCTCGACCCGAACGAGACGTGCGCGGCGCTCTGGCAGCTCCGCCGCGTCGTCGGGCGCGTCGTGAACGACAAGCGCGTGCGGCTCTCCGTCGCCTCGTTCAACAACGAGGACGACATCGACGCCGCGCTCGAGGCGGTCGAGTATCTCGCGACGCGCGGCCTCCCGCCGAACGCCATGCCGGCGCAGCAGTTCAAGGATATGGTCGCGGAAGAAGACGACTAGCCGTCGCTACGCCATCCGCGGAGCTTGGTCCAGCAGCGCCGCCATCGGAAACTCGACGAGCTGCCGGCTCTCGGGATGGCAGAGCAGATGCGGATGCGTCTCCGCCGTGCCGCCGAGAATGTGCAGCGAGACGCCCGTCTCCTCGCCGACAGCGCGCACGCGGTGGTAAGCCTGCTCCGGCGGCATCAGGTACGTGATGCTGCCCGGCGGGCAGTGATGCTTGGCGGTCTGCTGCAGCGCGCACGCCTCGCCGGCGCTCGGCGTCTCGGGGCCTGCCGGTCGCACGTACTGCGTCTCCTCGTCCACACCCGATAGGACGCCGATCACGCCCCACGCGCCGTGATAATGAACGCCGCTGCTAGTGCCGGGCGGGAACACGACCGAGATGATGAAGAACGACCGGTCAGGCGCAGTATATAGGAGATGGCCGCAGGCGCGGCCGCCGCACGACGCGCGCTGCTCCGGCGTCAGGTCGGGATCGGAGAGCCAGCGCTCCATGTGCGGCGTGATCGCGCGAACGCGCTCGCGCTCGTCCGCGTGCTCCGAAACGAGCCGCTCGACGTCGGCCGCGAGGTCCTGGAGCGTGTAGCGTGCCATCGCGCGGCTATTATAGCCGACGCTACGGCGCCCGCGTGCGAGCCACCAGCACCGGAGGGATACCAACGAGATGCTTCCACGACGCGGCGCGCTCCGGAGCCGCCTGCTCCGCAAACGTAGGCTCCACCAGCCCGTCGAGCGCGTAGCCCGCGCGGAAGAAGGCACCGAACAGCTCCTCCAGCGGCCGGTGGAAGTAGAGCTGCCGAGCCGGCTGCCCCACCATCGCATCGCCGTACGATACGCGCGACTCCTTGTAGCCGGCCAGCCGCAACGAGTACGCGGTCGACCACCTGCCACGCACGTCGTCGCCCGTTTCCGAGACGATCTTCGCGAACACCGAGTTGAAGCAGGGGTGCTGCACGGAGAACACGAACGGCGCCCGCGGCTTGAGGAGCCCCCTACCCTCTTCAATCAACGGCTCAATTTCGGGCATGTCCATCAGCGCCATGTTGCACACCAGCGCATCGAACGGTTCCTCCCCCAATGCTCGCAGTTGCGCTCGATCGACCGCGTCCACGACCCGGAAGTCGATCCGCTCGCTGCTGGTCGATCGCGCCCGCGCCCGCTCGATCATCTCCGCCGCCAGATCGAACGCGACGACGTGCGCGCCCAGCTCGGCCAGCCGGCGCGAGAGCTGTCCGTTCCCACACGCCGCATCGAGCACGCGCTGTCCCTTGCGCAACTCCAGCAGCTGTTCGATCGCGGGGCTGAGCAGCAGGCGGTGGAAGTCATTGCCCTCGCCCATGCGCTCGTCCCAGAACGCCGCGTTTGCGTTCCAGGCGTCACGCACCGCAGCGTTGCGCGCTTCCGTGGTCTGTGGCACGTCGTCTCGCTCCATCATGCGCCTCCCAAATGGTCGTTCACGCAGCGCTTCGCTTGCGCGATGACCTCCTCAACGCGCTCCGGTGCCTGCTCGATCGTGCCGTCGACAACGGTGAGCGTGGGCCAGACGTGCGGTGCGTCCGGCGCGAGCGCAAACGCGTTGTGTCCAAGCTCGTGCACCCCCGTGCTGCCGCGGCTCGGGTCGCCGGCGGAGAGGTGCAGGAACGTCCGGCAGTAGTTCGAGAAGATCTCCGGCCACTGCTGCGGCGCGCCAACCTGCGACACGGCCGTGAACGCGCCGAGCGCGTCGTACCAGCCTTCGCCCGCGATGAGCAGCTCCGGGAAGCGCGCCTTCAGCTCGTCGCGCAACGCCAGCAGGCCGTCGTACACGGCGTACGTCGGGTCGTTTGTCCACACGTGCTGGGTATCGAAGAACACTGCAGGCAGATCGTGCCGCTCGACGAGCTGCGAGACCTGCGTTACCAGCCGCCCTCGCCATGAGGGCGCGCCGGGATTGAGCCACGCCTGCCAGCCCGGGTCGTGCGCGCGCGAGACGTCCCAGTCCGGCCGGTTGCCCTGAAACTCCAGCCCGCTCGCCGAACGCATGATGGCCGGCCGGCCCCACGTGTCGAAGTCGGGCAGCGTCGCGTTCGCGCAGTTCGCGCCGAACATCGGCATCAGCTTCACGCCCAGCTCTCGCGCGCCGGCCGCCAGCCGGGCGAACCCTGCCTCACCGCCGAGGCGCAGATCCGGCCGGTAATCGCCGTACTGCCAGTAGTAACGGCCTTCCCAGCCCGGCAGGAACGCGAGCACCCTGCGCCCATCGATACGTTCGGCGATCCAGCGCAACGCGTCGAGCATGGCGTCGTACGTGTTGAAGATGCGCCCGCTCCAGTGCATGCCGTGGAGCACCACGACGAGCGCGATCTCGCGCGCCCAGGCCGGCACGTCGGCGCGCGTCTCCCAGGGCTGGAGCCCGTATGCGCGCTCGATATGCCGCCGGTGCTCCTCCGCGATCGCACCCGGCTCGGCCACGCGGCCGACGCGCCATGGCGGCGTCGTGATCGAGCGCGACATGTCGGTTGCGAGCTCCTCGAAGATCAGCTCGGCGGTCAGATCGCCGTCCCGCTCATAGAAGGCGAAGCGTTTCGCGCGCACGCTGTCGTCCAGCGACTGGAAGTACACATATTCGCCGATCTGCGGCGCAAGGAAGACGAGCGGCGTGTGCAGTGGCGTAGGGTATGTGAGGACCACGCCGCTCGCGCGCAGCGTCGAGCGCCCCCAGAACGCGCCGATGATCTCGCCTTTCGGCAAGCCGGACACGAGCAGCTTGAGACAGCGGATCTTCTCGCCAAGCTCGGCGGACGCGGCGATCTCGATCCCGTTCGCCGTGCGCGACACGTCGATGCGCGCCGCGCCGTCGATCTGCGCCTGGCCCCCGGCCCACGTGAGGCGACGGCAATCGATCGCGGTGTGGCCGCCCTCCTCCGTCACCACCGTCGCTTCGGGATCCAGGCCGTAGACGTTCTCGAAGGTGATGATCTGGAGCGCGAGCCGCCAGCCATGGACGTCGAACCACGGGTCGCGCGGGTCGTAGCTGAGCTGCTGCATGCCGGCATTACTGTAGCCGAGCATGCCCGCCTCCTGCAGCACAAAGCGAGAGCCCAGGCGCGGGCCTGGGCCCGTTCTAGCGTGGAGGCGACGACCGGATTCGAACCGCTGGGGGTTTTGCACCCTAGCTGGCGCAGAGCACCCCCGTCTGCGCGAGCGGCGATTCGCTATTCAGCTGCAACGGGCTCGTCGGTTGCGTGTTCAACGTCCTCGCGCCATCTCGCGATATAGCCGGAGCCGTTCTCACCGAGCTCGTGCGCAGCATGGGCGTCGTGCGTCATGCCGTAGACCCGCTTGAGATCGGCGATCGCCGCAAGCGCCCGCTTGCCATGCGGGCTGGCGGCCATCTCCCCTTCCTCGCCCGGCACCGGCTCGAAGGAATGCAGCACGATGTTCTCGAGCAGTTGCCCCAGGGTGACACCGTTGAACTCCGCCAGGCCCTTCAGCACTTTCACCATGTTCTTCTCCATCCGGACGCCGAGTTGGACGCGTTCCACCTTCACTTGTTCGGTCGTTTCTGGCATCGTATTTTCTCCTTCTGGCCCTCTTAGCCGTCGCTTTCGTACTGGGACATCGGGACCACTGTACCATGGGACACCGCATAGGCGTCAAGACCTCGCAGCCGCGCGAGCGGGAGGCAGATCGCAGAAGCCGCCCAAATTGGGCGGCTTCTCGTCGAGAAGATTCGTGGAGGCGACGACCGGATTCGAACCGGTGATGGGGGTTTTGCAGACCCCTGCCTTGCCGCTTGGCTACGTCGCCCTGGAATATGGTGCCGAGGAGGGGATTTGAACCCCTACGCCCGAAGGCACGGCCCCCTCAAGACCGCGTGTCTGCCAATTCCACCACCTCGGCGGGCTGAAGGCCGGATTATGGCAACTAGACGCCAGAGAGCCTCCCGTCTCTCGCGTCCCGCATCTAGCTTCTGGTGCTGGCAGGAGTGGAGGGACTCGAACCCCCGACCTGCCGTTTTGGAGACGGCTGCTCTTCCAACTGAGCTACACTCCTCCGGCTCATGAGTATAGCAACGCCTTCCAAAAGCGGTCAATCCGAAGCTAGCGCGTACTCGCGCAGCGAGCGCCGAGATCTCCCGTGTCGGGGGATTACCGCTCGCGGCGCGGGCGGCGCTTGCCGTACACTGAGTGTACCCCCAAGGGTGCCCCCGAACGCCCACTAGAACCGGCCTCTTATGGACACAGACAACGGCTTCTTTCGCAAGACAACGCTACCCAGCGGCCTGCGGGTGGTGACAGCGCCGATGCCGCACACGCGGTCGGTCGCGGTAAGCGTCTATGTCGGCGCGGGCTCCCGGTACGAGACGCCGGAGCAGGCCGGCCTGGCGCACTATCTGGAGCACCTCTGCTTTAAGGGCACCGAGCGCCGGCCCACGCCGCAGGAGATCTCCCAGCTCATCGACGGCGTCGGGGGCATGATCAACGCCGCGACCGACCGCGAGCTGACCGTCTACTACTGCAAGGTCCCGCAGCCGTACTTCGAGCTCGCCCTCGATGTCCTCGCCGACCTCGTGCGCCGGCCGATCCTGGCGCCGGCAGAGATGGAAAAGGAGCGCTCGGTCGTGCTGGAGGAGCTCGCGATGATCGTCGACTCGCCCGCGCAGCAAGTTGACGTGCTGCTCGATGAGACGCTCTGGCCGGAGCAGCCGCTCGGCCGTGATGTCGCCGGCAGCGAAGCGACCGTGCGCGGCCTCACGCGCGAGATGGCGTTCGAGTACCTGCACCGCCAGTACGTGCCGAACAACACCGTCGTCAGCATCGCGGGCGCGGTCGAACACGAGCAGGTGGCAGAGCAGGTCGAATCGATGCTCGGCAACTGGTGCCGCGGCGTGCCCAATGGCTGGTTCCCCGCTGTGAACGGCCAGCACGAGCCGCGCGTAGCGGTGAAGTACAAGAAGAGTGAGCAGGCTCATCTAGCCTTGGGGCTGCGCGGCCTGCCGCTGCAGCACGGCGACCGCTATGCGCTGAGCTTGCTGAGCGTGCTGCTTGGGGAGGAGATGAGCAGCCGCCTCGCGCTGGAGCTGCGCGAGAAGCGCGGCCTGGCGTACGACGTCCACAGCTACTGCAGCTACTTCCTCGATGCCGGCGCGTTCATCTTGTACGCCGGCGTCGATCCGGCGAAGACGATCGAGGCGCTGAAGGCGCTGCTGAGCGAGCTGGCGCGCCTGCGCGACGAGCCGGTCCCCGAAGAGGAGCTCGCGCGCGCGAAGGCCCTCGCGAAAGGGCGCATGCTCTTGCGCATGGAAGACACGCGCGCCGTATCCGATTGGCTCGGCGGCCAGGAGCTGCTGACGAGCCACATCCGCACCGTCGACGAGACCTCGGCGCTCATCGACGCCGTTACGCCGGACGACCTGCGACGGGTCGCGCAGCGGCTGATCGTGCTGGACCAGCTCAACCTGGCGGTGGTTGGGCCGTTCCGGTCGCCGGAGCGCTTCCGCGCGCTGCTGCGGCTTTAGTCCGGCGAAGGCGGGTCATCCCGCGAGCTTCGCGCGCGCGGCGCGAGTCCTAACCGCGATGCGGTAGCCATTCCCGCCGCATTTCTTCGCCTCGTACATCGCGATGTCGGCGTGGCGCAGCAACGCCTCGGCGTCAGCACCATGCGTCGGATACAGCGCGATACCGATGCTCGCGGTGACGATTGCAGACCGGCTAATCGCGAGATCGGGCTCGCGAATGCTGGACAGCACGCGCTCCGCCACGGAAACCGCTTCTGCCGTGTCGCTGATCCGCGGGAGCAGGACGACAAACTCGTCGCCACCCATGCGCGCGATCGTATCGCCCTCACGGACGAGCTGTTGGAGATCCCGCGCGATCTGTTGCAGCGTCTCGTCACCCACGGCGTGACCAACCGAGTCGTTGATCTCCTTGAACTTGTCGATATCGAGGAAGAGCAGCCCCAGCATGTATCGTTCCCGGCGCGCGGTCGCGAGCGCGTTGTTCGCGCGATCGATCAGCACCGACCGTGTCGCCAGGCCGGTGAGGGCATCGTGAAAGGCGAGATAGCGGATCGTCTCCTCCGCGCGCTTTCGTTCGCTGATATCGCGGGCGACGGCCATGATTGCGCCGTACTCACCGCTGGCGCTGGGAACGCGCGACACGCTCAGCTCCGCCGGCAGCGACACACCGTCTTTGGTGACGACGGTGTACTCCACGTCGCGGGTCACGATGGAACCCGACGCCTCCGCGAAACTGTCGGACAGACGTTGGTGGTCGGACGGCGCGACGAACTCGAGCGCGTTCCGTCCGCGGAGGTCATCCGCACTATCCAGTCCCACCAGCTCGGCCGCGCGCCGGTTCGCCATGAGCACCCGGCCGTCGCGCTCCGCGACGAGCACGGCATCCGGCGAGGTCTCGACAAGTGTGCGGTAGAGCGCCTCGCTCTCGCGCACCGATTCCTCGGCTCGCTTGCGCTCCGTGATGTCGTGCGCGATACACACGATCGCCTGCTGAGCGCCACCGCCATCGCGAACGAGGGAGGCGGAAATGAGCGCTGTGCCGTAACTGCCGGTCGCGCTGTTGTACGTCACCTCGGATTGATGGAGCGCTTCCGGGTGGGACAGCCCGTCGAGCGCACCCGCGAACCAACGCTCGTCCAGCTCGCGCGCCGTCATGCCGGTGAGCTCCTGCTTCGTCGAGCCGAGCATGGCGGCGGCAGCGCCGTTCGCAACACGAATGACACCTTCACGATCGAGGACGAGCAGCGCATCGGCCATCGTCTCGACGATCTCGTTCGCCGCGAAGGCTGTGGTGATATCGACGAGGCGGTAGCGCCAGATCGCGGCGGTGCCGATGAACATGAACGCGCAGATGAATACGTATCCGAAGGGGTAGACCGCCACATGAAACGCCGGCAAGTAATCGACGCTGCCGAGATCGGCGATGAGCAGCGCCAACCAGATCGCTTGCAGTCGCTTGCGCTGCGTGTCTGAGATCGTCTCCGTGAGGGCGCTCTTATAGATGCGCAGGCTTGCTGTCAACGCCGTCCCGAAAAAAACGATGAACGGCACGATCGGCCAGCCGTAAATCGGATAGAAGCCCCAGTAGTACCGGTGGAGGTCCACGATGAACCAGCCGGTGGAAACGATCAGCACGTAAAAGGTGATAGAGAGCACCAGCGCGCCCGCGACAAACGGCCACAGCGAGCGGATGCGTCCCGTGACCGCTGCTGTGAACAACAGCACCGTCGCCGGGATGAACACGACGCCCAGGTGCTCCACACGCACCCAGTCCATCACAACCGACGTGTCGTTCGTCGAATACACCGCCGCGAAGCTGAGCAGCCAGACGGCCGTCGCCGTGGTGATCGCTGCGAACGCTAAGCTGACGGACGAGGCCCGCTCCCGAATCAGGACCGCGACGCCGTGGCCCGCGCTCAAGAGCCCCATGATAAGCAGCGGCAGCGCGTACACGCTGAAGCTGTAGCTGCTCAGATCGAACATGTTTGCCATCACCAACTCGATCCGCCCGGCGCCAAGGCAGCGGCCGAGGCCCGGGTGGCTCTCTAGCTAGTTTCGGCCTTTCGAGAGAGGACGTATACCCGACAGCTTCCGGCGCGTGCGGGTTTCCTTCATCTGCCGCGTGCCGTATCATCGGGGCGAGGCCAGCCCCGTCGCCCGCCAAGGAGGCAACATGACCACGCAGGCAAGAGCGCGCTCGATTGCGCCGCCGGAGCGTTCTGGAGGCCAAGGGCTCGACGCTCACCAGGACGAGTCGGGCAACAAGGCGATCTATCTCCTGCTGACGGATCCCGTCGTGGGCGAGCAGGTACACTTCCTTGCCACCTTTCGCGACGGCGCCTACGAGGTGTGGGGCAAGCGCGGCATGGTGCGCTTCCAGCGCTACGCTGCCGACGGCGCGTACGAGTACGAAGTCATCGAAACGATCGGCGAGAATCCTGTCGCGAACCAGGACCCGCACGCCGTCGCAACGATCGAAGACGAGCTGGCGGCCGCGCGCGCGTCGGGCCGCCCGACGGACGACCCGAACAAGGCGTTCATCGAGCCGGAGCACCTGAGCTACCCGTTCGCGTACGAGCGCATCGCGCAGCTCTTCGACAGCCCGAATGCGCCGGACCTCGTCCTCAACCCGAAGTCGTACGCCTTCGGCCGGCAGGCCGGTCAGCACGGCGCGCTCGATGTCGTGCAGTCGCGCGCACCGCTCTGCTTCTCCGGCCCCGGCGTGCGCCCAGGCGTGAGCGAGTCGGCTGCCCGCCACATCGACATCGCGCCGACGATCGCGAAGTTGATGGGCTTCCCGAAGGTCCACGGCCGCGACGCGCTCGGCCGCCCTTCCGACGACGTGTACTTCCGCCGCCAGGACGGCAAGCCACTCGACGACGTGATCGATGAAACATCGTCCGCGCGGCCGGAGCGCGTGTACATCTTCCACCTCGACGGCCTCGCCAACGACGAGCTGCACTGGCGTCTCGAGAACGAGCCGGACGCCATCCCGAACTTGCGCCGGCTGATCGAGCGCGGGCACCGCTTCCGTTACGGCAGCATCGTCAACTTCCCGAGCATCACCTGGCCGAGCCACAACACGATCGGCACAAGCTGCTGGGGCGGCCATCACGACATCGTCAACCCGACGTACTACCTGCGCGAGACCCGTGAAATCGTCACGCCCCAGGGCAGCCAGTTCGACACCGCCAAGTTCCTCAGCCATGACGTCGAGACGCTCTACGAGGCGTTCCATCGCGTGTACGGGCCGTGGGAGGGCCAGCGCGGCGCTCTGACCGCGGCGATCCACGAGCCCTGCACCCGTGGCGCCGACCACTCCGTGCTGGAGCGACGCGTGATCGGCGACCGCGACCGCCTGCGCGCCCTCACCTCGGAGCTCATGGACGACATCAGCCGCCGCTGGACCGAGGAGGGCATGCGGGCCGCGCAGGCCGAAGCCACAGTCGACAGCCGGGGCATCGCGCAGGTGCTGGTGCTGTTCACCGAAGACTCACACCCGCCGCCGGCCTTCGTCTTTCACGAGTTCACCCTGCCCGACGGCACCGCGCATGACTACGGCCCTCACCACGCGGGCCACCGCACCGCCGTCGACGAAACGGACCGGCGCGTGGGTCGGGTGCTGCAGATGCTGGACGAGCGTGGCCTGTTCGAGAGCACGCTGTTCTTGATCGTCGCCGACCACGGCATGGCGGCGACCGATGTTGACCTGGCCGCGGCGCAGGTCGAGCTCCTGCCGCGCGAAGGGATGAAGGCCGTCGTGCCCTCGCCGCTGATCTACCTGCTCGATATGGCCGTCGAGATCGAGCACGCGCGGGACGGGCGTACCGCGACGCTCACGGTGCTCGCGAACGACGCTGACGCATCGGGCGAGCAGCCCCCGGTCGCCGGAGCCGAGGTGACGGTGAGCAGCCCGCACGGCGCCGTCCTCGCCCGCGCGCGAACGGACGTGGGCGGTGTGGCCGGCGTGCCGCTGCCCGCGGACGTCCCGGCGCACGACATCGTGATCGCCGTCCACCACGATGACTACAACCCACGCCACCTGCGTCTCGACGGCTCTAGCATCGCGCTCGACCTGCGGGAGCTGCTCTACGGAGTCACGCAGTGAAGCGCGCAGCCGCTGCCGCGGTCCTGCTGGTCGCGGCGGCCGCGGTCCTCGGTGTCGCTTGCGGTAGTGGGGGCGGAAGTCAGCCGACCGCCCAGGAGACGCAAAACGCCAACTTCACGCAGTTGCGCAGCTCCTTGCGCTCGCAGCTCGACAGCATCGGCGTCAACATCAGCTCCGTGCCGGACGATGTGCTGACCCAGATCCTCAACCGATGCCACGAGCTAGAGAAGTACGCGGACGATCAGACCGTCAACAGCCTGTGCGACGCGATCAAGCGCGCGCATGACAACAACGACACGACCGCGCTCGACCAGATCGTCGCGCAGCTGGACCAGCTCAAGCCGAAGTGATCAACATCTATTCGTAGCGCAGCGCTTCCGCGGTCGAGATGCCAGCCGCCTGGCGCGAGGGGATGTACGTCATCACCAGCGACGCCACGTACGTCAAACCTGCGATAATCACGATCCGCAGCCACGGAATGCTGTAGCCCGCCCCCGACGTGGGGAAGCGCTCGCTCGTGATCAGGAAGAACGAGAGCCAGATGCCAAGCCCCACGCCGCACACGATCGCCAGCAGCGTGACGAACGATGACTCCAGCATGAAACTCAACGCCACCATCCCCCTCTTGTAGCCGATCGCGCGCAGCATCCCGATCTGCTGGCGCCGCTCGACCACGGTCCGGAAGGCGATCACACCCACCGCTGCGATTCCCACGAAGAGCCCCAACCCCATGAAGCCCTGCATGAGCAGGAAGAAGTTGCGGCTTAGGGCCTGGTTCTTCTCGATCTGGTGCTTGAGCGACTCGGCCTGCACGCCGGTCGGCAGCAGCGTCGCCTCGATCTCGCGGGCCGCGGCCGTCGATTGGTCGGCGTTCTTTAGGCCGATATAGTCGCGGCCTGTTAGCGGCTGCCCGAACAGGTTAGTGAACGTAGCATTCGGTACATAGATACCGAAGAAGCTCGCGCTCGCGCCGAAATCGACAACGCCGATCACCTGGACCTGCTGGAGCTTCTCCGTCACCGCGTTGCGTAGCGTGATGCTGACCGGTTCGAACTGCTTGATCTCCGGATCGATGCCGGGAATGTGAATCGACTCCTCGTTGCCGAATGAGAAGCCGCCGCTTTGGACTGTGAAGTGATCGACCACCGCCACGTCAGTGCGCGTCTTCAGCGCTTGCCAGACCGCCTGGTCGCTGTCGAAGCCATTCGCGCGGTTGCTCAGCGGCACGTTTCCGCCATCGACGAAGCCCGTGTCGACGCCGAAGACCGGGTACCGCTTGTAGTTTGGAGCCACTGTAGACGCCGAGACCGTCGACTCGCCCGCGATCACCACGCGGCCCTCAGAGCGAAACTGATCGGGCGCGGAGGAGCCCGCGGCGCGCAGCGCCGCAGCCAGGTCTGGGATCTGGTTCGCCGGGTTCTCGTCCACGACAACGTCCCAGCCACCCCGCGCGGAGTCGGCGAGAAATACCCGATCGAAGTTGAAGTTCATGACGGACATCATCGTCAGCGCAAAGATCACCAGCGCGATCATCGCCAGCGTCATGCCCGTGCGGAACTTGTCGTTCAGTGGGTAGGCGATCGCCGTCCGCACAGCGGGCAAGATGGAGCCGAAGAGGCCCCCAACCCTCGAGACCACCGCGAGAAGGACATCCGCGTTGTACATCAGCACAAACGTCGCGGCCGCCACCATAGCGATGCCGCTCATGAAGAACATTTCGATGCCGCCGTTCAGCTTCCCGAAGATGAAGTCCAGCCGATCGCCGGCCATGAGCGCCCAAACCAGGAGCAAGAGCCCGCCCGCCGAGCTGTAGACCGGCCGATCGCGCAGGCCCAGAAAGCGCAGCGCGATCGCCGCGCCGAAGGTCATGAGCGTAAGCCCCAGCGACAGCGGGAACGCCTTCTGCGCGGCCCATCCGGAGAAGAACAGCAGGCCGCCGAGCGCCACGCCAACGATGCCCGTCGCCAGCCAGCGCCAGCCCATGCGGGCGCCCTTCGGTTCCGGGATGTCGCGGATCGCGCGCACGATGTTCAAGTTCGAGACCCGCCACGCAGAGAACGTCACGGTCAGGAACGTGAGCACGACGCCCAGGCTGTACGACACGATGAGGCTGCGCGCCGTGACGTACGGCTGAATGTTGAAGTGGTACTGCGCGAAGAGATGCGCCATGATGCGCGCCATCCCGAACGCCACCAGCACGCCCAGCCCTGCGCCCACCAGCGCCGCGAGCATGTTGTACGCCATCCCTTCCGAGAGGAACATCTGGATCAGATGCCCGCGCTTGGTGCCGATGGCGCGCGCCATACCGAGCTCCGGCTTTCGCTCGGCCGCGAGCATCACGAAGATCATGACGATCAGCAGCATGCCCGCCGCGATGGAGAAGAGGCCAAAGATGACGAAGAACGTCGTCATGAAGTTGCCGGCTTCTTCGGAGCTCTTGACGAGATCGCGCTTGACGTCGTAGACGTGCACCGTCTCGCTCGCGAAGGCCTTGTCCAGCGCAGCAACGACCTGGGCCGTCGCTGCATTGCCGCCGCGCACGCCGCCCTCGTTCGAGATCGCGACGTAGTTCACCGCGCCCGGCTCTTGCAGGAACGCCTGCAGCGTATCGAGGCGCGTCACCATGCCTTCCGTCTTGCTGAAGTCGCCTACGCCCGAAGCCAGCGTATCCTTCGCGATGTCGACGACCGTGAACGTGTGCGGCTGGCCCTGCACGTAGACCTGGATCGAATCGCCGGCCTGCACATCGAGCGCGTCCGCAGCGCTCTTGTTCATGAACACCTGGTCGGCCGCCAGAGATGCGACGTCGAGCTCCTTCCCGCCATTCGTGGAGCTGATGTCCGGGAAGCCGCTCAGCCCGTTCGCGTCCAGCCCAACGAAGTTCACCGAGGGCTCGCTCTGGCGGCTCGCCGGAGCGACCACCGGTACCGTCTTGATCAACACCGGCATGAAGCCGTCGATCTTCGCGCCGCTCTGCTCGGCTTCGGTCTTCAGCCGCTGAACTACATCCGGCGGGATGGTGGAGGTGATCTGGTTGGGCGCATCTTCTTCTTCGCCCCGCTGCTGAACGAACTCGTCGACGTGGCCAAGCAGTGTGTACGAAGAGGACGTCAGGCTGTGGTCGACGGTATCGCCCGTCGTGAACGCCGCCGAGATGATCAGCGTGCTGAGCATCAGCCCGATCACGATCAGCGCCGTCTGCGCCGGGCGTCGCGGGATGTTCCGCAGCCCGACGAAGAACATGATCCGGTTGCGCACGATGACATACGCCACGGTGGCGAGCGAGATCCCGAGCAGGATCAGGAGCACGATCATGATATTGGTCATCGGAATGCCGAAGAGGTTCTTCATGACGATGCGCGCGCAGCGGCAGGCACGTTGCTCCTGTAGCCGCGATCGGTGAGCTCCTCTTGCACGATCTGCCCGTCGACCATCTGCACGATGCGATGCGTGTGCAGCGCGACTTCACGCGCGTGCGTCACGATGACGAAGGTCTGCCCTTGCTTCGCGTTCAGATCGACCATCAGCCCGATGATCTGCTCGGCGCTCGCCGAGTCGAGATCGCCCGTCGGCTCGTCCGCCCACACGATCGCCGGGTTGTTCACGAGCGATCGCGCGATCGTCACGCGCTGTCGCTGTCCGCCGGAGAGCTCGGCCGGCCGGTGCGTCGCGCGGTCGCCCAGCCCTATCTGTTCCAGCGCAGCGGTGGCGCGCTGGCGCGCTTCCTTGGCCTTGACGCCCGCAACCAGCAGGGGCAGCTCCACGTTTTCGACAGCGGAGAGCACGGGCAGCAGGTTGTAGAACTGGAACACGAACCCCATCCGCTTGGCCCGGTACTCCGACTTCTTGCCATCAGAAAGCGAGTTGATGTCCACACCTTCGATCAGCACCCGCCCGCCATCGATGCTGTCGAGGCCGCTGAGGCAGTTGAGCAGCGTCGTCTTGCCGCAGCCGGACGGCCCCATGATGGCGACCATCTCGCCGCGGCTCACGGCAAGCGACACGCCGCGCAGGGCGTGCACTTCCACCCTGCCGGTGTCGTATGTCTTGACCACTTCCGCGGCGTCGATGATCGGCGCGCCATCGGCTGAGAAGATCGGGGGCTGTTGCGTGCTTACCAACGTGATGCCTCCTGCGGCTCTCAATGGTATAGACAAAGCGTACAGCAAGCCAAACACGACATCGTGGTAGAATCTGCCAGGAGGAACCCGGCACGATGGCCGACGTCGAAGCGGAACCCACGCCCGAAATCCCGCAGATGAACCGCCTGCGCCCGACAGGCGGGGTGATCAGCGCGGAGCGCGCACAACGATTGGTCCTCTTCCTGCTTGCGCTGTGGACGGGTCTCTCCGGCCTCGCGCTCACGTTGTTCCAGGACGCCTCGGGCGCCACGATCGCGGGCGGGCTGGGCGGAGGCCAGGGCCACGCGGCACAGCGACTGGTGGGCGTCCATCTACTGGTGCTCGCGCCGGTCTACGCGCTCATCGCCTGGTACCCGAAGCGATATCGATTACTCCTATGGGTGCCGTACGCGGCGCAGGGCGGCGTCGTGATCACGACGCTGTACGACATCATGCGCGGCTATCGCACCTTCACCGACGGAGCGCTCCCGCTCTTCGTCGCCGTGGTCTTCCTCGCGCTGCTGCTCTACGTAACATTTGCTGACCGCCCGCCGGAAGAGTTCCTCCCTGGCATTTCCCGCAAACAGCTCCCTGAAGCCACCGAATCGCGGCCGCCATCATCGGACTCCTCACCCAACGAGCCGCCACCCACGCCGGCCGAATCCGGCTAGCGTTCCCTCCAGCACCGCGCGACGGCCTCCGCGCACACTCCGTCATTCTTGTATCTTCCTGATCAGGAAGATACCAAAGAGCGTAGACGTGG
>CAYQLM010000059.1:0-18816 GCA_964418365.1 uncultured Dehalococcoidia bacterium
GCCGTCGACTACTTCGGCCTGATGGCGTATATGTGGGTGATGTCCGGCGGTATGCCGGACGGTGATCTGCTCTCTCCGGCGGAGCGCAAGCCCATCGAGCGGCGCACGCGCACCGGCCGCCGTCTGCGTGTGTTTGAGGGCGGCCTAGCGAAGGGTGCGAGCACGGCAGCTCGCCGTAGGAAGACCGCCGACGCGGACGAAGCTGCGGCCTAGAGCTCCGCCAGCATCCTCTCCGCTATCTCCACGTGCTTCGGCATCCCTAGCCGTCGGTACAGAGCCACGGCCGCCGCGAGCGGCTCATGCGCATTCTTGCCGTCGCCCGGGGCACAGCGACCGACGAACACCTCAGCCATTGCCAGCCGGCTGTGGGCCAGCTCGACCACCAGGCCTTTCTCGGTGCAGAAGGCCTCAGCCCGTTCCAGGTGGCCGAGGGCATCCTCCCAGCGCTCCTCGGTGAGAGCGATGGCGCCCAGGGCGCGGTCGACGACGATCACGGCCGGCCAGATCCAAGTCGACGAAGCGACCAGCCCCTGGGCGGGCTCGATCTCCGCTCGCAGGCGCGCCATCGCCTCTTGGTCGCTCCGCTGCGCTGCCTCCAGCGCCAATTGTGCGCCGGTCGAGAGCTGGTTCTCAAGACTGCCCCGCGGCCCCTCCAGGGCCAGCCGATATGTGGCCGCGGCCCGCTCCTCTTCTCCAAGGCGCCTCTGCAGGCCCGCGAGGTAGGCCATGACCAGCGTGGCGCTTTCCAACACCTGGATCTGCCTCGCGATCTCTATGGAGGCGCTGGCCCGGGCGCGGGCTTCCTCCAGGTCTCCTCGTGCCTCGGCGAGCAGCGCCCTGGCCGCCTCGAGCCTTGAGTCGGGGTCTCTCGCCTCATGCTCGTAGAGCTCCAGGAGGTGGGCATACTCTTCGAACTCCCCCCGGGCGTAGTGCACCGCCAGCAGCACGCGATACGCCCAAAGGATGGCACCGGAGTTGTGCGTCTTCCGAGCCAGCTCCAGCAGGTCGTCCGCGTAGCGAGAGGCGAGCTTGAGGTCGCCCACCCGTAACGGCCAGCGGATAGCCTGCGGGATGTAGACCCGTCCTACCTCTGCCTGGAGCTTGTTCAGTCGATCCGTTAGCGCCGGCATCGCTTCAAATCGTCTCGCTTGGTCGGCGGTCTCAGCCTCGAGGGCGACCAGGAAGAGCTCAGCCTCCTTGTACCCGCGTTTTTCCATAAGCTTCAGGGCCTGTTCCTTGTGATGCTCGCTCCGCGGAAGGGGCGCGAGCTCGAAGGCTAGGCGCGCATGCGCGACAGCGGCAAGCTCCGACTCCGGGTCCGCGACCGCCTCCAGCGCCAGGTTGAGCAGCTCCACCCGCAGCGGCAGCGGCACGTACCCGATATACCATATTGATTCCTGCTCAAGAGCCAGCTCTGCTGTCGCCTGGCGGTCGCCACGCTGCTGGGCCAGCCGCATGGCCCGCCGGAAGGTGCGGAAGGCGTCGGTCGCCAGGTAGACGGCGCGCTGGGCCGTACCCAGGGCGCGCAGGAGCTTCAGCTCATCCTGCCCTACATCCTGGCCCGACTGGTTCATGATGCTGAGCGCCCGCTCGTAGTGACGGATCGCCTCTTCGTAGGCGTACATTGCCTGCGCCCGCTGCGCAGCCAGCACGAGGTAGTGAACCGTTCTCTTCGGGCCGGCAGCCGCCCCCGCCTGGTACACGTGATGGGCCAAGTCGGCGGCATGCTCCTCCACCGCGCCCGAATATAGCCGCTCCATCGCCTCGGCGACGCGCAGGTGGAACCGCTGGCGGCGGGGCAGGGAGAGTCCGCTCACCAGCGTCTGGCGGATCAGCTCGTGCGCGAAGGTGAAGTGCGGCTCGCGGTCCTCGGAGGTAGCGGTGATGAGCTGGGCGCGCTCCGCTTCATCCACGGCGTCAAGGAGGGCGTCCGCGTCCACGGTCTCCCCTGAGCCTGACGAGGGGTCGCCCAGGGCCTGGAGCAGCTCGAAGCCGAAGACGCGGCCGATGACAGCGGCCCCCGTCAATGCACGGCGGCACACCTCGCTCACGCGCTGGAGCCGCCGGCCGATGACGAGGCGCACGCCCTCCGGCACGTCCAGCTCGCTCACGTCTAGGTCGGCCCGCCAGCGGCCGCTAGTGTCGAACAGTTTCCCCTCCTCGCCGAGATGGTGGTATACCTCCTCGACGAAGAAGGGGTTGCCCTCGGTCTCGCTGAAGATGGCGCGCACGAGCAACGTCGGCGGATCCTGACCGCTCAGGGTGCGTAGCATCGCCTCGATGTCGCTCTCAGGCAGACGCTTGAGGGCGATGCGGTGCGCCAGGCGCTGGCGGAGCAGGCGCTCCAGCGTCTTCGCCAGCGGCCGGCCGACGTCGAGGTCGACGTCGCGGTAGGTGCCCACGATGAGCACGCGCATCTCGGCCAGGTGCTGGGCAACGTGCTCGATGAGCAGCAGCGTCGAGTCGTCCGCCCAATGCAGGTCATCGAGTACAAGGACGATCGGCTGGCCCGCGCTAGCGCGGGCGACGAACTCGCGGACGCTGTTGAACAAGTAGTGACGTTCTTGGTCTGCCGGCAGCTCCAGCGGCGGCGGGATGTCCGGAAAGAGGCGGCGGAGCTCGGGAAGCAGCTTCGCTACCTCGGGGGCCGAGTCGCCCAGGGCAGCGCTGAAGGCGTCGGCTGGAACGAGGCGGGCGCTCGCCTCGAGAATCTCGACGAAGGGGACGTAGGGCGGTGCGCCTTCCATCTCGTAGCAGTGCCCGACCAGCGCGAGGACGCTCCGGCCGCGGGCTTCGGCGGCCAGCTCTTCCGCCAGCCGCGTCTTGCCGACACCCGGCTCGCCGCCGATCATCACGAGCGTGCCCTGCCCGCCGACGGCCTGGTCGAGGAAGCGGCGCAGCTCGGCGCGTTCGGCCTGGCGGCCGACGAACGGTGTGCGATCCAAGAGCGGAGCAGGCCCGGCGGCAGGCCCTGGCCGCGTCTGCCAGGCCACCTCGTAGAGGTGCCAGCGCTCCGGGAAGCCCTTCAAGCGAAACCGCCCGCGGTCGACAAACTGGATATCCTTGGCGGGGCCCACCAGACCCCGGACCATGTCCGACGCGAGGATTTCATTTTCCTTCGCCTTAGCAGTGATTCTCGCCGCGGCGTCCACGGCTGCTCCGAAAATGTCTTCCTGTTCCCGGATCACCTCGCCGGTGTTGAGCCCAATCCTCACTCGCACATGCTGATCAGGCGCCTCGTTCCGCTGAACTTCCAGAGCGCGCTGAACGGCTACGGCGCAGTCCACTGCTCGTTTCGCCGAGCCAAAAGCGACCATGAAGCTGTCACCGATGGTCTTCACCTCCTGACCGCTATGTTGCTCGATCTGCTGCCGCACGAGGTCGAAGTGCGCGCGGAGGATCTCGTGCGCAGGCGCGTCTCCCCGGCCGGTCCGCAGCTCGGTCGAGCCGACCACGTCGGTGAAGAGGATGGTGACCGTCCCCTCCGGAAGCTCCTGGGTCACGTTCGCCCCTCCTGCTCGGTGCACCCGATTATTCTGCCCTGGCGCGAGAAAGTCAACGCAAGAAACGGCGTTTGGCCCTTCTCATCTCCCGCCGCCTCAGGCTAGAATAGCGCCGTCCTGTCAGGATAGGAGGGCGCATGCTCACGCCGTTCGACGACTACCTGATCCACCAGACGCCGGAGACGCTGGACCGCGTCATCACGAGCGACCGCAACTTCTACGACCGCTACTACTTCAATTGCCACGACCTTACCGGCGACACGTTCCTCGTCATCGCGCTGGGCGCATACCCGAACCTGGGCGTCATGGATGCCTTCGCAACGTGTGTACAACGCAACGAGCGGCAGTTCGTCGTGCGCGCCTCGCGAGAGCTGGGCGGCGATCGTTCGCAGACCATCGTCGGGCCGATCGGGGTCGAGGTCATCGAAGGCCTCCGCCGCCTGCTCGTCTGGTGCGAGCCCAACGAGTCGGGACTGAGCTTCGAGCTCTCGTTCGAAGGCGTCAGCTTCCCGTTTGAAGAGCCGCACTTCTATCGCCGGAACGGCCCGCGCGTGGCGATGGACTACACGCGGCTGTCGCAGACCGGCCGCTGGTCGGGGACGATGAGCGTCGGCGGCGAAGAGCTTCGCGTGGAGCCCGCGGGCTGGTGGGGCGCCCGCGACCACTCGTGGGGCATCCGACCCGTCGGCGAGCCCGATCGCTCCGGCGCGCCGGTCCGCGATGCGCCGCGCGGGTTCTTCTGGAGCTGGGCGCCGTTCCAGTTCGCCAACCAGAGCATCATGTACACCGTCTCGGAGAACCACGATGGCTCGCGCTGGCACGAAGCGGCCGCGCGCCTCTTCCCCTACGATTCAGGGAGGCGTGAGGAACCGCTTTCTGTGGTCCGTCACGCGCTCAAGCTGAAGCCCGGCACGCGCATCTTCGATGGCGGCGCCGTGGTGCTTGGGGAGTCGGGCGGTGCGGAAACAACGCTTGTGCTGGAGCCGCTCTCCCTCTTGCACATGGCAGGCGCCGGCTACTCATACATGGGCGACCTCTGGCGGCACGGCCAGTACCACGGAGAGCTCGCTGTCGAGGGCGAGGTTTGGGATATCAGAGACCCGGCGCTCGTTAAGAAGCTCGCGGGTCAGACCGAGACCGTCTGTCGGGTGCAGCAGGGCGACGAGACCGGCTACGGTATCTTCGAGTTCATCCTCTTCGGACTGTACGAGCCGTACGGCTTCATGACGCCGGCCGACGTCGCCGGCTAAGCGATGGCCGGGCCCGCGCTGCCGCCCCATATCGCTGCGCTCCTATCGCCAGACGCGTATTCGCACAAGCCCGACCGTGTCGAGCTGCGCCAGACGCACATCTCGTACGTGTTCTTGGCAGGAGATCTCGTCTACAAGATCAAGAAGCCACTCAACTTAGGATTCCTGGACTACTCGACGCTCGAGAAGCGCAAGCACTACTGCGAGGAAGAGGTCCGCCTCAACCGGCGCTTGTGCGAGGGAACATACCTAGCCGTAGTTCCCATCGCGGCAGAAGGAAGCTCGCTGAAGCTGGAAGGTAGGGGAAAGCCGATCGAGTACGCCGTGAAGATGCGCCGCCTGCCGGAAGAAGGCATGATGTCATCCCTCCTCGAACGTGGCGCTGTCACCGGCGACATGCTCGCGGACCTGGCCCGGCGCTTGGCCGACTTCCACGTGTCGTCGGAGCGAAGCGACGAGATCGACCGCTTCGGCGGCCTTGAGACAGCGCTGCTCAACTGGCGCGAGAACTTCGAGCAGACCGAACCGTATCTCGGCCGCACGGTCACGCACCCTCAGTTCCAAGAGATCCGGGCCTTCGTGGAGAACGTGGCGGAGAGCGATGCCGAGCTCTTCGCGCGGCGCGTTCGAGAGGGTCGCTCGCGCGACTGTCACGGCGACCTGCGCACCGACGCCGTCTGCTTTACAGAAGAGCACGCCTGCGTGTACGACTGCATCGAATTCAACGATCGCTTTCGCTACTCCGACGTCGCCGCCGACATCGCGTTCCTGGCGATGGACCTGGAGTTTCGCGGAAGGCGCGACCTATCGGACGAGCTGATGGGCCGCTATCTCGGAGACACGCTCGATTCGACGCTGCCGCTGCTGCTGCCCTTCTACAAGTGTTACCGGGCGTACGTTCGCGGTAAAGTCGACGGCTTCCAGCTCGACCAGCCGGAGATCGACGAGGCGCAGAAGAAGCTTGTGCAGGGAGGCGCACGCCGCTATTTCGAGCTGGCACAAGAGTACGCGACGCACCTCACGCCGCGAACGCTGATGATCACGGTCGGCGTCACTGGCAGCGGTAAGACCTACCTGGCGAACGCGCTCGCGGCGCGTCTCGGTGCCGCCATCTTCTCCTCCGACGCGACGCGGAAGCGTTTGCTCGGCATCTCCGCTACAGAGCGGCGCTTTGAGCCATTCGAAGCTGGATCGTATGCGCCAGAAATTACCGATCGCACGTACGAAGCGCTCCTCGGCGAGGCCCGGACATGGATCGAGCGCGACAAGCCGGTGATCCTAGACGCGTCATTTCTCGCACGCAGGCACCGCCAGGCAGCCCTGCAGCTCGCGCTCGAAACGGAGACGCCCTTCTTCGCGCTCGAGTGCGAGGTGGACGAAGCGACGATCTTCACGCGGCTGAGTGAGCGTCGCGGCCAGGAACGCGTGGTCTCGGACGGGCGCTGGGAGATCTACCAGGCGCAGCAGGAGGGCCGTGAGCCGGTCGATGAGCTGCCCTTCGGCTCGCACGTCGTCGTCGACGCCGCGCTGCCGCTGAAGGGGCAGCTCGCGGCCGCGGTGGAGCATGTCCTAACCCCGGCCGAACGGCCGTAACGCGAACGTAACACGTCGAAGGGGCTGGCGGCGGCGCGAAGTATTACGATGGCGTTATGGCGACCGAGCAGACAGCGCGACCGGCCATCGACGTCACCGTCCGCCAAGCGGAGGAACGCGACCTAGCGAGCCTCACTGAGATCTACAACCACTATATCCGCGAGACGCCAATCACATTCGACCTCGAGCCGTACACGGTCGAGACGCGCCGCCCCTGGTTCGACAAGTTCTCGCAGCGCGGACCGCACCGGCTTTTCGTCGCCGAGCAAGACGGCCTCGTGCTCGGCTATGCCGGCACCACCGGCTTCCGCGACAGGCGGGCGTACGACACAACGGTAGAAACAACGATCTACTGCGCTCCCGACGCCACCGGCCGTGGTCTCGGTACGCTGCTCTACACCGCGCTCTTCGATGCCCTCCGCGGCGAAGGCATCCGCAGCGCAATCGCAGGCACCACATTGCCCAACGACGCTTCGACCGCGATCCATGAGCGCTTCGGCTTCACGCTTGTCGGCGTCATGCACGAAGTCGGACGCAAGTTCGATCGCTACTGGGACGTCGCCTGGTACGAGAAGAAGATGACCTGAAGGCCAGGCTTAGGCCCGGTCTTCAGAGAGACGATACGCTTCGTCCAGCAGCTCGACGAGGTGCACCACGCGGCCGGAAAGCTTGTGCCGGCGCAGGCCGGCCTCGAGTTGCATCATGCAGCCCGGGTTCGCCGTCGCGATCACGTCCGTCTGCGTAGCGGCGACATCGCGCATCTTATCGTCGAGCAGGCGCAGCGACATCTCGCGCTGCGCGAAGCTGTAGACGCCTGCGCTGCCGCAGCAGCGGTCGGGCGCTCCCATCTCGATGAGCTGCAGGCCGGGAATGGCGCGCAGGAGCTCGCGGGGGGCGGAGCGGACCTTCTGCGCGTGCACGAGATGGCAAGAGTCCTGGTAGGTGACGCGGTAGGGTAGGGGCCCCTTCGGCGGCTCGAAGCCGGGCAGCGCAGCCAGGTACTCGCTCACGTCGCGCACGAGCGATGAGAACTTCCGCGCCTTCTCCGCGTACTGCGGATCGTTATGGAGCAGCTCCGCGTATTCCTTCATCGTCGAGCCGCAGCCGGCGGAGTTCACGACGATCGCCTCGGTGTCGGCCGCAAGAAACGCGTCGATATTGCGGCGCGCGAGCTCGCGCCCGGTGCGGCGATCGCCCGCGTGGAGGCTGAGCGCGCCGCAGCAGACCTGCGCCTCGACCGGCACGACCGCGACGCCGTTGCGCGCGAGCACGCGCACGGTCGCTTCGTGCGTGCGCGCATAGAGTATAGGCATCACGCAGCCCGTGAGCATCGCGACGCGCCGGGTCGCGTTCGCCGGCGCGGGCGGCGTGGCGGACGAACGCGACGGCACCTGCGGCAGCATCGATTCTGCATCCGCGACTCCACCGGGCAGCAGGCGCAGCACTCGCGTCGCGCGGACGAAGCGCTGGAGGCCGCTGCGCTGGTAGAGGCGCAGCAAGCCGAAGAGCGCGCGCAGCCGTCGCTGGTGCGGGAACGTCTCGCGTAGCAGGCGGACGCGCAGCTTCCACGCCAGCGGCAGGCGGCCCTGCTGCACCAGCATCGCTCGGCCGGACTCCATGATGCTGCCGAACTTCACGCCGGAGGGGCAGGCGGTCTCGCAGGCGCGGCACTGCAGACAGAGGTCGAGGTGACGAACGAGGGATGGCGTCGGCTCGGCGCGACCGTCGACGAGCGCGCGGATGAGGTGGATGCGCCCGCGCGGCGAGTCCGTCTCTGTGCCGAGCACGAGATACGTGGGGCACTGCTGCGCGCAGAAGCCGCAGTGGACGCACTGGCTCATCTCCTCCGCGGAGGGCATGTCGAGTAGCTCGATGTGTTTGTCTGCCATTTCGTTGTGCAAAGACGCCTAGCAACGGGCGTAGATGGCGACCCTTCAACTGCGCTCAGGGCAGGCTCTAAAGGTCGCCCCTACAGATACACGTCAAGCGCGTTCTGTCATTTCGGTTTGGAAAATCGACCTCTTCATGTTACATAACTCCAATGTAGCGGCCGGGATTGAGCGTGCTTCGAGGGTCGAACTGCTCCTTCAGGTTGCGAATGAGTGGGAGCGCGCTACCCGCCGAGCCCCACACATCAATGCGCTGCTTTAGGTTAACCGGCGCGGCCAGGATCACCAACGATCCTCCGGCAGCCTCGACGAAGCGGCGCGCGTCCGCGATCCGGTCGACCGCTGTGGCGTCGACGCGGGCGAGCACCAGGCCGGTGGTCGGATACGCGAGGACATCGGCGAAGAACGGCGGAGCGTTGCGCTGCGCGGCGGCGATGAAGCCTGCGATCTGCGACGGTCGCATCGAAATGCGCACCGCTACGTCATCGCCCGCTGGCGCGGAGGGCGGGTCGAGACCCGCCCCTACATCGGTCCACCAGCGCTGCGAGGCGTCACCATCCAGCCGTTCCTTCTTTGCGCCTGCGCAGATCTCGGACAGCTCGCGGCGCGTGCGCTCGACGGCAGCGCTTGGGCCGGAGAGCCAGAATGCGGCAGTTGCGACGCCCTCGGACAGGCTCAGGGTGATTCCCCGCAGCGCCAGCGATCGCTCGTCCGCGCCGCGAGTAGCTTGTGCGGCAGCGCCGATTGAGTCGAACGTGGCCAGCAGCGTCTCTTGCGAGACCGACAGCGGAGCGACCTTGAACGTCGCTTCCACGATGACGGCGAGCGTCCCGAGCGAGCCGACCGCGAGCTTCTGCATGTCGTAGCCCGCAACGTTCTTCACGACGCGGCCGCCCGCCTTCACGATCGTGCCGTCGGCGAGCGCCAGCCGGCAGCCGATGAGCCAGTCGCGCGGGAGGCCGTAGGCGTGGCGCGATGCGCCGCTTACGCCAGCCGAGAGCACACCACCGACCCTCGCGTCCGCCGGCGCATCGATAGGGAGGAATTGGCCGCGCTCCGCCAGCACCGTCTGCAGCCGGCCGATCGTGATGCCGGCCTCGACGGTGATCGTGAGGTCGGCCGGTTCGTACTCGAGCACGCGGTTGAGCTTCGCTGTGCGCAGCGCGACGTCATAGCGCGCCGGGATGTTGCCCAGCGACATG
This sequence comes from uncultured Dehalococcoidia bacterium, assembly GCA_964418365.1. Taxonomy (GTDB): domain Bacteria; phylum Chloroflexota; class Dehalococcoidia; order DSTF01; family RBG-16-68-14; genus JBBDXS01. The sequence goes on from CAYQLM010000059.1 coordinate 9,438, forward strand.
TGCCGCCCGGCGCCCCACGGAATGACGGCGTCGCCGCACTCGTTCGCCTCGCGCAGTGCGGCGGCCAGCTCGTCGATAGACGCCAGCTCCACGATCGAGCGCGGCGAGAGGCCGTCGACGGCGAGCAGGGCGAACGGTGCATTAGCGGACATAACTAGTCCGTTCCATAACACCAGTTGTGGATGCTGAGTCCCCAGATAAACAAGAGCACGGCAGGGACGACGCAGGCGAGCCCAAAGCCAATGAAGAACGCCACGTTCCGGCGCAAGAGGACGGCTGATCCGAATGATGCGCTCGCCATCAGCGCCATGAAGGCTGCGCCTGCCAGAGCGCCGTTGCGCGGATGGCAGCTCTCAGCGCCTACGCCGCCCACCGCAAAGAACACGACAAGAGCGACCAGGCCCGCCGCGATCACACCGCCAGCCGCGTTGATGAAGGGAGGGTTTCCGCGCGGAAGTGCGTCAGACATAGGCATCCAAGCCTAACGCTGCGGCGACGCACCGCCCCTCACCCGGCTCGCCGCAGGCGAGCCGCCCTCTCCCGCGGGGAGAGGGCAGGCTGGGGCGAGATCGGGCTCTTGAACTGAGCGGGTAGCATGTAGGGCGGGTCTGAAGACCCGCCCCTACGGGCCCGGATCTCCTTTGGGTGGCCGATTGCTTCGTATGGCTAGACATACGCATCCGGCACTAGACCATCCTCTCGCTCAGGTCGGCAGGAACTCGGCGGCGTTCAGGTCCAAGATGGCAGTGGTGTAACGCTCGAGCATCGTATCGACCAGACTCTGGGCGCGGTCGCCATACGTGCTGATGTCGACGCGCTCGCGACCGGTCACCAGAAAGATCATCATGAACAATGCGGCGCGGCGGTAGTCCTCCAGGCACTGGTCGAAGCTGTAGCCCGACACGCCGTGGCTGAGCAGCGTCTGATGGTACACGCGCAACAGATCGGTCTGGTGCCGGCGGCGCACCTCGGGCGGGAAGTTGCCAGCCAGGAAGTACGTTACGTCGCTCACGCCGATGCCACGCTGGACGATCTGCCAGTCGATGACGGCTAACGGGCTCCCGTCGGGCAGGTCGAAGAACATGTTGTCGAGCCGGAAGTCGGTGTGGACGATGGTACGCGGAGCCGAGGCCAGGCTGTCCGCCACGGCGTTGAAGCCTGCGCCGAACCGCTCGCCGATGTCGAAGATCGCCGCAGGCAGTTGTTCCGAGAACGTTTTGACGAAGAAGGGCCAGGACTGCTGATACATCGTCCCCAGCACCTGGCGGAGCACGGGGTCGTCTACAGCGGGCAACCAGGGCAGCTCGGCGAGGCGCGGGCTGTTCCACCAGGCAGCCTGAAACTTGGCCAGCTCCGTCAGCACCATCTTCGCTTCGTCCAGCGAGCACGAGGCGAGCTGGTCGCCGCAGCGGGCGGGCGCCAGGTCCTCCAGCAGCAGGACGAAGCGGCCGGCGGGAGGGTCCATGCCGCTGAAGTAGCAGCGCGGCGTACGCAGCTCGATCTGCGCGGCGATTTCTTGATAGAAGCGGACCTCAAGCTCGTAGAAGCCGAAGAGCTGCGCGATGCTCCGCACCGTGTCGTCGCGCGTGGGAAGCTTCGCGATGAGCGAAGCCGGCGCTACGGGACTGGATCGCTCGTATTGGAGCGTGATCCGCGTCAGCTCGCCAAGGAAGCCGGCGTCCGCGCCGATCACCTCTCGGTCGAACGAGCGAATCGGCGCGCCCTCGAGGACGCCGCTCTCACCCAGCACCTGGTTGAGCCACTCCACGGTGATCTCGTCCGAGGTCATCGGGAGGAAGGTCACAGCCATGCCTCAACGCCTCTAGACATACGCATCCGGCCCTAGCTGCGCCGCGACGCGCTCGAACTGCTGGCGCGTGACTTCGCCGCAGCCCTTGCCGGTCGGAAAGATCTTGCACGGGTTGTAGAGCTCGTTCGCACCGAAGGCCGCCTTCACCTTCATCATCGCGTCAAGGTCCGCCTGCGAGAAGATCCACTCCATGAAGCTGCGCTTTTCATAACCGACGCCGTGCTCGCCCGTGATGCTGCCGCCGGCGTCGACGCAGAGGCGCATGATCTCCGCGCCTAGCTCAAGTACGCGCGCGGTCTCGCCGGGGTTGCGCTCGTCGAAGAGGATGTTCGGGTGCAGGTTGCCGTCGCCGGCGTGGAAGACGTTCGCGACGGGGAAGCCGTAGCGCTCGCACGTCTCGTAGACGCGGCGCAGCACGACGGGTAGCTTGGTGCGCGGCACGACGCCGTCGAGGACGTAGTAGTTAGGCGCGAGACGCCCCAGCGCGCTGATCGAGCCCTTGCGGCCCGCCCAGAGCTTCGCGCGCTCCTCGGCTGCCTCCGCCTCGCGCACCTCGCGCGCGCCGACGGCAAGACAGACGTCGCGGATGGCGACCGCTTGCTCAGCGCACGCCTCGCGCAGGCCATCGACCTCGATCAGCAGCACCGCGCCGGCGTCGAGCGGATAACCGACGTGCAGCACGGGCTCCACGGCGCGGATGATTTCGCGATCCATCATCTCGAGTGCGGACGGCAGGATGCCGTGGCCGATGATCGCCGAGACGGCCTCGCTGGCGTTATCCACCTCGTCGAAGATGGCGAGCAGCGTCCGCGTCGACTCGGGCACGCGCATGAGGCGCACGACGATCTTCGTGACGATGCCCAGCGTGCCCTCGGAGCCGATGAACACGCCGCGCAGGTCGTAGCCCGGCGTCTCGCGCGTCGTGCCGCCGAGCCAGACGATCGAGCCATCGGGGAGAACAACCTCGAGGCCAAGGACGTGGTTCGTCGTGACGCCGTACGCGAGACAGTGCGGGCCGCCGGCGTTCTCGGCCACGTTACCGCCGAGTGTGCAGGCGCGCTGGCTCGATGGGTCGGGGGCGTAGAAGAGGCCATGCGGCTCGGCGGCCTGCGAGAGCTCGAGGTTGACGACGCCGGGCTCACAGACGGCGAAGCGATCGACGGTGTTCAGCTCCAGGATGCGCTTCATGCGCGTCAGCGCGACGACAACGCCTCCCAGCGCCGCTACAGAGCCGCCGCTGAGTCCGGTACCGGCGCCCCGCGGAACGACGGGCTGGCCGGCCTCCAGCGCGGCACGGACGATGCCGGCAACTTGCTCGGGTGTCGAAGGGAAGACGACGGCTTGGGGCAATGCCTTCTCGATCGTGGCGTCGTACTCGAATGCGAGGAGCTCCTCTGGACGCCACAGGACGCCGTCGCGGCCGGCGATGCGTTCCAGCCTGCGAACGAGGCCCCGATCCAGCGTGCGCGCTGTCATCGCCCCATTGTAATCGATGCCGCTGCGGGCAGGTTACGCTGGAGATAGGATGGCATCGTTGACTTACGAGGCCGCGCGGTGTAGACCGAAACCAGGACGCGGCAGTTCGCGAGCGAGACGTTGGGAGGAACCCGATGATTAAGGCCTATGTGTTGATCGTGGCAAATCCCGGCTCGACAAAAACCGTCTACCAGGCGCTGCGCAATGTCAAAGGCGTCACCGAATGCCATGAGGTTATGGGGCCGTACGACATGGTCGCCGAGATCAGGGTGGACGACCTGGGGGACGTGCCACCGATCCTGAGCGACCATATCCGCACGATCCCCGGCGTCGAAAGCACCACGTCTCTGGTGACGTTCCCGGAGAAGCCGGCCTAACACACCGGCTCGGCCCGATTCCTCGTCTACATAAGAGTTATAGTGCGATCATAACTCTGCCGAGGCTGCGCGCCTGGCCGGCCGGCACCCTAGTCTCTTGGGTCTTGGCCCGCGGTGGGATCTCGGTCTTCGGCCGGAGACCCGCCGTTCTTTGCTTCGTGGCGGCGGAGTTGTTCCGTCCGGGATTGAGTCGACGACTTGAGCTTCGCGGCGTCGATGGGCGTGATGGTCGCGGGCTCGCCTTTCGGGCTTCGCCGAGGCCTTGGCAGGTGCAGTTTCGGGAGCGCTAGGCCCGCCGTGCGCCTGATCGTCGCAGGCTCGCCTGTTGGGCTCCGGCGAGGCCTGGGGAAGCGCAGCTTCGGGAGCGCTAGGTTGGGTGTACGGACGGCGGAGGCACGGCGCACCAGGCTGGGGGCAAAGGGCCCTGCGATCGCGAGGAGGCCGACGACGAGTAGCGCGGCCATGAAAAGCGGCGACGCGCCGGCCAGAAACGCGGCGATGCCCAACCCGAGCACCACCGTAATCGCAAAGGCACTGCTGATTGCGGCGGCGTACCACTTGCGCTCGACGGTGGCTTCTTCTTCTTCTTCTTCTTCGTTCGATTGTTCGCGCGGTCGTGGCTTCTGGCGCTCCATCACCGACAGCGGCAACGGCCCCTGTGGAGGCGCAGGCGGCACTGGCAACGCGTCAACGCCTAGCACCGAGGCACGGAGCGCCAGATACTCGTCCCTGCGGTCGGCCGAGCCCATGACGACGTACGCCTCGTTCAGCTCCTCCAGCTTCTTCCTCGACCGCTCGTCGTCGATCGCGGCGTAGCGCTTGGCCAGGTGCCAATAGGCGGCGTCGATCATGGCGGCATCCGCGGCGGGATGCACCCGCATGATGAGACAGTAGTCTTTGAACTGAGGGCTCTCTTTCCGAGGCAGTTTGGACAACAAGGTCCTCCAGCCCTCCCAAGGAGGGCCTACCGGTAAGTAACGGCAAAATTCGAGAAAGTCTGTTGCCTCTAGGGGTATTACTTATGTCGACTTATCGTGGTGGCTGGCCGGCTCGAGCCCCAGCCGCTGTCGAATCTGGTCCTTGAGCTCGCGGGGCTCAGGGAAGCGGCCAGATGTCTTGTAGGAGAAGAGGACCTCGGCGTCGAGGCAGACGTCGAAGACACCGCCCCTACCCGGCACGAGGGTGACCCCGGACAGCTCCTGCTCGAGCGCGGAGAGCAGCTCCTGCGCGAGCCAGACGGCCCGCCCGCGGAAGTTGCAGACCGTACAGTATTCGATCGACAGCGCAGGCTTCTCTGCCATCAGGAATCATGATCGAGCTTGCGAAGGGAGCCTGTCAAACGGCCTAGACTCCCGTGATCGCGAAGGCGCGCGAGGGTGCCGAGACGCTGCTGCCGCTGCTCGAACGCTGACTACGCTGTTATACTTAGCTTCGAGAGCCCCCACGCCGGGGGCTCGCTTCTGGTGAAGCCAACATGTGGGAACGACTCGCCGCGATCGAAGCTCGATTCGAAGAGCTGACGGCCGAGATGGCACGGCCGGAGGTCGCCGCTGATTACGAGCGGCTGCAGCGGCTCGCCCGCGAGCGCGCCGGAATCGAGAACGTGGTCAACCTCTATCGCCAGTACCGGGAGCTGGAACGCGCGCTCGCCGGTGCGCGGTCGATGGCCTCGGACGGCGACGCGGAGCTTGTCGCTCTGGCGAAGGAGGAGGTCAGCTCCCTCAGTGAACGCCTCGCTTCGACTCAGGAGCAGCTCAAGCTCGCCCTCCTACCGAAGGACCCGCACGACGAACGCGACGTGATCGTCGAGATCCGCGCCGGCACGGGCGGCGAAGAGGCGGGGCTATTCGCGGCCGACCTGTATCGGATGTACACGCGTTTCGCAGACCGCACGGGTTGGCAGACAGAGGTGCTGTCGAGCAACCAGACCGGCATCGGTGGGTTCAAGGAAGTCATCTTCGAAGTACGGGGCCGGGGCGCCTACTCCCGGCTGAAGTACGAGAGGGGCGTGCATCGCGTGCAGCGCGTGCCTGAGACCGAGGCGCAGGGGCGCATCCACACATCGGCGGCAACTGTGGCCGTGTTGCCTGAGGCGGAAGACGTCGAAGTCGCCGTGAACGACGACGAGCTGCGCATCGATATCTTTCATTCGAGCGGACACGGCGGCCAGAACGTGCAGAAGGTGGCGTCTGCGGTGCGCATCACCCACCTCCCGACCGGCCTCGTCGTAACGTGTCAAGACGAGCGATCGCAGCTGAAAAACAAGATGAAGGCGATGGCGGTGCTGCGCGCCCGCTTGCTCGACATGAAGCAGCGCGAGCAGGACAAGGAGATCAGCGAGGCGCGCCGATCGCAGGTCGGCACAGGCGAACGCTCGGAAAAGATCCGGACCTACAACTTCCCGCAGGACCGCGTTACCGACCACCGCATCGGCCTCACGCTGCACAACCTCCAGGCGATCCTCGACGGCGAGATCGATGCGCTGATCGACGCTGTCGCGACGAGCGAGCAAGCCAGGCTGCTCGAACAGGCCGCCGTCTAACGCCATGACGCTGGCCCAGGCGCTCCAGAGCGCACAATCGTGTCTTCGCGCCGCCGGCATCGCCGACGCGCAGCTCGAGGCGGAGCTGCTGCTGCGCCACGCGGCCGGCCTGACGCCCGAGCAGCTGTTCGCGCGGCTGCAGGAGCCGCTCGCGGATCCAGTACAACGCGAATACGAATCGATGCTGCGGCGCCGGCTGGCGCACGAGCCTGCTGCGTACATAACCGGACGGTGCGAGTTCTACGGACTCGAGCTGGAGTGCACGCCCGCTGCGCTCATCCCGCGGCCGGAGACGGAGCTGCTGGTCGAGCTGGCGATCGAGTGGGCCAGGGGCCAGGGGCCAAGGGCCATGCGCGTTGTGGACGTTGGCACCGGCAATGGGGCCATCGCCGTCGCGATCGCAGTCAGCGCACCACAGGCGCGACTTGTGGCTGTCGACATCTCGCCCGAGGCGCTGACGCTGGCGCGCCGGAATGCCGGGACGCACGGCGTGACGAGGCGCATCGGTTTCGTGCGGGGCTCCCTGCTATCGATGCTGCGAGCGCCTGTCGATGTGATCGTCGCGAACCTGCCGTACGTGCCGACCCGTCTGTACAGAAAGCTACCGCCGGAGCTGCTCGATCACGAGCCGGAGGCCGCGCTGCACGCAGGAGCATGCGGCACGGCCCTGATCGAGGCGCTGATCGGGCAGGCCCCTACCCTGCTCCGGCCCGGCGGCTTGCTGCTGGCGGAGCACCAGTGGAACCAGGGCCGGCGAGTGCGCGATGTTGCCCGCGCAGCCTTCCCCCACGCCCGGATCGAAACGAGGCGCGACCTATCGGGGAAGGAACGCGTGCTGGTCATACGAACCACGTAGGGGCGCATGGCCATGCGCCCCTACCCTAACATTCGTCTGGTTTGCTAGCTCTGCGCGCGCTGGATCTGCTTGCCCTCGGTCTTGATCGAGGGGGCGATGACGAGGTCAGCCTTCTGGAAGTCGCGGATGGTGCGCGCGCCGACCATGCCCATCGAGGTGCGCAGCGCGCCCACGAAGTTCTCGGTGCCGTCTGTGCGGTGCGAGGGACCGAAGAGCACCTGCTGCAGCGTTGTCGTGACGCCTACGCTCACGCGCACGCCGCGGGGCAGATCGGCGTGGGGTGTGGCCATGCCCCAGTGGTGGCCGCGACCGGGCGCTTCTTCGCAGGCGGCCAGGATCGAGCCGAGCATGATCGCGTCGGCGCCGGCGGCGAAGGCCTTGCACATGTCGCCGCCGCTGCGGATTCCGCCGTCCGTGATGATCGGGACGTAGCGGCCGCTCTCGCGGTAGTACTGGTCGCGCGCGGCGGCGCAGTCCATCGTGGCGGTGACCTGCGGGACGCCGATGCCGAGCACTTCTCGGGACGTACAGGCCGAGCCTGGGCCGACGCCCACGAGGACGCCGCTCACGCCCATCTCCATGATCTCCTTGCAGCCCTGGTAGCTGACCGTGTTGCCGACGAGAACAGGCGTCGGCGCCATCCGCTGGACGAGATCCGAAAGCACGAGACCCTTCTCGCTGTAGGAGATATGCCGAGCCGTTGTGACCGTCGACTGGACGACGAAGACGTCGGTGCCGGCCTCTTTCGCAATCGGCGCGAACTTCTTGGTGTTCATCGGTGTGCAGGAGACGGCCGCGACCCCACCGGCGTCCTTCACCTGGCGGATCCGTTCGGCGATGAGCTGCGGCCGGATGGGCTCGGCGTAGAGGCGCTGAAGGAGCGTCGTCGCTTCCTTAGGCGAGGCGTGCGCCATCTCCTCGAGAACGGTGTCCGGGTCGTCGTAGCGGGTCTGGACGCCCTCCAGGTTGAGCACGGCCAAACCGCCCAGCTTCGAGAACTGGGCGGCGAACTGGGCGTTGACGACGGCGTCCATCGCCGCGGCGAGGATGGGCAACTGAAACTCGAGGTGATCGACGCGCAGGGCGATCTCAGTCATCGCGGGGTTGATGGTCGCGTCCCCAGGGACGATGGCAACTTCATCGAACCCGTAAGCGCGGCGCATCTGCTTCGCTTGGGGGATGGACATGACTACCTCCTCTGCTTCCAGTCCCCGCCCGGCGGAAGGTGCGCGGATCGAGGCCGGAGGGTGCGTCCCTGCCAGCTTTCGGACTTCAATCATTAGCGGTCCTCTTAGCTGTTTGTGAGGCGATGTTGTTAGGATCGACTGTATCAAAGCCGCGGCGTTTGCGTCAATCTGCCGCTGGGTACAATCGGAGGAAATGTACAAAAATCTAGGCGCATAAGCCTGGAGGCATGAATGGGCACGCTGTATATCGTCGCGACGCCGATCGGCAACCTGGAAGATATCACGCTGCGAGCATTGCGCGTGCTGCGGGAAGCGCCGCTGATCGTTGCAGAGGACACGCGCACCATCCGGAAGCTGCTCACGCACCACGGCATTCCTGCGCCTCGCTTGCTCAGCTACACCGAGCACAGCCACGGGCAGCGCACGCCTGCGATACTGGAGGCGCTCCGCGAGGGCGATGTCGCGCTCGTCTCGGAAGCCGGCATGCCGGCGATCAGTGACCCCGGCGTTCACCTCGTCGCGGCAGCGCTTGCGGAGGGCGTGCGCATCGTGCCCGTGCCGGGCGCTTCGGCGCTCACCGCGGCGCTCGCGGCTTCCGGGCTACCCACCGCGAGAGTGCGCTACCTCGGCTTCCTTCCCCGCGCGGCCGGCGAGCGCCGGAGGCTGCTGGCAGACGTTTCGAACGGGAGCGACACGCTTGTCGCCTTCGAGGCGCCGCACCGGGTGCGGCGATCGCTGCAGGACCTGCGCAACGCGCTCGGCGACCGGCGTATCGCCGTCTGCCGCGAGCTGACGAAGCTGCACGAGGAGATCTTTCGCGGGACGATCTCGGAGGCTATCGATCACTTCGAGCAGGCGCGCGGTGAGTTCACGCTCGTCATCGAAGGTGCGCAGCGCGAGAACGCGAAGCCGGCTTCGCAGGAGGAGCTCGATGCCGCGCTCCGGCGGCTGAAGGGCCGCGGCGTTCGCGCCCGCGACGCCGTACAAGAGGTCGCGACGACGCTAGGCGCGCCGAGAAGGGCCGTCTATCAGCGCTGGCTCGCGATTCTGAACGAATAGCCGCCCGTCTTGTCATCCTTGTATCTTCCTGATCAGGAAGATACCAAAGAGCGTAGACGTGGCAGGCCGGAT
>CAYQLM010000060.1:0-18304 GCA_964418365.1 uncultured Dehalococcoidia bacterium
GCCAAACGGGGACCCCTGGGGGGCGACCTTCAGCGCATACTGCGAGGACGTGGATGAGCACGTTGTCAGGTTTAACCTAAAGGCGGAGGAGACGCTCTATCCGCAGTTCAGCGTGTTCGCCCACGACCCGCTGTTCGACCTCTGCCTTCGCTGGCCGACCAAAGCACGGTCCACCGTGATCGGGCACGTTGAGACCGCCAGCGCCGTTCCGGCGCTCATCCTCACCGGCGAGCTGGACCCGTTCGCGCCGCCCGCCTACGCGCAGCGCGCAGCCAAAGCATTCACGCACCCAACCGTCGCCGTGTTTCCGAACCTCACGCACGATGGCGGCGTGCTAGCGGACGGGCCGCCGTGCATCTCCGCGCTCCGGCTGGACTTCCTGCGCGATCCCACGGCCAAGCTCGACATCGAGGGCTGCAAGGCCGAGGTGCCGCCGATAGCGTTCGAGGGAACTGACCAGGCTGGTTCGACTCGAGCCACGCCCACAAGCAACGCCCCGTAGGAGACGCAGGCTGCGCAAGGGCCGGACGGAGCTAAAGCTCGGCCCCTACGGCGCCTAGTAGAACGGTGACGGCACCCAGCAGCCCATCGGCGCCTGGTACTCGCCGCGCACCATGTAGCTGTCCAGCTCCAGAAGCTGGAACCCCTGGCCCATCGCCCAGCGCAGCGTCTCCGAATGCGATGCCGGCAGCAGCATGTGGACGTTGCCCGCCGACGCGCCTCCCATGCCGATGATCAGATCGCGCAGCGCCTGCTCGTCGCGCGTGACGCCGTGCGTGACGAACGTCTCCTCGCCCGGGAAGCGCGAGAGGTAGCCCGCGATCTCGCCGTTGCGCTCGACGACGAGCGGCGGCGCGAATTTCGCGATGAACTCGATGTCGTGCCGCCGGTCGAGGCCATGCACGTCCTTGTGGAGCGCATTGCACGCCTCGAGATCCGACGATGTGTACTCGCGCACCTTGTCGCGCGGCTGCTGATCTGCGCCAGGCCGGCCACGAATGTTCGCGAGCAGATCGGTCGCATTGAAGCCCAGGTTGTGGTAGAGCGAGAACGATTGCATGTTGTAGGCCACCTGGACGAGCCGGATCGAGCGAAAGCCGTTGCGCTCGGCGCGCTCGATCAGCGCTTCCATGACGCGTCGGCCGAGTCCCTGACCCTGCCGGTCGACCGCGACCGCGACGGGCCCCACGCCGACGACCTCGTCGCGTTCGTCTCCGAAGTTGCACGCGACGGGTCGCTCGCCGTCGACGAGCTGGTAGGACTGGTAGCCCTCGGTCTGGGCGAGCAGGCGCACGATGAGCTGCGCGAGATCGGGCGAGGGGAACGCCGGCTCAAAGTTGTGACGCTCCGCGATGTTCTTGAATGCCTCGTACACCAATGTGCCAACGGCTTCTGATTGTTCGGGGAGGACGTTGGTCAGTGTGGGATCGGCCATACCAGTCCTTTCGGCTGTCGAGAGTACTTCCTCTTAACGACTACGTTAACAGGGTGCGGCGCAGATGGCTACCGGTCCGGCCCCTCGACGCGACGCCGCGCCGCCTCGACCCGCGAGCGCAGCTTGGGCAGCCGCTCCTCGCCTATGGTTCGCAGAATGAGCGCCCTCAGATCAGCATCGACAAAATCGTAGGCGTTAGGCTGGCCCGGCAGGACCGCGAGAACGCCCGCATCGACGGCCTCCCTCAGGTCGACGACCATGTCTTCCTCGCTGATGCGGGCCAGGTGCCGGAGCACGGCGTAGGCGGCTCCTTCCGGCAGCAATGCGACGTAGTCGAGCAGGCGGCGCGTGCTGCCTGAGAGGCCGGCGAGGCGCTCGGACGGGCCGGCCGTCATTGCAACGCCACTGTGGTAGGCTTTTTGCCCACTGTTAGCCTTTCCTTAACATCTGAGCCTTATGATCATCGTTGAAGGGTATACCACGGGAATTGCTCCCCCTCTCGTGGAACACCCGCCCAAAGAGCCGGGATGTCTGTCCTGCAAACCAGGTTAGGCATCCTGGTTCTTTGTATCTGCAGCTTCCCCAGTTGTTCAGAAAGACCCTTCGCTTCGCTCAGGGTGACAGACAGGCCTCCGGCCTGTTAGTCACTTGATCGCCAGGGCGTTCGGCGGCGAGCCGATGCCGCCACGAAGATTCAGCGGCGCCGAGGTGAAGAAGCTCTCGTAGACACCGTCCGAGGCGCAGTCCGCCGCGAGGCCGTCCAGGTGCCACAGCTCGCCGAAGGGCATGCCCAAGAAGCAGAGCGCGCGCACGTGCAGCACACCCGCCGCCGGGTCCCACGGCCACGGTTCGAGCGCGGGGCAGTCCGAGGCTACGGCGGCGATGCGATGGTCCCAGAGCCAGCCCGCCATCTCCGTGCTGCCCTCGATGCCCGGCGCGTGCAGGTCGGCCGCGATACGCTCGCGAGTCGACTGGTCAGCAGCCATGTACATCTCTTCCCAGCCCGTGCGCACGAGCAGCACGTCGCCGGGCTCGATCGCGACGCGCTGCGCAGCCGCTGTCGCGTCCAGCTCCGCGACGGTGATCGCGCGCGAGGTCATCGCATCGATCGGTGAGCCCTGCGACGCGAGGTAGCGCGCCACGTCGAGCACGACGCCGCGTCCGGCGATGCCGCGCTGCGCCCAGGCGTCGACGCCGTTGCGCGAGCCGTCCTGGCCCGTCACCTGCTCCGCGGTGACGCCGTTGTAGAGCCCGTGGCGCGGATGGCCGACGTGCGCCAGGCTATCCCACTGGCTGGAGGCCTGCAGGTAGAAGTTATCGAGGTGGTCGTCGTGGCCCAGCCCGCCCTCGAAGCGGCGGATCGTCTGCTTGTACATGCCGCGGCTGAAGAGCGGCGGGTCGGGCAGGTGCAGGGGCAGGTCGAGTGGAAAGACGGCGCCCGTGCGCACGAGCTTGGCCGCCGCCGCGATGCGCTCCGGCGTCAGGAAGTTGATCGTGCCGAGCTGGTCGTCCTTGCCGAAGACGCCCCAGTTGGCGCCCTTCGGAACGTCGTCCTCGCGCTCGGAGAGCTGGGCGTAGGTGGGAAAGTTGTCGTCGGGCATGGATGGTCTCCTTAAGTGAGTTTCTTCAGCCAATCGAGCAACGCCAGCGCCGCCTCCTCCCACACGTCCTCGCGCGTGCGGCCGCTGGCCTTAGGCACGGCGAAGCCGTGGTCGGCGCCTTCGAGGAAGTGCAGCGTCGCGCCGTCGATCTTCGATGCGGCGCTCCCCAGCTCTTGGGGCGTGGCGAACGCGTCGCGCGTGCCGGAGCAGAAGAGCGTTGGGACGCCGATACCGGACAGGTGCTTGTCGCGGAGCTTGGCTGGCTGGCCGGGCGGGTGGAGTGGGTAGGCGAAGAGCGCCAGGCCGGCGACCTCCGCGCCGGTGGCGACCACCTGGGAAGCGATGCGTCCGCCCATCGAGCGGCCGCCGACGATGAGCCGCGGCGACTCGTCGCGTAAGGCGTCGATCGCGGCGCGCCACGTCGCTTCGAGCAGCGCCGGCGGATCGGGGCGTCCGCCTGAGGCGGACTCCATGTACGGGAACTGTAGGCGCACGGTCGAGATGCCGTGCTCCGCGAGGCGGTGCGCGAGATACCGGCCGAACGGATCGTGCACGTTCGACCCCGCGCCGGGCGCGTACGCGACGATCGCGCCCGTCTTCCCCTCGGGCTGAGTTCGGACTGCAGTCACCGCCTGGCCGCTCGCCAGCGCGATCGCGAACGTCACCTCGGGCATAGCGCTCGGAAGCGTAGCATACATCCCTTTTGTTATTCCGACTCCTTCGGCTGCGCTCAGGACAGGCTCCGCGAGGAATCTGATCGCTCGCGAATGCGTGGCACTCGCTCACGCGGCAGCGGAGATCGGCACGCCTCGCCGAGGGGCCAGATTCTTCGCTGCGCGGCGCTCCGCTCAGAATGACAGTCGTGGCGCATTTGCTCCGCTCAGAGTGACAGTGGTGACGCATTTGCTACACTGCTCTGCACACTTCCAAGGAGCCTGTTGTGAGCATCGAAATCCGGCCGATCGTCCACGAGGAGTGGGAGACGTTCTCCCTCGCCAACATGTCCGCGTTCGGCTGGGAGCTCAATCCAACCCACCTCGCCGAGAACGAGCCCCTGATGGAGTTCGACCGGACGCTGGCGGCGTTCGACGGCGATGAGATCGTCGGGACGACGGCGATTCAGTCGTTTGACGTGACAACTCCGGGAGGCGTGCTGCCGATGGCCGGCGTGACCTGGGTCTCGGTGAAGCCGACGCACCGGCGTCAGGGCATCCTGCGCCAGGTGATGGAGCGCCAGCTCAACGACGTCCATGAGCGCGCCGAGCCACTCGCCGGCCTGTGGGCCTCTGAGAGCGTGATCTACGGCCGCTTCGGCTACGGGCTGGCCGCCCAGGACGTGGAGTTCAAGATCGACCGGCTGCGCACCGGCCTGGCGCGCGAGACGCCGTCGTGCGGCCGTCTGCGGCTCGTCTCGCGTGAAGAGGCCCTCGAGGCATGGCCGGCGGTGTACGACCAAGCCCGCACTGCCAGGCCCGGCTATTGCACACGCAACGAGTTCTGGTGGCGTCACCACACCCTGCGCGGCTCCGATATGGAGCGGCGCGCCGGCGCGCGCTTCTACGTGCAGCACGAAGAGGACGGCCGCGTGCTCGGGTACGCTCGCTACCGCATCCGCCCCGAAGGCGGTAGCGAGGGCGCCAACGGCACGCTTGCCGTGCAGGAGCTGACGGCGGTCACGGACCAGGCGTACAACGCCCTCTGGCAGTACATCTTCGGCGTCGACCTGATCGGGTCGATCCAGGCGGAGCACCGGCCGCTCGATGAGCCGCTCTACTGGATGCTGGCGGATCCGCGCCGGCTGGTGCGCCGGCCGTACGACTCGCTCTGGGTCCGCGTCGTCGATGTCGTTCCGGCGCTGGAGGGGCGGCGGTACAGCGCGACCGGACGCGTTGTGCTGGACGTGCGCGATCCGTTCTGCGCCTGGAACGAAGGGCGGTACGAGCTGGAAACCGGAGCGGAGGGCGCGCGCTGCCGTCGTACCGATGCTGAGCCTGACATCACGCTCAGCGCAGCAGACCTGGGCGCGGTCTACCTGGGCGGGACCCGGCTGGCGACCCTCCAGCGCGCGGGCCGCGTGGAGGGCGACGGTAACGCCATTCGCCGCGCAGACGCGCTGTTTTCGTGGGAACCGCTGCCCTGCTGCCCGGAGGTTTTCTAGAACGATGTGTAGGAGCATCAAGCAGCTACGTCAGCGCCAGGAAGTTGCGCCCGACGACGAGATCGAGGCGGCCGCGTTGCAGTTCGTGCGCAAGATCAGCGGCTATCGAAAGCCGGCGCGCGCGAACGAGACGGCCTTCAGCGCCGCGGTCGATGAGATCAGCCAGGCGTCGCGGCGTCTGCTCGAGTCGATCACGCGTCACGAGTAGGGGCGGCCTTCAGGCGGCCTCCCTACGTTTGCTCGGCGGGGTTCTCGCGTTCCCAGGCGACGGCGCGGCGGAGACCTTCCTCGAGCGATACCACCTCTCGATAGCCCAGCTCCCGGCGGATGCGGGTCGTGTCGGCGACGAGGTGCTGTTCGTAATCGCCCGGCGGCGGGCGCAGGCTTGCCGGCAGGCGCTCGGAGGGCACGTCGCGGATCTCGCCTGACCAGCCCGCCGCGTCGCCTATCGCGTGCACCCAGCCGGCGTAGGTGAGCGCATCGTCGCCGGCGTTGTAGATGCGGCCGGCAGCGCGGGCGTCCGTCACAGCGAGTGCAATCGCCGCCGCTACGTTCTCGACATACGCGCGCGTCCAGCGCCAGCGGGCGAGGCGCTCGTCGAGCAGGAACTCGGGGCGGCCGCCCTCCATGCGGCGCAGCTCCAGCGCGAGCCGGTGCTGGTAATCGCCCTCGCCGTAGACGGCGGGCAGGCGCAGGATGGTGGCGGGCAGCTCGGGGGCGGCCGCGGCGGCCCGCTCGACGAGGATCTTCTCGTAATCGTCCAGCCCGCTGATCTTGCCTCGGTAGGGGTAGAGCTGGGACCGCAGAGCGGAGTCCTCGGTCACCGGCAGCGGCTCGAGCGGGCCGGCCTCGGCGCCGTGGAAGCGGCCGTACGCGCGATAGACATCCTGGCTGCTTACCACGGCGAGCCGGCTGGCGACGCCGCGGGCCACATCGACCGCGCCACGGGCGTCCTGCTCACTGTAGGCCGTGAGGTCGAGCACGACGCCCGGCGCTAGGCGACGCAGGGCGGCTGCATGGCTGTCGAGCCGCGCGCGATCGCCGTGGACGTGCTCAACGCCCTGCGGAAGATCGGCTTCCGTCTCGCCGCGATGAAAAATTGTGACATCGTGGCCGAGATCGACCAGCCGCCGGACGACGGGCGGACCGATGAAGCGCGTGCCTCCAATGACAAAGATGCGCATGTTGTCATCAACATAACGCGACGATGTTAGCACGACAATCGCGTCTTTTGTAACGCGAAACTCGTTTCGCTTGCGAGCAAACATATCGCTGGCTATAGTCGGATCGAGACCCACTGCATGACGACACATGAGCTAGGGAAGGCGCTGACGCAGGCAAGGACTGCCCGCGGGCTCACCCTCACCGACGTCGAGCGCGACACACGGATCTCCAGCAAGTACATCCAGGCGTTGGAAGAAGGGCAGCTCGAAACGCTGCCGGCGCCGGTGTACGCGCGCGCGTTCATGCGGACGTACGCGCAGTATCTAGGGCTCAACGCGCGCGAGCTGGTGCAGCAGATGCCGGGCGCCCGTCCGGAGCCCGAGCTGCCGCCGCTGCCGGACGTCGCCCGGGAGGTGGGCGCGCCGCTCATCTCGCCGAGCTGGGTCGTGGCGTGCCTCATCATCGTGGCGCTTGTTGGCGTCGGTATCGTGCTGTTCTGGAATCGCGGCGGCAACAGCGGCGGCGAAACCGTGCGCTCGCAGCCGCAGCCGACGGCGCAGCTTGTCGGTCAGGGGGCGGAACAATCGCAGTCGCCGGGCGGGCAAGCGCCCTCGACCGTCGTCGTCCTGCCCGGCAGCTTGCCGAACCTGCAGGGCGAAAACGTGCTCGCTGCGATCAGTGCCCTGGGGGATGCCGGGCTGAAGTACTTCGTCATCGAGATGAAGGGCGACAGTAGCCAGAAGCAGATCGTGATCCAGCAGAGCCCCTCGCCGGGGACGGCCGTGTCAAAGGGTGACACCGTAACGCTCGTCGTCGGGCGCTGATCGGGCGGCAGACCCGCTAGAACGCCGGCGTCACGTCGATCTCGCTCTCCAGCAATTCGGCATCGAGGCGCTGGTGCTGGACGAATGCGATGACGTTGTCGAGCGTCTCTCGCGCGTGGCGGGCCTCATTCGAAACGCAACTGATGCCGAGCGTTGCGACCTGCCAGCGCTCGAGTTCGCCTACCTCCGCCACGGCGACGTGGAACTTGTTCCGCACGCGGCTGGCGATCGATTGGACGACCTGACGCTTGTCTTTGAGCGAGGCGTTCTCCGGCATGCGCAGAGTGAGACGGCAAACGCCCACAAACATCAGGGAGGCCGGCGTTCCTTAGGATTCGCTGGCTTCAGGTGCAGCTAGCTCATCGGCCGCCGATTCGTCGGGCTGGTGGGCGGAGCCGTTGCCTGACGGCCCCAGCTGAGGCAGCTCCGGCAGGTCGGGGAGAGGCGGCAGGTCGTCCGTGCGCTGGAGGCCGAAGTACTGGAGGAAGCGCACCGTGGGCGCGAAGAGCACGGGGCGCCCCGGGCCCGGCGCCCGGGCGACCTCCTCGATCAGGCCGCGCGCTTCCAGCGTCGCTACGGCGTGGTCGGAGTTGACACCGCGGACCGCCTCGATCGTGGTGCGGGTAACCGGATGGCGGTAGGCGATGATCGCCAGCGCCTCAAGCGAGGCGCGCGATAGGGTTCCGTGCTCCACTTCCATGAACTGCTCGATGTACGGGGCGGCGTCGGGGACGGTGGCGAGCTGCACGCGATCGCCCAGGCGCTGCACAAAGACGCCGCGCTCGTCGCGCATCCCCACGAGCGCGTCGATGGCGTTCTCGGCCTGCTTCTTGGTCACGCCGAGGCTCTTCGCGAGCGTGCCGATCTCCTGCGGCTCTCCGGCGATGAAGAGCAAGCTCTCGATCACCGCTGGCAGGAGCTCAGGCTCCGGCGGGGCGATCCTCGGGCGGGCTTTCTGTAGCTGTACCACGGCTGCTCTCACTGCTGGGCGATGCGCTTGTTCCGGGTGTCATTGGGGCGGGCGGCGCAAATGGGTTGCGTGTTACTGCCGGCGGGACGCTGGCTGCCGCGGTGCTCGAACTGAGACCGCGGAAATGGACCTTGGCCTGAGGCGGCGATGCGAGCTCGACGCCCAGGCGAACTTCGATGACGTCGCGCGCTCGACGGCAAGCGGCGTCGGTCACGGCAGCCAGATCGGCGTCCGAGGCGATGTACAGCTCCAGCCGCGCCTCTGCCTTGCCGCCGCGCGAGGCGACGGCGACCTGCACGTCCCGCAGGCCCGGCATGCCGCGCAGCTCTTCTTCCAGGCGCTGCTGGACTTCGTGGGTGCCGATGCGCACGTCGCCGGAGCCGGCTTGCGCCACATGCACGCTGCCGCTTTCGGGCGGCGCCAGCTCGAGAATGAGCAGCATGACGCCGAGCAGCGCGAAGATGAGCCCGCCGAAAGTGACGACGAGCTTTGTGCCAGTGTTGTTGTGGTCGTTTAGGTAGCCGGCGAAGTCGCCGAGCTTATCGATGCTCTGATCGGGCGCGCCCCAGGCGAAGAGGATGACGAAGATGGCGAGAGAGATCCAAGCGAGTCCGATGACGATGATGATGGTGCGGTTGGTGACATCCATCGGCCGCAGCCATCATAGCGTATGGCCTTTTGGTGTCAACGCGCAGCGAATGCGCGACGGGGACGCCGCGCGCGCACGGCCCGCGCGCGCGCCCGCGCGCTGAGCGCCGTAACCGGCGTGCGGCCGCAGGCGGTGAAACCGCAGACCGGGCAGGTGGCGCAGCCCTCCGCGTGGACGAGCGGGCCGCCGCAGTCGGGACATCGATGGCGCTTCATGGGTCTAGCTCCGATAGAATGTGCGTTCTTATAGGTCGATAGTATCAGAACATCCGTGCGCTGTCAAGCCAGTCGAATGAATGGTAGGGGGTCAGTCAAACTGACCCCCTACCGGGTGGCTGGTCGCAAGCTACGAGAGCTGCGCCAGCCAAGGGTGGCTGGGCTTGAGGAGGGAGATCGTGTCGTGCAGCCAAGAGCGCTGTTCACCGGCGAGGTGGGGGAGCAGCGCGGCGAAGTCGAGCTCGTCGTGGGGGCGCGGCCGCTTGGCCTTGTAGAAGAGCAGGACTTCCGGGACCACCGTCGGCAGGCCCCAGCCGGACGGCTGGACGCATCGGCTCAGCGGCAGGGTGATGAGAGGCTTGCGTCTGAGGACCCAGTCGCCGCCCTCACGCTCGTTGAGTTGGACATCGAGGCCGAAGCCCTGTCCTCCGGCGTTGTCGACGCGGTCGGGGAGCTGCTCCCCTGTGACGGGATAGCGGGCATGGATGTGGGCAGGAAGCGTGAGAGGACGGCCGTTCCAGGGCTCGGCGGTGCCGCCATCGACCTGCATGTCGTGAGCAACCGTCTGCCAGCCGGCCATGTGCTCGAAGAACGCGCGGTGGTCGTCCTGAAAGATCACGATATCGACGTCGCCGTGATCGCGGGTATGGCGACCAAGCCAGGCGTCGACGGCCCAGCCGCCGCAGAGGAACCACGGCGCGCGAAAGGTGGCCATGAGGTCCGCAATGCGGGCGACGGATTCCGGGACGTGGTTCGTCGTTTGGTGAGAAACAGGCGTAGACAACAGAAGATGCTCCTTACAGTAGGACGCGCATCCACGGCCGGCGGCGCGTGGGATGGGCGCGATATGAAACGACAGTCGGGCAGGAGCGCACCCGATGTCGAGCGGAGGTTGTAGTTTTAGGCCGCTCGGACCTCGGGGCGCATCTGGAGTGCTGTTGTCCTCATGATGGACCTCCCTTGTGTGGATAGAGTTGTGCGGAGTATAGCACAGCGACGAGAAGGGCCCACTACCGAATGAATCTAAGCGGGCGGATGCGGACGCGGCTAGCGGGCCTTGGCCAGCTCCGGCCGTCCCGACCACACCCAGGCCAGGTTGGTGCGGCTGACGCCCATCAGGGCACCGTGGAGGGACTTCGGGTGGATGAAGAGGCCCTCGGGGTTGTGCTCGTCCTGGCGGCGGGCGAAGCGGGCGTTGTGGCGCTCGAGACGCTCGATTATAGCCCTCACGTCGTCGGTCTCGACGTAGCACATGTAGATCGACTGGCCGTGCTTGGCGGCGAAGCGTCCCATGGCGCGCTCGGGGTCGGTGATCTGCGACAGCTCGATGCGGTCGAGGCGGGCGGGCGGGTCGAAGAGCGTGAGCTGGCCTTTGTAGCCGTAGTCCTTGCTGGCGAGCGGCGAGAACTTGCTCGCGTCCAGGCCGAAGGTGTCGGCGTAGAACGCAGCCGCGGCCTTGTGGTCGTCCACGATGTTCGTCACTTCGTACAGCCACGTAATGAGACCGGCCGGCGTTCGCTCGGCGTCAGGTGAGAGCACCATGCGCAGGCCGGGCGTTTGCGTCGGCTCGATGAACACCTGCCCCGCCTCCTCGCGCCAGAGGATGCCCTTCGACGAGAGGCGCGAACAGAGGGCGGACAGGTTCGGCGTCGAGAAGCCGGCAGCGAAGAGGCCTTCACCCCAGCGGTCGAGGTGCGAGCGCACGAGGCCCCCGCCGTCCGGCTGGAGCAGCTCGAACTCACTGCTGCCGGCCTGCATGACGGTTCGCGCAGCACCGAGCACCGCGACCTTGTCCTCGCGCACCTTCTCCGCGCCCAGCAGATCGCGGAAGGTGCGCTCTGCGGCTGATCTGTCCTCGACGGCGAGTTGGATGCGATCGACACGGCTTAGCATAGCGTTCTCCTCTCGATTGGGGCGGCATTAGGGTAGTCCCGCGGATACCAGTCGTCAAGCGTCTGGTACGCTGACGGCGTGGAACACGCACCGGACGCTGATCTCCACGATTCGACGCTGAAGACGATTGAGGCGGACATCGAGGCCGTCCAGGAAGTCGTCGAGGAAGGCATCGAGGAAGTCGCGGAATCGGTTCCCTGGGCGGCCGTCGTGTACCGCTGGCTGGAGGGCCGGCTCCCCAAGAGCCGCCGCGGGAGGATGATCGTGGCGATCATCCTCGGCCTGCTGTTCCTGGTCCCGTCCGTCGGGCTGCTGGTGGTGACGCTGGTCGTACCGGACCTGACGAAGCACCTGGAGAGCTTCGGCTATGCCGGCGTCTTCCTTGCGAACCTCGCGAGCACGGCGACGGTGTTCATTCCGGTGCCGGGCCTCACGGCCGCTGGCCAGACGCTGATCGTTACGCAGGCGAAGAACCTCAACCCGATAGCCGTCGGCCTGCTGGGCGGCACGGGGATGGCGCTCGGCGAGGTGACGGCGTACGCCGCGGGCGCCGCGGGCTCGGAGGCCGTCGAAGAGGGGCGGCTGCAGGTGCCGGCGCGCATCAGGAAGCCCGTGGAACGCATCGTCCACTGGGTGGACTGGCTGATGGACCACTATGGGTTCATCACCCTCCTGGTGCTCTCGGCCATCCCGAACCCGTTCTTTGAACTGGCGGGGCTTACCGCCGGCGCGTCCCGGATGAACTTCTGGCGCTTCATGATCGCCGTGCTGATCGGCAAGAACATCCGCGGCCTGCTGCTGGCCTTCGTGGGCAACAGCTGGCTGACGTAGCGAGCGCCAAGGGTCAGGGTCAAGGAACAAACGTAATTCGCGAGAGTCCAGATTCCTCGCTGCGCTCGGAATGACAATGCCCGGGCGGCTCGCGAGCCGCCCCTAGACGCGGCGTTCGCCAGGAGCGTCTTCTGGAAGGCTCCGAACCTCCACGATTCTCCCGCCAGCGATGCGGTATACGCTCGCTGCTTTGCCGACGACCTCCTCGCCGGTACTCTGATCCTTGCCGCGAAACGTCCAGTGAATCGATACTTCGTCGCCGTTGGCAGACGCCCTATCGATCGTTACGTGGTAGCCAGGAAGACGCTCGATCCTTCCGACGATCAACTGACGGTATTCATCGAGGCTTAGTGTCTCATCCGGCCCGAAGATGACTGACGGCGCCACGACCTCGTCGAGGATTGCGAGGTTCCGATCATTGAGCTCATCGACGTAACGGCGGATGATCGCTTCGTTCTTGTCCACGCGCGGCGTCTCGCGAGCCGCCCCTACAGCTCGAGGATCCTGAAGTACATCGCGTCGCGCACGCCGCGCAGGCGGCGGAAGGCGCGCAGCGCGTCCTGGACCGCGCCGTCCGGCGTCGAATCGATCTCGATGTAGTCGGGCATGGCGCGCTCGCGGCCGTAGACGAACTCCTTCACGTTTACGACCGACTGCACGTTGACCTTGTGCTCGGCGAGGATCTCCAGCTTCTTCGCGAACATACCCTTCGTGTCCGGCGAGAAGGAGCGGATGTAGCCGCGCGTGACGATCTTGCGCACGTCGCCCAGCGCGCCCGTGTCTCGAACCAGAGGCACGTCCGGCCCCGCGGCGCCGCGCTGGACCGCCGAGGCGATCTCCTGCACGTCGCTTGCGATCGATACTGCTGTTGGCTTCGGGCCGGCGCCGAGGCCTTTGATGAACTGCGTCCCGAGCCTGCGCCCGCGGATGACGATGCCGTTGTAGTTCTCATCGACGGCGGCGAGGTCGGACAGCTCGCCGCGCGTATCGATGAGCGCGGGGTGGACGCGCAGCGCCGGCCGGCCAGCGATTCGCTGCGCGATGCCGGCGAGCTTCAGCGCGTACCGTCCGCCCAGGTAGCGCGGATGGTGCAGGAAGTAGAGGTCGGAGGGCATGATGCGCTGGTCGGGCTGCCAGATTCCCGCGCAGTCGATCGCCTTCGGATCGACGGCGGTTTCGAACGCCAGGTTCGCCAGGATGGCGACCTTGTACTTCGTGTCCGCGCCGTTGATGTCGTTCGTCGGGTCCGGCTCCGCGTAGCCGCGCTCCTGCGCGAGGGCGAGCGCTTCCTCAAGCGGCAGCGAGCGCTTCTGAATCGACGGATCGTCGAGGTTGGCGATGATGTACTCGCGCATGCGAGTGAGGATGAAGTTGCAGGTGCCGTTCAGGATGCCCGCGAACGCTTCGACCTCGTCCGCGGCGATGTGGCGCTGCATCGTGCGCACGACGGGCATGCCGCCGCCGACGGTCGCCTCGAAGCCGACCGAGACGCCGGCTCGCTGCGCGCGCGCCATCACGTCGCTCCAGCGCGCGGCCAGCGCGCTCTTGTTCGCCGTCACCACGTGCTTGCCGCGCGCGATGGCGTCGAGTGTGTAGCGCGCGCCCTCCTTCGCGTCGCCCGTGAGGTCGATGACGAGATCAACGTCCGGATCGGCGATCACATCCTCCGCGCGGCCGATGAGCTTGCGAACAGCGGGAGGCGCGTCGGCGTTCAGCCGGCGCCGCGCGACGCGGGTAATGCGTATGCCGTCGCGGCCGCGCCGGAAGTAGTCGAACACTTCGCGGCCGATGTTGCCGTAGCCAAGCAGACCGACGCGGACGGGCTTAGACATCCCTGCCTCCTACTGCCGCCCTACGTGGTCCCCGCCAATGGCGGGGACTCGCGGGCGGGTTGTTTCTGTTTGGGGGGACACCCCCCAGGCCCCCCGGCAGGGGACTCCGTCCCCTGCACCCCGCGTGGAGGCGCGCCTGCTCGAGGATTCCTCGCGGAGCCTGTCCTGAGCGGAGCCGAAGGGCTCGGAATGACAGCACCCCGTCATAGTTCTGACGGGTCCGCGCGCTCCAGCTCGAATGCTGTGTGCAGCGCGCGCACTGCCTTCTCGACCTCGTCGCGGCGGATGATGCAGGCGATGCGAATCTCGCCGGTCGAGATCATCTCGATGTTGATGCCGGCGTCGCTCAGCGTGCGGAACATGCGTGCCGCATACCCCGGCGCCGAGTGGATGCCCGTGCCGACGATGCTCACCTTGCCGAGCGCGTCGTCTGTCACCACGCTCGTCACGCCGATCTCCTTCGATTGGCGATCGACGACCTCGACCGCCTTCGGCAGGTCGTTCACGTGCACGGTGAACGTGAGGTCGGTCAGCTTCTCTACGCTCGCGTTCTGCACGATCGTGTCGACGGCGATGTGGCGTTCCGCCAGCGATTCGAAGATGCCCGCCGCGATGCCGGGCTTGTCGGGCACGCCGCGGACGGTGACTTTCGCCACGTCCATGTCGTGGGCGATGCCGCGCACGCGGTTGTACTGCTCCATACTGACGCCTCCGTGGATCATGGTGCCGGGCTCGTCTTTGAACGACGACGCGACGACGATCGGGATGTCGTAGACCGCACCCAGCTCGACGGCGCGCGGGTTCATCACGCGCGCGCCCAGCGAAGCGAGCTCCAGCATCTCTTCGTAGCTGATGTCGCGCAGCTTGCGCGCCGACGACTCGATGCGCGGGTCCGCGGTGTAGATGCCGTCGACGTCTGTGTAGATCTCGCAGCGCTCGGCCTCGAGCCCGGCGGCGAGCGCGACGGCGGTGAGATCGGACGCGCCTCGGCCGAGCGTCGTTACCTCCAGCTCCTCGCTGATGCCCTGGAAGCCGGAGACGATAACGACCCGCCCGCGCTCCAGCTCCTGGTGGATGCGCCCTGGCTCGACGGAGAGGATGCGCGCACGACCGTGCACCATGTCCGTTCGCAGGCCGGCCTGCGCGCCCGAGAGGCTCACAGCGTCCTCGCCCAGCGCGTGCAGCGCCATCGCGACGAGCGTCATCGAGACCGTCTCGCCCGTCGAGAGCAGCAGGTCGAGCTCGCGCGCCTCCGGGTGCTCCGTTATCTCGCGAGCGAGCGAGAGCAGGCGGTCGGTGGTGTCTCCCATCGCCGAAACGACGACGACCAGGCGATCGCCGGCCTGACGACGCGCCGAGATGCGCCGGGCGACGTTCCGGATGCGCTCCGCGTCGGCGACCGAGGTGCCGCCGTACTTCTGGACGAGCAGGGCCATGGGTGGAATGTAGCAAGGGCCAAGGGCCAAGGGCCAAGGGCGGAGGCGAGAGTGGAAATCGAGAGGCGGGAGAATGAGTCATGGTGGTAGGATAGGTGCGCTGATGGAGCCGCGCATCCAGTACGCGAAGACGAGCGACGGGGTAAGTATCGCGCTGTGGACGATGGGAGCGGGCATGCCGGTCGTCCACATGCCCTCCCCGCCCACTACGATTTCTCAGGTGCTGTGGCAGATGGCTGCCTTCCGGCGCGCTTTCGAACGGCACGCGGAGAAACGGATAGTCGTGCGGTTCGACAACCGAGGCTTCGGCCATTCCGAACGCGACGTTAGTCAGTTCTCGCTCGAAGCCTGGCTCTTGGATCTGGAAGCTGTAGTGGACCATCTGAGCCTGGAGCGCTTTGCTCTCTCTGCCATGGTCGCGTCCGCGCCGATAGCCATGGCCTATGCCGCCCGTTATCCGGAGCGGCTGTCTCACCTCATCTTATGGAACGCCTCGGCCCGCGGGCGGGACTCGTTTGACGTGGAGCGAACTTTGGCGATGCTCGCGGTCGCCGACGCAGACTGGGAGTTCTACACGGAGGCGACCGCGCACGGGCTACTCGGCTGGTCGGCGGGCGAAGAAGGACCGCGCTTCGCGGCGGCTCTGAGAGAAGGCCAGACACCGGCGGCGCTGCGCGCAGCGTTCGAGACGATGATAGAGATTGATGTGTCGGACCTTCTGCCCCAGATCGCCACACCGACCCTCGTCCTTCACCAACGGGACGCTCTCCATCCGGAGGTCGACATAGGAAGACGCCTTGTTGCGAGGATACCGAACGCGCAGCTGGTCGTACTACACGGAAAGGCCCACCCTTACTTCGAGGAAAGCGAACCCTTCTTCCGCGCAATCGATGAGTTTCTTGAGGGAGTCGAACCAGCGACCGATGACGGGCACGCCCCGGCCGGCCTGGTCACCATCCTCTTCACCGACCTCACTTCATCTACCGCGCTCACGCAACGTCTCGGCGATGCGAAGGCGCAGGAGCTGGTGCGCGCGCACAATGCCATCGTCCGTGAGGCGCTGAAGAGTAGCAACGGAACGGAGATCAAGCACACCGGCGACGGCATCATGGCGAGCTTCCCGACGGCGAGCGGCGCGTTGGAGTGCGCGGTCGCGATCCAGCGAGCCGTCGGTGCGCGCGATGACGCCGACCTGCAGGTCCACGTGGGGCTGAACGCGGGCGAGCCGGTGGCGGAAGAGAGCGATCTGTTTGGGACGAGCGTCCAGCTCGCGCGCCGTATCTGCGATCACGCGGAGGCCGGGCAGATCTTGGTGTCGAACGTGGTACGAGAGCTGGCGGCGGGCAAGGACTTTCTGTTTGCCGACATCGGCGAGGTGGTGCCCAAGGGCTTCGAGGAGCCGGTGCGGCTCTACGAAGTGCGCTGGCGGGAGGAGGAATGATGGAGCCGCGCATACAGTACTGCAAGACAAGCGATGGCGTGAGCATCGCCTACTGTGAGGCGGGCGAAGGCACACCGTTCATCCAGGTGCTGGGATCCTCCAACATCGAGCTGGAGTTTCGGGCCTGGGAGTGGCACCGGATCATGGCGGCGCGCCGCCGCCTGATCCGGTACGACTGCCGCGGCTCCGGACTATCGGAGCGCGACGTCACGGACTTCTCCGTCGAAGCGATGGCGCTGGACATCGGCGCGGTGGCGGACGCGCTGGGGCTACAAAGATTCGCGCTCCACGGTGAGATGTGGGCGGTGCCAGTCGTCATCGCGTACGCCGCCCAGCATCCGGAGCGTGTCTCGCACCTGGTCCTCTTCGGCGGCTTCGCCCGCGCGGCCGAGTTCTACCAGATCCCGCGCGTGAAGACGCTGTTCGCGCTGCTAGACCAGGGCGACTGGGAGCTGTTTACGGACACACTGATGCTCACCCAGGTCGGCTGGCAGCTTCCGGAGGTCGCGCACGGGCTCGGCGAGCTGGCCCGCGCGTCCCAGACGCTTGAGCAGGCGCGGGCCTACTTCAGCGCCGCGCGCCAGCACGACGTAACCGGCCTGCTACCTCAGGTGCGCGTACCGACACTGGTGCTCCATCCCCGCGGGGCGCAGTTCCCAACGGTCGAGATGGCGCAAAGGCTGGCGGCGGGCATTCCGGGCGCGCGCCTGAGGATCCTCGAATCCGAGATGTTCTGGTCGAACGAGATAGAGCCGCAGGTCCTCGACGCGCTGGACGAATTCATCGGGGACGGCGGGCGCCCGACGGCGGCGCAGGTACTCCCGCACGTCCAGCGTGTTGCCCAAGAGCCGGCCGCGCTCGCCAGCATCCTCTTTACCGACCTGACATCATCTACGTCTCTCACCCAGCGGCTGGGGGACGCGCAGGCGCAGGAGCTGGTGCGAGCGCACAACGCCATCGTGCGCGAGGCGTTGCGCGCCCACAACGGCAGCGAGATCAAGCACACCGGCGACGGGATCATGGCGTCGTTCGCGACGGCCAGCGGAGCGCTTGAGTGTGCCGTCGCGATCCAGCGGGCGGTGGAGGGTCACGGCGATGAGCAGCTCCGTGTGCATATCGGGTTGAACGCCGGCGAGCCCGTCGCCGAGGAGCAAGATCTCTTCGGCACGGCGGTGCAGCTCGCTCGTCGCATCTGCGACCAGGCTGAGGCCGAGGAGATCCTAGCTTCGGACGTGGTGCGACAGCTCGCGGCGGGCAAAGGTTTCCTGTTCGCGGACCGGGGCGAAGTAGTGTTGCGCGGGTTCGAGGAGCCGGTGCGCCTGTACGAGGTGCGCTGGCAAGCCGAAGAGTCGCCGTAGGAGACAGGCGGAATGAGCCCAGAACGAAAGCTGTCGCCCCGTCTTCTGGAGCTGGTCAAGTACTACGGCAAGACGCCTTCGGCGGCGGAGCTGGCCGTGGAACGCGAGGCGCACGGTATCAACGCCGGTATCAACAGCTACACGACACCTGCCCAAGCTGATCTGCTGGGCCAAACGCTTCAACTCGGATCGGGCGTCCGGCTCCTGGAGGTCGGCGCCGGGTCCGGCTGGCCGGGCGTGTATTTGGCGAAGCGCACGGGCTGCGACGTGGTGTTGACCGATGTTCCCGCGGAGGGCATCCGCAGCGCGCTCGGCCGCGCCGTGCGCGACGGCGTGCATTCCCAGTGCTCCTTCGCGGTGGCGAGCGGGTCGTATTTGCCGTTCCGGGCGCGCTACTTCGACGCCGTTGTGCATACGGACGTCCTCTGATGACTGAGTCAGAAGCTCTCCGTGCTGAGAGCATGTCGCAGGGTGCTGAAGCCGGGCGGCCGGATCGC
>CAYQLM010000061.1:0-18277 GCA_964418365.1 uncultured Dehalococcoidia bacterium
ATCACGCCTTCACCGTGGGCCGGTTCAATTCGCCCGGGTCGTTCACGAACGGGATAAACATGTTCTGCCAGCGGTAGGCGATCAGGATGTCCATGAGTTCGGACTTCTCGCCATTGCGCGTCTTCTCCATCTCCTGCTTCAGCGTCGCAAGCGCGCCGTCGACGTCAGGCCCGAAAAGCGAACGGAGGTACTCCATCGGGATGCGTGGGTTCTCCTCGTCGACCTCGCCGTTCTCGTCAAAGCGCGGCGGAGCGAGCGGCGGCACGTAGTAGACGTTCGGCTCCGTGCCGTACTCGGGGTGGAGCCGGATCGCCACCTTCCACGTGTTCACCAACTTGTGGACATCGCTGTCCGGATCATCGAGATAGCCGAAGTGACGCACGCGGCCCGGGCACTGGCGCACGCAGGCTGGCGCGACGCCCTGCTCCAATCGCGCGAAGCACATCACGCACTTCTGCGAGATGAACCGCTGCGGGTTGAAGTAGATGCGCTTGTAGGGACACGCTTCCATGCAGAAGCGATAGCCGTCGCAGCGGTCTTCATCGATAAGAACGATGCCGTCGTCCTCACGCTTGAAGATCGCCTGCCGCGGGCACGCCGCGAGGCACGCCGGATTAGCACAGTGCATGCAAATGGTGGGCAGATAGAAGTAATAGCTGTTTGGGTACTCGCCCGCGCCCTGGTCCTCATCCCAGTTGGGGCCCCAGTCGGGCGCTTCGTCGGCGCCGTTGCTGCCGGGTCGGCGCGGGTGGAGGTATGCCGACTGGCCCTTGCCGCCGTAGAAGACTTCGTCGTAGTTGAACTCCCAGGCCTCACCGAAGTCGCGCGCGCTGGGCAGCACGCCTGCTTTGGCGTGACCCTCAGCATCGAAGCCGCCGCCCATCTGGTCGCGGTCGCGAGGGGTGCCTCGCCCGGGCATGGTGTTGACGATGTTCCACCACATGTACTCCATGTCCGGCTGATCGGTCCACAGCGTCTTGCATGAGATCGTGCAGGTCTGGCACCCCAGGCACTTGTTGAGGTCGAACACGAAGGCCAATTGCCGTTTGACTTGCGGCTTTGCCATGACGGCGCTCGCTTTCCGCTAGGCCTCGATCTGCAGCTCTTGCCAGTCCGGAGAGAAGGCCTTGATGCCGGCCCGCTCCTGATTGCCGCCCTGCCACACAGCGAACGCGACCTTCGAAGCTGTGCCGGGCGTGAGCGACACAGTGCCTGCCGGGCTGCTCTTCCCGTTGAGCGATCTAGACACGACGACGTCCCATCGACCGCGCGCGTGGCGCGATGCCGCGGCCAGCGCCGGGTCGTCCCGCCGCTGGGTTGTGCCCATGCCCTGGGCAGCAACGTTTTTCGGTCGCTCCCAGTCCGCGCGCCAGAGCCAAGCGTTGACTGGCTTGCCCTTCGTGCCCATGCCGAGGAGCGGCGCGTCTTCGACAAGCGGAAACAGCACTGCGGCCGCATCAGCGAACTGGTTGATATCCGCGATCTTGCCGTCCGGCGACTCGTCGTTCCACTGGAGCCGGAAGAAAATCTGAGCGCCGTTGTGGAGGGCTCTCACTGCCATGCTGCTCGCGTTGCCGTACGGCCGGCCTTTCCAAGAGGCGCGCACGTAGTCCACCGGCTGCATCTCCAACGGCGTCGGCGAAAGCACGACGGTTGCGCTACGCGCCGCCTTCCAGACCTGGCTTGACAGGTTGAGCAGTTCTTCCGTCTTGGCGTCGGTGCGCTTCACCTGCATTGCTCTGGTCCTCCTATTCTCGATTCTCACAGCCCCGCCGCGGCGCACCTAGGGCTGAATGGCCCCTGGGTTCAGGACGTTGGTCACGAATCATGACGTCACTCGCTCCAGTTCCACGGTCATGGCGCGGGAGACGTGACTCGGCTGTGCGAGGGCGAATCGGTAGTGGAGCTGGCCGTAGTCACCCACGAGATGCAGCGGCTTCCAGGGCGAGGGGTTGACGGCCTGCTGGCCCGTCCAACCAGGAAACTGGTAGGGCTCCCAGGCGTGGTACATCACGACCTGGCCTGGCTGGACGCTGGGCGCCAGCTTGACCCGCACCTTGAAGGCGCCGACGTCGTTGCGCACCCAGGCGAGGTCGTGGTCACGCAGATTGCGCGCGGCGGCGTCTTGTGTGCTCACGTACATCACGGGCTCTCCGCGCTGGAGGCGCAGCATCGTGCGATTGGCCCGCCAAATGGCGTGGATGCTCCAGCGCGTGTGCCCGCCCGTCATCCGCAGCGGGTACTCGCCACCGGCGGGCGGCGCCTCCTTGTGCGTGGGTAGGTGCTCGCCTACGTCCAGATACCATGGGTGATCGATGTAGAACTGTTGCCTGCCGGTCAGCGTTGGCCACGGCTCTTTGCCCTCGACAAACCAGGCGAAGGGATAGAGCGGCTCATCCTCTTTGAGGTCGCTGGCCATCGCCGTGATCGGTCCGTAGCCACCGGCGCTTTTCACGCGCACGGCACCGACGCGTGCTGCTTCCTCCCACGACACGCCGCGCACGGGCTCGGAAAGCTGGAAGGCGACGTCCAATGCCTTCTCCGCGTCCCCCTCACCAAACTGGCCATCATAGCTCCAGAGGCGCGCGACGTCGCGCAGGTCATAGTCGCGGCCGAAGACGTCCTTGTACTGGCCTTCCTCTCGTTCACGCGCGCGGCGCTCGATCGTTGCTGCCAGCTTGGCCATAATGTCGAACTCGTTCTTCGACTCGTACAACGGTTCGACCGCCTTCTCGCCGACACAGATGTATGGCACGTAGCTCTGGGCGAATTTCACGCCTGCCTTCTCGTGCCAGCCCGCGGCGGGAAGAATGATGTCCGACTGCATGGCCGAGCTGGACATGCGAAACTCCCACGTCACGATGAGCTCCAGCTTGGACCAGAGGTGCTCACGGATCACGTCCGGCGAAGGCCAGCGGCGCAGCGGGTTCATGCCGGAGTACATGAAGACGCGTGGCGTCTTGCCTGGCTTGGGGAAGACCGGCATCCAGTCCTTCTCCAGCGCCTCCTGTACATACTCGCTCACAGGTCGCGACAACTCCGGGTCCTGGTACGAGTGCTCGTTGACGAGCTTGGCGTAGCCCTCGTCATGGGCATAGAGCCAGACCATCACCGGGGTCATCGTGCTCTGCGCGCGTGTGGTGGCTTGGATGATTTTCTCGATCTGGCGCACCTTGGGGCGCGGCCCGTCGCCCATTAGCCCCGCGAGACTGCGGTCGTAGCTGAGCGAGAAGTTCCACCAGGCGCCGATGCGCATGCCGGCGCCGCGCTTGCCCGTGTTTCCGGTGAGAGCGAGCAGCAGAATCATCGCCCGCTGGATCAGGTCCATGTGGTAGTGCTTGCACGCGCCCCACGACGCGAAGAGCAGGACCGCACGGCTGCTTGCAACCTCGCGCGCTAGGTCGCGGATGACCTTTGCGTGTACACCCGTGATCGTCTCCGCTTGCTCCGGCGTGTAGCCGCGCAGGCGTTCGCGTAGGAGTTCGAAGGCCGGACGCACGGTGACGCGTTCGCCGTCCGCCAGCGCAACCTCGAACGTGCCCTCCAGTGTAGGGTCCAGGTCGCCGAGGGCGATCGAGGCTTCCTCCTGTCCGGCGGTGCCGGGCGCTTCGCGCAGCTCGTTCGATGCGCGGTCCCAGATGTAGAAGATATCATCCTTGCCGCCCTCAACGAGATCCGATTGCCGCAGGAAGCGGTGTGTGTCGTCACGCACCAAGAATGGGAGGTCGGTCTGCTCCTGGACGTACCGCTCCTGCAGCAGGCCTTCCTCGATGATCACCTGGCACATCGCTAGCGCGAGCGCGGCGTCCGTGCCGACGCGCGGGTTCACCCACAGGTCAGAGTGGACGGCCGTGGCGTTGAGGTCCGGCGCTATCGTGACCACTCGAGCGCCGTGATAGCGCGCCTCCCACATGTAGTGGACGTCCGGCACGCGAGTATAGACCGGGTTGCCGAGCCAGACTAGGATCGTCTCAGCGTTGAACCAGTCGTCCGACGTCCCGTCAGCATTGAAGAGTCCCCAGGTCTGGATGGCGCCCATCGGCAGGTCGCCCACGCCGGCCCACTCGTCCAGCGTGGTCGTGCCGATCAAGCGTGTCAGGTGGAACTCGGCCGGCGTGCCGGGGCCGAAGTCGATGTTCGTCGTGCCGAAGTCGTAGACGACGCTCTCCGGCCCGTCTTCCTGGCAGACGTCGATGATCTTGTCGGCGATCGTCGTGAGCGCCTCGTCCCAGGAAATGCGCTCCCATCTGCCGGACCCCCGTTCGCCGACGCGCCGCAGCGGGTACTTGATGCGCGTCGCGTCGTACATGAGGTCGGCGTACGACAGACCCTTCTGGCAGCCGCGCGGGTTGAAGTCCGGCACACTATCATTCGTCTGCGCGTAGATCGCGTTCTGCTCCTCGCGCCAGACGATGCCGTCCTTCACGAACAGGTTGAGGGAACAAGCGGCAATGCAGTCCGCGCGATTGCAGGTACCCTTGACCACGCGGTCCCAGGTCCATTTGTCGCGGTAGATGTCTTCCCAGGAGCGGTAGGTCGGGTCTGTCCCTCCCTCGCTCGCGCCCAGGGCCTGCAGCTGGAGCCCGGTACCGCTCATCGCTTGGTAGACCTCCTGCCACGAACCGAATCGACCGCTCGCCGGCGTGGCGCTGATCCGCTGTTGGGGTGTCGGTTCATTCATGCCAGGCCACCTCCGCGGCCGCCGGCGACGGCGGCCGGCTCGCTCGGATATGGTGGCGCTCCCTTCGTCCATTCGGTCTGAACTTCGCGCTGGTAAATCTCGGACAGGACGTTCACCAGCTCCGCGTTCTGGATCAGCACGCGCATGTCGCCGACGATCTTGACCGCCCCTTTAAGCCCTGCCTCGACGGGATCGGCCAGGTTGGCGACGATGCGCTCGAAGAGACTCGCCGGCAGCTCGAGTATGAACTCGAAGTCCTTCCGCGCCGGTTGGTCGGAAAGCTCCAGATAGCTGTCGCACCGGCCATCGTCGAGGACGATGGCGAAGCGTTTTGTCTCGCCAGTGGCGAGATATGGCGAAATGCCGTCCCCTTTGATCTCAGCTAGGACGCGCCAGACGCCAGGGGGGGCGTTCCTGGTCACGTCATCACTGCGGTTGAGGATCTCCTTGAGGCTCTCGTACCACGCGGACGTGTAGATATCGGCCATGGCAAATCTCCTAGTAATCGCGACAGGACTGCTGCCAGACCTTGGGGAGGCCGAGATCGTGGCAAATGACCTTGAACGCGTTGTACCCCGGCGCCGCGCTGATGCCGCCGCCGCCCGCTGAGGCGCCACACAGGTAGAGCCCCGGAATCTCCGTCCGGTACTGGTAGGCGCCGAAGCCCGCTGCCGCCCCGCTGCCCGCGCGGCCGTGGGAGAAGTCGCCCTCGGGCATGCCGATCTTGCGCTCTATGTCGAACGCCGTGTACAGGCGGTCGGCAATGACGTTCTCGCGGGTCATGTTCGGCGCATACTCCTGCCAGAGCGAGAGGAAGCGCTCGTTGTAGGTGCAGCGCACGTCGTCCCACTCCTGTTCGGTCAGGCAGGAGGCCTTCGGGAAGAAGAACCAGCCGTTCATCGCGTGCTTGCCCGGCGGCGCCTGCGTGGGATCCCAGAGCGAGTTCACCCAGGTGCCGGCGCCCGGCCGCGCTGGGATGGCACCGCCGTACGCCTCGATGATGTAGTCCGACATCTGCCCGGGCGTCTCGAACCCGACGAGCGTGTAGAAGCAGCGGTCGATGTCCGCGTTCCAGCGCGCCGACTTGTACGCCGGCGCCTCGCGCAGCGCGAAGGACGGCGTACCGAGGACGTGCTCGGGCCCAAAGCGCCAGTGTGACAGCCGCTCTCTCCGAAACGGCTCGAGGTGTTCTTCGCCGATGAAGTCGATGAACGTCTGCTTCGGGTCGACGTTTGAGGCCACCAGCAGCTTCGCCTCGATCTCCGTCCCGTCCTTCAGTCGCACGCCGGCGGCGCGGCCTTCGCGGAGCAGGATCTGCACCACTGGCCTCGTGAATCGCATGCATGCGCCAAGCTTCATCGCGGCGTTGGCCATGGCGTGGGCGAGCGTATGGGTGCCACCGACCGACATTCTGTGGATGGCGCTGATCCAGAGGACGGAGATCAGGAAGCCGGCACCGTTGCCGGCGTGCAGATTGCTCCCCCACTCGACGCACTGGCGGTAGAGCAGCGTCCGCAGCTCCGGCGACTCGAAGAGTCTGTCGATCAGCACCTTGGGCGCTTTGCCGATGTCCGTCGGCTGCAGGCCCAGGTCGGCCCAGAGGCCCATCAGGGCGCCCATCGCGGCGCCCGCGGAGCGGCCGTCGTCCTCTTCCGGCGTGCTGTAGAGGAAGCGTGCGAGCACGCGGTCGTTCTCCATGACCTTGCGCTTCAGCTCGCACCAGACGTCAGCGTCGTGTCGGGAGTACTGGGCGATGCTGGCGCGCGTCTGTTCTTCCAGGTCCGGCCGGTAGACGACGATGGGCGGCCGGCCGTCAGCGAAGGTGATGCCGAGCTGCGCCTCCGGGTAGATCATGCGCGCGCCCAGCTTCTCCAACCGGAAGTCGTGGTACACGGGCATGTAGTCGATGAACTCCATGTACTGGGCGTGCAGGTTGTGGTGGAAGCCGGGGACGGTGGCCTCCTCCGTATTGGCGCCGCCGCCGTCTTCGTGGCGGCGTTCGAAGACGCCGACCGAGAGACCAGCCTTGGCGAGGTAGGCCGCAAGCGTCAGCCCATTGTGTCCTGCGCCGATGATCACCGCATCAAAGCTTGCGTCAGGCATCGCTCACCTCCCGGCGTGCGCTCCGTACGCGCCAGGCCACGATCATGACACCCACAGCGGCCGCGGCGCCCACCAGGAGGCGAGTGGGCGGGCGCTGCAGTCCGCTCCATACGTGCACGTCCGGCAGCCGCATCAGGTGGTAGGCCTGGTAGCCGAACAGCGGACGCTGCAGGCTTGGGCGAATGGCCACGTGTCCTCCACCGAACTCCCAGATTGGGTTACGGCGGCCTGCCAGGACGTGCATGAGAAACTCCACTTTCCCGGCAATGACAGCGTCGGGATCCGTGAGCCCCTCTTCGATCACGATGCCGCCTTCGTCAAGCACGATGCAGACCGCCACGTCGCCTTCGCGCGCACGCAGTCCGAGGCGACCTCGGAGCGCCGCGGCCTCACGGCGCTTCTTCGGCGACTCAGCAAGGATCTGCTCGATGTACTGGCCGATCATGCTGGCCAGGCCGCTGGCCTCCTCGCCGGCGGCGAGGGTCACGCGGACCGGGCGGTCGGACAGCGTGCGCGGCTCTGCTACTGCCACCATCGTTCCAGTCCGTAGTCCTGCGCGATGACCTGCAGCGCGTTGTAGGCCGGCGCGAAGGTGATGAACCCGTGCGGGTGTTGAGTGGCACCACAGAGGTAGAGCCCATCGATCGGCGTCTTGTATTGGGAAAGGTCTGGGCCTGGACGCTCGGTCAGGAGGTTGCTGAGGTCGATGAGACCTCCCATCCAATCGCCGCGCACCATGTTGATCATGCGGCGCGAGATGTCCAGCGGCGTATACGGCACCCACTCGATCACGGAGCGGCGGACGTTGGGGGCGTACTCCGTCCAGGCGTCGATGCAGCGCTCGCCGTAGGGACCGCCCATCTCGTCCCACGCCTCCATGCCGCCCTGGCCGATGGCGACGGGGGCGAACTGACGCATCAGCCCGGTAAAGCACCCCTCGGGTGCATCCGACGAATCGAACAGTGTGTTCACGGCGCAGTTTGGGCGGGGCGGAGCGAGCTTACCGGCGCGTACCGTCCGCCAATCGTCGTTCAGCTCCTGCACTGTCTCGTAGCCGGCGTTGAGCACCCACGCCTGCTGGATGTCGGGGTCGAAGTCGGCCGCGATGTACTGGGGCGCCTCGCGCATCGCCAGATGAACGCTGTAGTACGACCAGTCCATGTGTTGGAAGTTTTCCACCTGCTCGACCACCTTGGCCGGAACCTTCGCGCGGGGCAGCATCTTGAGGAACGTCTGCTCCAAGTCGATGCTGCTGACAACGACGTGGCGGGCGCGCACCTCACTCCCGTCGTACAGGCGCACGCCGGTGGTGCGGCCGTTGTCGGTGAGAATGCCGCCGATCGGCGTGTTGAGGAACACGCTACCGCCGGCGTGGGCGAACGCTTCCCAGAGGGCGTGCGCGAGCTGGTGCGAGCCGCCCACGCAGACGTGCCAGTTGTCCATCTTGCCGACCAGCAGCGGGAACGAGACCGCAAGGCCCTTGCGATCGGTCGCGTAACCGGAGATGGCAGCCTGGAAAGCCAGCATCGCCTTGACCTTGTCGCTCTCGAAGTGTTCGTCCAGGAATTCGGTGATGGTCATGTTCCTCAGATGCACGCTGAGGAACTCGGCCTTGTCCGCCACCTTCCAGACGACCAGCGCCTTCGTGATGTCGAGGAGCGGGATCGGCGGCGAGTACATAAGCGTGCGCAGGATGAGGTCGAGGTAGCCCTTCACCTCGTCGTGCAGGCGCCGAAACGTCGCGGCGTCCTTCTCCGAGAACCGGGCAAGGGAGGCGCAGGTCTTGTCGATGTCGCTGTGGATGGTGAGCGCCGTGCCGTCGCGGAAGACGCTGCCCATCTGCACCGGCGGATGAACGTACTCCAGGCCATGGCTGTAGAGGCCCAGGTCGTCGTACACCGGGCAGACGCCGACCAGCGTGTGGTAGTTACAGTGGACGTTGTGGAGGAAGCCCGGCCGGGTCAGCTCCTCGGTGCACAGGCCGCCACCCTCCTCGGCCCGCTTCTCGAAGACCGCTACGTCCCAGCCGGCCTTCGCCAGATACGTGCCTAGGGCCAATCCATTGTGGCCGGCACCGATGATAACGGCATCGAACGTCGCGTCGCTCATCCGGCACCCCTCGAAGGAAACCTCGCTGGCTCGTAATCTAGCACTTGCTAAGTTAACGCGAACAGGGCCATTTGGCCCTAGGCCACAGGCCGAACCGCCTACCGCGAAGACCGCGTGTGTTTGGGGTGAGCTATCCCGCGGGAGCCGGCGGGGCGAGTCGCTGCAGGCCCTGCAGCGCCCAGTACGCGCAAAGCGTGAGCCCGCCCGCATAGGCGAGATTGCCGTCCAAGAGCACGGCGAGGACACCGGCGAGGCCGACGTACATCAGATCTGAGCGGCGCTCGACGTTCGTCGCCAACGCCGCGTGCTGGATGCCGACGAACAGCAGCAGGACCCCGAAGAACGGCAGTGGGATCAGCGTCCGAACTGATTGGGCCGCACTTCCGAAAAGGATCGCGATCGCGATGAGGGTGATCCCCAGTAACGTCGTCGCCAGTGGAGTACGAGCGCCCATCTTGTAGTGCGCGGTGAGGCCGCCACTACCATGGCAGGCCGGCAGTCCGCCCAACAGGCCGGCCCAGAGGTTACTGAGCGCGATGCTCAGCGACAACCGACGCGGCGTCACGCGACCGGCCTGATCGGGGAAGTACATGCGGGAGGCATCCGCCGTCGCGATAACGGAGTTGGCGATGGTGAGCGGGAGCTGCGCGGTCAGCAGCACCGCCGCAGCTATACCGAATGCCTCGATGCCTGGAACGCCCGGCGTGATCGGAGCCGGCCCGAGCGCGGAGCCGCCCTGCCAGCGGCCCAGGTATAGCCCCAGACCGATCCCCGCCGCCAGCACGGCAAGCGATGCTGGCAGGACCGGCTTCTTCACCAGGAGTACGATCACCACCAGGAACAACGGTGCGAGCGCCAGCATGATCGGGACGGCGGCTTCGCCGATGGAGAGCGTCATCTGGGGCGCGTTGGGCGAGAGCGGCCTCTGGAGCATGTTAAATGCGCCGCGGATCAGCACATACGCCAGCCCGAGCTGGATGCCGCGGACCACCGGGACCGGCACGATCGCGTACAACCTGTCGATCGCGCCGGTTGCCGCCAGGATGACCAGCGACAGGCTCATCAGCAGCGCGCCGGCGGCGATGACGTCCGGGCTGAGTTGCTGGGCGATCGCGATGGCCGCCAGAGCCTTGAGCGGCTGCACCGGCATCGGTATGCCGAAGTACCAGCCAGCCGCGATGTACGCGATACCGACGCCGAGCAGCGTCGACGTCGGATTGAGACCGTTGACCGCGACAAGGGCCGCTTCGAGCGGGATCAGCAGGCCCAGGTCAGCAAAGGCGCCGCTTACCTCAGCGCGGTTGAGCGTGAGCGCTCGTTGCACGACACGTGGGTCCTTACGCCACGGAAGCGCTTGCTAGCACGCGTCGATCAGCTTCCTGGCGGCGACCAAGGACAGGACGTCATTGGACCCGTCCTCGATCATCGAGGCGCGCGCGTCGCGCAGCAGCTTCTCCACCAGCATCCCTTTGCACAGACCGTAGCCGCCGAAGAGCTGGACGGCGTCGCTCGCTACCTCGAACGCCGTGGTCGTGCAGAAGACCTTCGATGCGATGGAGTATTGCACGGCCGGCGGACGCGACTGGCTGTTGTACAGCAGCGCGGAGTGCGAGAGGGTGCGGGCCGCTTGCACCTTGGCGAACATATCGAACAGCTTTTTCTGCACGAGCTGGTGCTCGCAGATCGGCCGGCCGCCTTGCACACGCTGCTTCGTATAGGCGAGCGCCTCTTCGAAGGCGGCGCGGGCGAGGCCGGCGAAGGTCACGCCCATGAAAGCGTTCGCTCCCGCCAGCACCGAGTCCACAAGGAACTCGTAGCCGTTCGGGCCGAGCAACAAGTAATCGCGCGGGATACGCGCGTCATCGAAGAAGATCTCTCCCTGGTTGAGCGCGCGCTGGCCCATCTTATCCAGCGCCTTGCCCTTGGAAACGCCGGCGCGGTCCAGGGGCACGAGCGCGACGCCACCGCCGGCCATGCCTTGTTCGCTGTCGATGCCGAGAAAGAGCAGGGCATGCGTAGCGATCGTCCCGTTAGACACCCAGGCCGACTTCTGGCCGCTGATCACCCATTCGTCGCCGTCGGCTCGTGCCCGGACGCCGTGGCTGATGCCGGGATCACGAAAATACGGTGTCCCCGCCAGCAGCGTGTCGGAGCCGTGCTGCGGCTCGGTGATCGCCCAGCAGCCGATGTATCGGGCGTTCTTATCCTCGGCATACGGACGCACGACGTCATCGATGAGCTTCTGGTTGCCGGTCCCGGCGGCGAACGAGAAGGGGAACGACGTCACGCCGAAGGCGATGGCAAAGTCGGCGCTCCCCCACCCGAACTCCTCGGCGACAAGGAACTGCTCTTCCGGGGCGAGGCCGATGCCGCCGAACGCCTCCGGCAGCCCGCGCTTGTGGTAGCCCTGCTCGTAGTACTGGCGCATCACGTCCCAGAAGATCGAGCCGCTCTTGATCACGTCTTCCGGGTCGGCCAGGCGGTCCAGCTCGAGGCTCGCCGGTCTCAGGACTTCTTCGCTGAAACGATGCACCTCGCGGCGCAGCGTTGCCTGCTCCGGCGAGAGCGTGCGGTCGAGATCGAGATACGTGCCCATGGCTCCACCTTTCGTTCAAACGGAAAGCACGTGCACCACAGTCGCGGCTGCCTCGCCGCGGACCATGCCGCCCCCGTTCTGCGTGAGACCGACTTTCGCGCCTGCCACCTGCCGGTCGCCCGCTTCGCCCCGGAGTTGAAGCCAGATCTCGTAGATCTGCGCCACGCCGGTCGCGCCCACGGGATGGCCCTTCGCCAGCAGGCCGCCGCTCGTGTTCACCGGTAGCCTGCCGCCGAGCTCTGTGACCCCTTCATCGACGAGCCGGCCGCCTTCGCCCTGGGGGCATAGCCCAAGGTCCTCATAGATGAGCAGCTCGGCCGGCGCCGAGGCGTCGTGCACCTCCATGACCTGCACATCGCGCGGCGACATACCCGCCATCTCGAACGCGCGCTGGGCGCACCGCGCGTTCTCGCTACCAACGGTCTTGTCATCGGATCCCGAGACGAGCGCGGAGCCGCGCACGAGCACGGGTTTCGTTGTGTACTGACGCGCCTTGTCCGCGCTCACGAGCACGGCCGCGGCCGCGCCGTCGCCGATGGGGGCGCACATGAGGCGGGTCAGCGGCTCGGAGATCAGTGGTGAAGCGAGGATCTCCTCTAATGTATAACGCTCGCGGTACTGGGCGTGCGGGTTCAGGCTGCCGTTGTAGTGGTTCTTCACCGCCACCCGGGCGAACTGCTCCTTCGTGGTGCCGTACTTCTGCATGTGAGCGCGCGCGGCCGCGGCGTAAATGTCCATGAAGAGGCTGCGTGACTTTCCCGCGCCGCTCTCGCCGCCCGCCTTCTGTTCGGCGGGCGGCTTCAGGCGTTCCATAATCTCACGTAGCTGTTCGACGTCCACCGCGGCGCCAAACGCCGCCATCGACTTCGTCTTGTCGGGCGAGTACATCTTCTCAACGCCGAGCGCGAGCGCGACGTCGTACATTCCTGACGCAACGTAGAGCCAGGCGACCTGAAACGCTGTCGATGAGCTGGCGCAGGCGTTCTCGGCATTGATCATCGGGATCTTGTCGATCCCCATCTCGCGCAGGACGACCTGCGCCCGCACGCACTCCTGCCCGGTGATCACGCCGGCGGCCGCGTTGCCGACGACGGCCACCTCTAAGCCCTTCTTCTCGACTCCGGCCGACTGCAGGGCCGCCTCGACCGCCTCCCGGCTCAGGTCCTTCAGTCCACGATCCGCGTATTTGCCGAAGCGGGTCATCCCGGCGCCTACGATTGCGACATCTCTCATGACAATCCGTCCTTCTCGCTACGCCTCAACAGCTGACGCGTCCTGCTCCACCAGCCGGACGTGCCCGTTCTCTTCCTCGACGGCGATCCAGCGCCCTCGGATGGTGCGGCCCGTAGGATCTACCTCGGCGCGCAGTGCGGCCAGCTCCTCGTCGCTCGGGAGAGCGATTGTCTCCAGCGACGGCGGGATCAGCGGCTCGAACTCCATCTCAGCGAGCACGTCATCGACGGCCGTCCAGGGCGCGATGGCCCGCAGGCGCATCCGGTGGCTCTCGTCGTCGAAGTCGAACACTGCCATCTCGGTGACCACGCGCCACGGGCCGGTGTCAGCGGGCAGCCCTGCGCGTTCGCGTGCACCCGGGCTGCCGTCCAGGAAGCCGGGCGACGACATGAAGTCGAGCTTACGGACGAACTTGCGTCCCTGCTGGCGGGTCATCAGGATCGTGCGCCAGCAAAGCGAGGCGATCTCGTTCGCACCGCCCGGGCCTCCGAAGCGACGCGCCGGCCGCTCGTAGTCGGGCCCAACAAACGTCGAGTTGAAGTTGCCATACTCATCGACCTGGACGGCGGCCAGCACACCGTAGTCGATGTAGCCGAGCGCCGCGTGAAAGCTGACGGTGTTCATGTCGGTCCACGCCACCGCCCGGTAGCTCGCCGCACTCGCTGCGATCAGGAAGGGCGGCGCGGGCAACTGTACCGATGGCGCGATCGTGCCGTCCTCGACGACATAGGCGATCTGCGGTGTCCGCAACCGTTTCGACAGGAGCACCGCCACGAGCGGGGGCCCGGCGATGGCGACGAAGTATAGCTTGTCCTCCTCCATCAGCCGCGAGGTGGTGCAGATGATCTGCTCCATGTCCGTGAAGGTGCGGCTCCCGGTCATTCGTAGTACCCCTCGCGCACCGTCTCCTGCGCGCGGAGCTCTTCTAGCTTGCCATTGCCGACGCGTTGCTCCAGCATTTCGCCGTGCGAGGAGATGCTGTACACCCATTTCTCCAGGTACTTGTCCATCGTGCCATTAATCTGCGCTCCGCCGAATTCCATCAGGTGCGCGGCGTCGGCACCGTACAGGCCGGGCATCGAGCCCGGGTAACAGCCGAACGGCGCGTGTACGACGGCGTCCACCATGTAGTATGGGATGCTGGTGCGCTGCGGCTGCCGCC
Organism: uncultured Dehalococcoidia bacterium; assembly: GCA_964418365.1. Lineage (GTDB taxonomy): Bacteria > Chloroflexota > Dehalococcoidia > DSTF01 > RBG-16-68-14 > JBBDXS01. The sequence goes on from CAYQLM010000061.1 coordinate 13,885, forward strand.
GGATCTCGTCGCTCTCGATGATCTCCTCCGTCGAGAGGATGACATGGCGCGACGCCATCGCCGCTTCGACCGGCGCGATCCCGGCGCCGAAGATGCGCGCGTTGCCGAACTCATCGGCTTGGTGGACATGGAGCAGCGCCACGTCCGGGTTGAGCGCTGGCACCACATTGACGGGCTGGCCGGTGTAGGGATCATCGACGAGCTTCGCGCCGGAGACCCGAAAGACATCGGTGCCGCCCAGGTAGCGTAACGGCAGAAACGGGACGCCGAGCGCGCCGGCCAGCAGACGGTAGGTGAGCGCGCCGTTGCTCCACTCGACAAGCTTTACTCGCCCGCTGCACATCGCCTCTTGGATCACCCGTCCGGCCTCCATCCAGCCGACATCGATGCGGCTGACGCAGCCGGCCGCGACGAGCAGCGTGGCGTCATGCGCCGTGAACTTCGCGCCGATCCAGAGGTCGCGCCGGCGCTGGCGGATCACCTCGCGCAGAAGCGAGCTCGGTCCGCGCACCCAGGTGTTGCAGTCGTAGACGAGGTAGTCGCCGTCGTGAACGAAGCGCTCGATGGCGTCATGCTCCGACATCACTTTGGAGACCAGGCGCCGGTCCTTGTTGTCTCGAACGTGCCGGCGAAAGCCGTCCGGGTCGGGCGGCTTGAACGCGCCGACGCCGGCGGCGAGGACGTTCATCGCCCGCCGTCCGCCGACTGCGCGCCTGGAATGGCGAGTTGCCATTCCAGGCTGAGAGCGTGGCTGAGGTACTTCAGCTCGGCGTCGCGCCACGGCAGCGGCGCGGGCGCCTGAATCATCCCTTCTCGCTTCAGCTCCTCGTTCACCTCAGGGTCCTCGTCGAACGCTCGGCCGTGCTCCATCTCGAAAAAGAGCTCGCAGAAAGGATGCTTGCTGGTCTGCCCGCCGGCCTCCCACGACTCGGCCGGGTAGCCGACCGACATCATGCAGACAGGGATCGCCGTCTCGGGCAGGTTGAGCAGCTTGCCCATCTGTTCCAGCCGCGGACTGCTCATGAGGCACGTGCCCAGACCCTCGTCCCAGGCCACCAGCGTCGCCTGCGCGACGCACTGGCCGACGTCCATGAACGCCAGTGGCGCGACCGCCATCTGCTCCCACGCGGCGCCGAACGCCGGGCGCAGGCTGTTTTCGATCACGGCGACCGTCCGCTCCACGTCCTCCCCGATCCGGCGCTGCTTGGCGAGGTTCTTCATGTCATCGATCCACTTGTTAGCCTCGTACGAGAGTTTGTCGTGGTACCAGAGAATGAAGCAGGGAGCAGTCTGCATCTGCTGGTAGCCGAGGGGCGGCGTGATCGCTTTGATCAGCTCCGGCGATGCCTGCTCCTTCCAGATGACGATGGCCCGAGCGACGGTGACGTTGCCGACGCACGACGCGCGCCGCGCCGCCTCGAGCATCTTCTGGATCTTGGTGCGTTCCACCGGCCGGTAGGGCAGGTAGTAGCGGATGCTGCGCCTGTTGCCGATGATGCGTTTCAGTTCCATGACGTGGCCCTTTCGCTATTGCAATGCGCTCGCGCGCTTATCTTAGGGCCCGCCAGTTTATCTGAGTAGAGCTATCCGGCCCGTCGGCACGGGCCGGATGGCCCGTCGCGTCACCACCAGCGATGCGTTCAGCGAATCAGCTTTCGCAGGGCACGGAAGCCCGCTAACGCCAGCACGTTGTTCGCTCCGTCTTCGATCAGTGACGAGCGGGCGTCCCGCAGCAGCATCTCGACGACAGTGCCCTTCGTCAGGCCCATGCCTCCAAAGATCTGAACGGCGTCCGATGCCAGCTCGAACGCCGTCTCCGTGCAGAACACCTTGGCGGCCACGGAGTAGTGCAAGGTGGGCTGTCCGCTGGCGAGTCTCCGGTTCGCCAGCTTGGAAAGTGAGCGCGCGGCCTCCAGCTTTGTGAACATCTCGAACAGCTTGCGCTGGACGAGCTGGTGCTCCGCGATCGGAACGCCTCCCTGGACGCGCTGTTCGGCGTAACACAACGCCTCCTCGAACGCGGCCCGCGCCACACCGCAGAACGTGGCGCTCATGCCTGCGTTCGCGCCGGCCAGGATCGAGTCTGTCGCCGCCCCCATCGAGCCTGGCTCGACGATCATGTAGTGGCGCGGGAGGCGCACGTCGTCGAAAAATATCTCGCCTTGGTTCAGCGACCGCTGCCCGAGCTTGTTCAGCGGCTTTCCCCGGCTCACGCCCGGCAGATCGAGCGGGACGACGGCAACGCCTGTGCCCGCCATGCCCATCGAGGGCTCGACACAGAGGAAGGCGAGCGCGTGCGTGGCGATCGTCCCGTTTGAGACCCAGGCCGACTTCTGTCCCTTGATCACCCACTCGTCACCGTCCAAGCGGGCGGCGCATTCGAAATGGATGTCGGGACGGGCGTTGTCGCCGGAGAAGAGGATGGCGTCGGAGCCGTGGTCCGGCTCGGTGGCGCACCAGCAGCCGCGATACCGCCCTTCGCGGTCTTCTACGAAGGGCATGACCACGTCGCGCATCAGGTCGGGTTGGCCGGTGAGCGCGGCGACGCGGAAGGGCATCGCCGTCACGCCCAGACTGATCGCCAGGCCGGCGCTTCCCCAACCCATCGCCTCGCCGACCACCCAGCCGTCCTCGGCGGTAAGTCCGGCGCCGCCGAGCTCCGGCGGGAAGGAGCGCAGATGATAGCCTGCGCGGTATGCCTCCTGGAAGACGTCCCAGACGCGCGACCCAGAGCCGATCACGTCTCCAGGTGGCAGGTCGTCGAGTTCCAGCGCGGCGGGACGAAGCGCCTCTGCGGCGAATCGTTGCGCCTCCTCGCGGAGCTGGACCTGCGCCGCCGAAAGCCCTTCGTTTAGGTCGAGCGCGTTCATCGGATCGTCCTCCAGTCGCCGTGTGGGCGTAGCATCTGCCAACAGTAGGGCTGCTGGCTAGAGCCGTTCGTCCCTCAGCTCGCGGCCATCTGTCCCTCCTGAGGTGAACGCGAGTGCGCGTCAGCGTTCCGCGTAGGTCAGGGGCCGGCCAGCGCGGAGAACGATGGGATCGCTCGTGAGATAGGAGGGCCTCCACCGACCCTGCTGGTGACCGGGATGTCCACGGGGATGGCCGCCACCCTGGTCTCGTCGACGACCTCCACGTAGCGCAGACGGCCAGCGAGAGCGAGCGTTTCGCGCTCGAGCCGCAAATCGGGGGCACGCCTGCCGGCGAGCACGATCCGCACGATCGCCGCCCGGTCAATGCGGGCGGTGAGCGCCTTGAGCGCGCGGCGCACGCCGGCGGCGTCTGCGAAGGGACTGACATCGATGTGTACCGTTTGGTAGGCGACGCGGCTTACTTGGATGGGCTCCGCAACAACGGAGCGGAAGTCGATCGTGGCCAGCGCTGCGTAATGCGGTCCTTCGGTGAAGAAGCCCAGTGGCTCAGGACTCCCAGGATAGGCGAATGCGCTCGAGGCCCGCCATGTGTGCTCGTGCCCTACGAGCGCAAAGACGGCGCCCGTTCGCCGCACGTCAGCCGACCGGAACGGGCACTGCGACGCATCCTCTCGCACCGGCCGCGAGACGTCGGCGCCGTGGAAGAGCAAGACTGCCGTCTCAGGTCCCTCGAGGCGAAAGTCGCGGAGCACGTCCCGGCGCATCGTCGGGCCGTCATGGCCGATGCCCCAGACAAGAACATCGCTCGAGACGCGCACCGGCCGCCAGCCGCTGCTGTCAAACACCGTGACGTTCTCCGGCCACTCGATGCGCTGGTACAAGCTCCCGGTGACGTACGGATCGTGGTTGCCGGGCGCAACGAGCACCGGGATGGGCGCCACTCGCCGGAACTGCGCCGCGAGAAACGCGCCGGTCTCTTCGGTCGCATATTCGTGTTCGTACAGATCGCCGGCGATGGTGAGCGCGTCAACCTGGGAGTGAAGCGCGAGACCGACAATCCTCTGCAACGCAGCGCGTAGCTCCCCGCGCCTCCGAGTGGCCTCTGCAGCCGTCATCGTCGGGCCCGTAAACCGCCGCTCCAGGTGCACGTCGGAGCAGTGCAAGATGCGTACCATGGCCGTCAGCTCACATCGCTCGCTCTGCCGGCACGCCGGGCGCCGCCAGCCGCGCGGCTCCTGCCACGAAGGCCACGCCAAGCAACACGAGCAGGTGGTCGTACGTTGCTTCAGGCATGTAGCCGGCAAGCAGAAGCAAGAGCAGACCGGCCCCCACCCAGAAGTCCTTGGCGTTGCGCAGACAGGCGACGGCTGTCAGCAGATACAGGCCCAGCGCCAGCAGGTAGAGCGGCAGCGGCAGGAAGAGGGTCAAGCCGGTGGTCCAGAGTGCGAGGATCGATGTCGTTGCCGCAGGCGCCAGGCTGCCGGCGGCGACGACAAACACAGCCACCGCCGTGAGCGACGTCC
>CAYQLM010000062.1:0-18110 GCA_964418365.1 uncultured Dehalococcoidia bacterium
CGGAAGTTCCAGAGGCCCCGTTGCGGGTGCCAGTTCCACTTGTCGTCCGGGATGACGTCGACGAGCGAGACGACCTGCTCGTTTAGCTTCGGCCACTCGCTCGAGATGTCGAGGGGAGGGAATCTGGCGCTCACGCCGGGTACCCCGCGGCCGACTTGATCTTCTCGATCTGGTTCGCGTGGTCGCCGTCGTGGACGCGTTGGAACGCCGCCCACTCGCGGCAGGTCAGGTCGCCGAAGATGAAGTGGTTGAAGCGAACACTCGTGTTCGCCGTCGCGAGCGGGCCATCGATGAACGCCAGCGTCTCGCCGTGCGCCGCGTCCAGCGCCGCGCGCGCGTCCGGAAGCGACGCGAACGGCTCGCCGCGCGTGATGCCGTCCTGCTCATCGCCCTCCCGTCCCGTGCCCGGGAGCTGCTCGCCGCTGGCGAGTCGCGTGCAGATGCGAGCGACGCCTCGCTTCGCCGACACGACGTGGTGCAGCAGCTCCAGCGCGCACCACTCGCCGGCGGCCGGTTTCCAGCGCGCCTGATTGTCCGACATGTCCGCAAGCATGCCGGCGAGCTGCCGGTGGCCGTGGTCGACCAGCTCGTGCAGCGCCTTCGGCTCCTTCGCCGAGTTGTGCTTGATGTAGTTCGTTATGTGGTTGACCGTCTCGGTCGGAAATGTCGTTCCCATGGTTTTGCCTCCTCTGCCGCCGAGCAGCAGCTCGGCGAGGACAGAGCTGAAGCTCTGTCCCTACATCCTATTCGGTTTTCGCCACGCGCTGCGTCGCTTCCCGGAAGCGCGACACGTGGTCGGACGAGCCGCGCAGCGCGCGGTTCGCCTCGATCTCCAGCTCGATGCCCTTCTCCACTACCGTCGCGGCGTCGATGACGGCCTTCGACCAGCGCACGGCGTTCGGCGACTGCGCGGCGATCCGACTCGCCATCTCCCACGCTGCGGCGTCCAGCTCATCGTGCGCGAGGACGTGGTTCACCAGGCCGATGCGCCCGGCCTCTTCGGCTTCGATGACGTGCGCGGTGAAGATCAGCTCCTTCGCCACAGGCATGCCGACGATGCGCGGGAGCTGGCTCCCGCCGACGACGAGGCCGTACTCCGCGCCGGGGAAGCGAAAGCTCGCCCGCTCCGAGGCGAGACGGATGTCGCACGCGCAGGCGAGCGCCGCGCCACCGCCGAACGCATAGCCGTTGATCGCGCCGATGACCGGCTTCGCGACGCGCGCCAGGCGCACGACGGCCTGCGCCATCACATCGCCGCGGCCGCCCGAGTCCATCGACGCGAGCGCTTCATTCATGTCGGCACCCGCGCAGAACGCCTTGCCCGTGCCCGTCAGCACGATGCAGCGCACCTCGTCGTCCGCCTCCGCGGCGTCGATCGCCTCGCAGACGGCGACGGACAGCTCGCGGTTGAACGCATTGTGCTTCTCCGGCCGGTTCATCCGCAGAAACGCGACCCCATCGCGCAGCTGGTAATGAAGGAGATCGCTCATGGCGCGGATAGGATAGCACGAGGACCGGAGAGTCAAGGCCAGGGGACCTGCTACTTGGTGCGCTCCTAGAAGCAGGGCATCGACCTGTATGTGAACGCCACGCGCGGCTCGCGCATGTACACGAGATACAGCAGCCCGGGGTCAGTCTCCTGCCAGAGTTGCCAGTCGCCATGTGAGTAGCCTGTCCAATGCAAGTCTGCGGGTGGCGGTTGCATGATGCCAATCGCCCAGAACCCCAGATCCGGTTCGACCGCAATGCTTCCGGGGACCCCGAAGTCCGTGATGATCTGTCCATTACTGCAGTGGTCAAAGTCACTCGACCAGACTCTGCTGTCGGGGCCATCCCAGGCAAGCCTGCCGGCTGGCTGGCCGAAGTATACGGCTCGCGGGGGCAGGACCGTGGCGGTTGGTGTCGGCGTGAGGTACGGCGTCCGCGGCAGCGGCGTCGGTGTGATATCAGAGAGCGCCGTGAACAGCCCGTCGAGGAACCCCGGCGGAATCTCCCACTGCAAGCCGATGGTGCTCTGGCCGATGAGGCCGGGCCCAGCATCGATCATGAACTCCACGCTATCCAGCGTAGTGCCGCCGGTCCAAGGGATGCCTGCGCCGGACGGCCAGATCACTTCCAGGCGCATGTGGCTCGTGTCGGAGAGAGGCAGGATATCGTACTTGAAAAGGTACATCTCGTGGTCGAACTTGTGCAGCAGTCCTTGTACGCGCTCACGATCCAGCACCCAGGAAACGGGCTGGCCGTACCGGCTGATGCTAAGCGCGCTTGCCCGCTCGAGGGAGCCTCCCTCGAACGGGTTCAGCGTCTCACCAGGCTGCGCACAGGCCATTGGAGGCAACGGCGGGCACTTGCCGACGGCGCCCTCCAGCGTTCCGGGTAGGTCGGTCGGCGTAATGGTGGGTGTGAACCTTGGAAGGAAACCTGCGGGCGTCGATGTCGCCACAGACGTTGGCGTTGCCTCCGGCGTCTCACTTCCGCCCCCACAGGCAACGATGACCAGCGCCAGCACAAGCGCAAGAAGTAATAGCCGGCCAGCGTTCACGACCGTCATGATAGGAAGACGCGGGCGGGCCAGACTTCGTTCCAATCGACTTCGCCGTCAACGGCCGTCGGTCTTACCCTAGCCGCAGCGTCACGATCTCGTTCGCGCGCAGCTTGAGGCGCACCCAGCCGCCCGCGACGTCCGCCGCGCTCAGGTCGTCTTCCTTCATATCGACGACGCGCGCGCGCTGCCACGGCTCGCTGAGGCGCAGGCGGCCGGTCGTCGCGCGGTCGAGCGTGTTGTAGAGCCGCACGACGGTGCCCTCGCCTTGCTCAGGGCGCTTGACCGCCGTCACGACGAGTCCTCTGCCTTCGAGATCGAGCAGCGAGGCCTTCGCGGGCAGCAGGCCGGAGCCTTCGCGGTTCCAGCGCGCGCGCAGCGGCACCGCGAATCGATGCGCGTCAGCGTACGCCGTGTCCCAGCCCCCTTCGTGCGGGATGATGCTGTACTCGAAGACGTGGCGGCCGCGGAGCTGCGCACCCGGCGTCGCGAGCGGCGGGCCCGCGTGCCCCTTGCGCGACGGGAAGTCGTCGCGCGAAAGCCAGCCGACGCAGCGCAGCAGCGTCAGCGCGATCGTGACGCCGCCGCGCGTATCGAGCGCCTCGTATTCCTGCAGCCCGCGGTTGGCGATCATGAGGCCGTGCTTGCCGTCGTTCACGTCGACGAACGTCTTTTGCGGCTGGGTGCCGATCGGCTGCTCCATCCACGTGTCGTCAGCCTTCGGCAACGCGATCGTGCGCGTGATCACACCGAAGTGCTGCTCCGCGTGCGCAACGTCGCTCTCGACACCTGTCGGGAAGTGCGCGCGCAGCCGGTGGTCCTCCGCGTTGTTCTCGAACTCTGTACGCACGTCGACGCGCGGCACGCCGGGCGATACGCTCACGCGCACGACGACCGGACAGCTGGTCCCGCGCGTGCTGCGCTGGCGGCCTTCCGTCAGGCGCGCGGGCAATCGATAGGTCATCTTGATCTCGAGCGTCTGTCGCGCCGGCCCCGCCTCAGCCAGGCGCACGTCGGGCGGTACGGCGGGCGTATCGACGAGCGTATCGGGCTCGGGCGCGCAGAAGTTGTACTCGTCGCCACGGTCGCCGCCATCGACGAGGCGGTTGAGCCCGTGGTAGCGCGCGCCCGCCGTCTTGTCTTCGACGTTGAGCGAGCCGTCGCGGCGATCGACGCTCACGCGGAAGAACTCGTTCTCGATGCGCGGCTGCGCGGATGCGCGCGGCGTCTTCTCGGGCTGGCCGTATTCGATGCGATAGGTCCTGTAGCCAAAGCCGGGCACATCGCTCGCGACGAAGCCGGCGCCAATGCGGCGACCCGTCGGGAACGCGGGCGCGCCGATCTCGACCTCCTGACATGGGGTTCGATGGCCCTTCTCGTCCACGAGCGCGACCGGCGTCGCATCGCGCATCGACGGCACGATCGCCGTGACGAAATCGGTGCGCGGGCCGGGTAGCGGGTTGAACACGTACACGGTGTCGCTCGCACCCTGCGCGCCGATACGGCGCATCGCCTGCTGCGTGAGATCCTCGCCGACCTGCTCGCACTGATCGAAGCGCGGGCGCATCTCGTCGTGCGTCTGGTCGACGCTGCAGCCGCAGATCGAGTCGTGCGGCTGGTTCTCCAGCAACAGCCGCCAGGCGCGGTCGATCAGCCCCCACTCGGATGGAGCCTCGTGCGGCGGCGGGCTCGTCGGGCCGATCGGCACAGGCGGCTCGGTCCAGTTCTCGCCGATGCGCGCGCGGAGCTGATCGGCCCAGAGCGTGAGCGGCTCCGCCCAGCGCGCGAGCAGCTGCTCGCAATCGAACGTGCGCTGCTTGATCCACACGCGAGCGGAGAGCACGCCGGGGAGCAAGTGCGAGCGCTGACCGCTGCGGAACTCACCCCGGCGTCGAGGCAGTGCCCGCCGGCCGTTGAGCTGCGACTCCAGCTCGGCGAACAAACGCGGCAGGCTGCCGTGAACGAGCTCGGCGTCGGAGAGGTGGGCGTTGGCGGCGCGAATGAGGCTGGGCAGCTCGCGCTGTGGCGGCACGTGATCGGAGCCCCACGGTACCAGCAGAATGCGCGTGTGCGACAGCGGCTGCAGAAGCTGGCGGATCTCCTCGATACGGGAAATGAAGGTTTCCTCCTCCACCGGAAAAGGCTCGCCGATGCCGTATCCACCCGGCGTGTGCACGCCGCCCGCCATGTGCACTACCAGCACGTCGCTGCCATCGGGCGCTTCCCAAACGAACTCCGTCGATCGCAGCGAGTCGTCCGTGCCGCGCCAGAAGACGCAGCGCTCAATGCCGAAGCCGCGCAGGATCGCCGGCAGGTGCGCGATCTGGCCGAACGGATCGGGCAGGTAGCCGACGTTCATCACCTCGCCGAGCTGCTTCGCGACGCGATGCCCGCGCAGCAGGTTACGCACGAGCCCCTCGCCGCCGGGGAGGAACTCATCCGGGATGACGTACCAGGGCCCGGCCGCGAGGCGCCCCTCGCGCACGTAGCGCTGCAGCTTTTCGCGCCGGTCCGGGCGCACCTCCAGATAGTCCTCGACGAGGATCGTGTGGCCGTCGAGCATGAAGTGCCGGTACTCTGGGTCCTTATCGAGGATGTCCAGCAGCAGATCGAAGAAGCCGACGAGCCGCGTCCGGTAGCGCTGGTACGGGAAGTACCACTCGCGGTCCCAGTGCGTGTGCGGCACCAGCACGATGCGCCACTTCTCGCCGGCGGCCTTGGTTACCATGTCGTCTCCTTGGCGGACGCGACCCTTCTGTCATTCTGAGCGGCAAAGCCGGCGCAAGCCGGCTGATAGCGAAGAATCTTTCGAGACTCACAAGAATTTGGGTTGCCCTTTGCAGTCATACTCACTCGCCACACAGACCAGATTCCTCGCGGAGCCTGTCCTGAGCGAAGCCGAAGGGCTCGGAATGACAATCATGACTGCACTTTCAGGAACAGCGGATTGCTCAGCGCGTGGACGACCTCGCCGCGCTCCGGACGGCCACGGAAGCCTTCGGCCGCGGCGCGCACGTAGCCCGGCTCCTCGAGCCGCAGCTCGACCTCTTGCTCCCATTCCGACTTCTCTGCGACTACCTCGCCCCACAACGAGCCGTTGCGATACAGGCGCAGCTTCTTCTCCGCCGGGCCACGATAGCGCAGCCGCAGCGTGATCGGCGTGCCGTCCGGCGCTTCGATCGTGTCGCCCATCATGTACGGGCGGCCGGCGCACGATGCGCTCAACTCCAGGAACGGCCCGCCGGTGTCCTGCGACACGAAGACGTGGCCCGAGCGCACCGCTTCGATGATGTTGGCTTCGCAGAGCGGCTCGCGCGCGTACACCCAGGTAGTCGGCTCGCCCAGACCCCACGGATGCACGACCCGCGCCGGCGCGATCGCGTGGCAGTCGCTTCCGCCGACGGTGACGACGCGCTCGCCGCGCCGCAGCCGCTCCTCCCAAAACGCGAGCGACTCTACATTAAAGAGACGCCACGGCCCCTGCCAGGCCTCGCAGACCTGGAAGCCGCGCGCGCCGGCGAACTCCCACGGCCAGCCGCGCTTCGGATGGTTCGGCGAGAACAGCCCGCCGCGCGCGTGCACCCAGTCGATGGTCGACGTGATGCCGGCGTCATCGACGGCGCGGAAGTCCACCCAGCAGCCGACGCCCCAGACGTTGGCGTGGCCCCAGAACGTGGTGACCTCCTCGCCGGGAATGAGCAGCGGCTTCGCGTTCGGCGACCGGTGGAGGATCTCGTCGACGTGCGACCACGTGTTGTGGTCCGTGATCGCCAAGAAGTCGAGGCCGAGGCGCTCCGCCGCGACGGCGTACTCCTCGATCGAGTTGTAGCCGTCGCTGTGGACGGTGTGCGAGTGAAAGTCGCCGCGAAACCAGCGATACGCTCCGTCGACGGACGGCGCTTCGCGTGCGTACTCGTCGATGGGCGATGGCGGGTCGTCCGCAGCGGCGTTCGGATCGACGTCGACGCTGACGTTGATCCAGTACAGCATCGATTCTCCGGCGATGAGTCGCGCGCCGAGGAAGATGTTCCACTGTCCGGGCTGCAGCGGCCCGCGGATGTAGCCCGGCGTGGCCGAGCTCGGTGTGATGTAGAGCTGGCGGCGCGAGCTGCCCGTCCAGCCGCGGAAGCCGCCGCCCTGCATCTCGATGCCCCGCGTGTCGAAGACGCCGATGTCGACGACGTCGTCCGCGCCCCACTCCGGCTGGACGGCATCGTCGCGCAGGAAGTGGTACGACACGTCGAGCCGCGTCGCGCCGGACGGCATCTCGAACTGGAAGTAGCGGAACGGCAGGTCCGGGTCGCTCCGTCGGAACGCCCCGCTGAACGCAAACGTCTCTCGCACTATCGAATCGCTCCGGCCTCACGCATCGCGGCGATCTCCTCCGCGCTGTACCCGATCGATGATAAGACTTCGTCCGTGTGCTCGCCCAGCACAGGCGAGGAGCCCTGCACCGCGAGCGGGGTCTCGGCCATCTGGAGCGCCGGGCCCACCATGCGGACGGTGCCCGCGAGCGGGTGCTCGATTGTCACCTGCAGGTCATTCGCGAGCACCTGCGGGTCGTCGACGAGCTCCCAAGTGAATTTGAACGGCCCGGCCGGCACGCCTGCTTCGTCGAAGAGCGCCAACCACTCGTCGGTCGTGCGCTCGATCATGATCGCCTCGACCTGCGCGACGAGCTCCTTGGCGTAGGCGCGCGACTCCGGCGTGGTCGGATCGTAGTTTGGGTCGCCGATGCGCTTGTCTTCCACGCCGAGCACGGCGCACAGCTTCTTGCGCAGCGATGCGCTCAGCGCGCCGACGACGACGTACGAGTCCTTGGTCTTGAACACGCGGTAGTGGATGTTGCCGATGACGAGCGTCGGCCGCGCGGCGATGAGGATCTTGCGCAGCTCGTCGATGTTCTGGCCTTCATTGCGACCGCGCTTCAGCGCCTCGAGGAACCGCTCCCGCCACTCCGTATCGACCGACTCGACGACCTGAAAGCCGGCGTTCTGCACGGCGAGCGCGCTACCCAGCAGCGTCGACTCGATTTTCTGGCCGCGGCCCGTCTTCTCGCGATGATACAGCGCCGCGCAGACCGCCCACGCCATCATGATCCCCGTCGAGTAGTCGGCGATGGGAATGGCCGCGATGAGCGGGACGCCGTTCAGGGTCTTCGCCTCCGTTGCCATCACACCGCTCATCCCCTGCACGATGATGTCGTAGCCCGGCCGGTGCGCCTGCGGCCCCTTGCGGCCGTACGCGGTGTTATCGCAGTAGATGAGGCGCGGATTGAGCGCCGAGAGCGCCTCGTAATCGATGCCCAGCTTAGCCGCGACATCGGGCCGGTAGTTGATGATCACGACGTCCATCTGCGGCACGAGACGTCGCACTACTTCCTTGCCCTCTGGTTTGCTCAGATCGAGCGCGACCCCGCGCTTCCCCCGGTTGAGCGAGATAAAGCCGCGGCTCTCTAGAGGCACGAACTGGGCGACTAGCCGCCAGGGCTCGCCTTCCGGCGGCTCTACCTTAATGACCTCCGCCCCCATATCGGAGAGGAGCATGCCGGCGAACGGCCCGGCGATGATCTCCGAAAACTCCAGGACACGGATACCCGCGAGCGGTCCGGGAATGGCGGCGCCTCCAGCAATTAGGTGACGCCAGTATAGCGGCGGGCCGGAGGCGCTGCGAGGCTGTAATCTGGTACAACACCGCCGATTGAAACCGGCGGCATAGGGGCGAGTCTCGATGAAGTTCGAAGCCGGCCAGCCGCTCCCCGCGCGTACCGTCATCGCGCGCAATACCGCCGCGGCCGAGGCGGGCTCGATCCACGACGACGCCTACGCCGCGCGGCTGGGCTATCGAGGCGGACTGGTGCCGGGCGTCACGCTGCTGGCCTACCTCACGCCGACGCTCATCGCTGCCTTCGGCGAGGCATGGCCGCAGCGCGGCCGGCTGCGCGCTCGATTCGTACGCCCCGCCTATGACGCCGATGCGCTCGCGATCGCAGCCCGCGTCGAGCGCGCCGATGCGATCGATGTCACGCTCGCCTGCCGTATCGATGGGGCGGACGGTGCGGCCTGCGTCGAGGCGGAGGCGAGTTGCACGTCGACGGAGCGGAGCATGGCGAAGCCCTGGCGCACATCGATCCCGATCGCCGGGCCGAGCACCGTCGCGCCGGGGGGCGGGTTGCCGGAGCTCTCGCACGAAAACCTTGCGGTCGGACAGGAGCTGTCGCCGCTGACGTACCGCCTGTCGCTAGCGCAGGCGATCGCGTGGGCAGCCGACGCGAGTGATGACAGCGCGTGGTATCGAGACGCCTCGCCGTTCGGCGGGCCGATCGTGCACCCGGCGTTCTTCGCGCGCGACGCGATCGCGCTGCTGCGCCACAACTTCACGTACAAGGCGACGGTCCACGCCGAGACCGATCTCGCCTACCAGGGTCCCGGCTACCCCGAGCGCGACCACACCGTCTACGGCAACGTCGCCGATCTCTACGAACGCAACGGCAACAGCTACGTCATCCTCGACACGCTCACCGTCGATCAGGACGGCCGCGAGATCGTGCGGAACCGCCACACGTCGGTGATTCGGCTGCGCGGCGCAAGTTAGGGCGCCGGCTGCAGGAAGTCCGCGACGGCCCAACCCAGGTCCTGGAGATGCCACCATGTCTTGCCGTCGGCCTGCGTGGGCCCTTCGACAACCCGGCCCTTCGTGCCGTCGGGTGAGCAGTAGGTGACCTGCGCAGCGGTGGCCGCCGCCGCATGGAAGTTCAGGCAATCGCCGGCGCCATACACGACAGCGTTCCCGCCGACCATGATCGGTGCGCCGGGCGCAGCGGCCGGAACGAAGTCCAGCGCCCACGTAGCGTCCGCGTTCACCGTTAGCACCGCCTCACCGATGACGGCAGGCGCACCGGGCCTCTCGAGGAAGTACGTCGCGAGCTGATCGCTTTCATACAGGGAGCGCGAGCAGATGCCCGTCGCCGGCTGTCCGGTCGAGGGGCACGGGCCCACGTATGTATCGTTGAGCACCTGTTGCACGTCCGCCGCGACGGCGTCCGCCGGCTTCGTGAAGCTGCCGGTCAGCGCGCCGGGCGTCCCGGCGGGTGTCCCAGTCGCGGCCGGCGTCCCCGTCGGCGGCGCCTGCGTGTGTACATCGCTGTTGCTCCCACCGCCGCGAGTGAGCAGCACGGCGACGACGATGCCCGCCACGATCGCGCCGACGACGAACGCGCCCACCGCGGCGTAGCCCGGCCGCGCCCAGAAGCTCTTGAGATCAGGTCCGTCGATCTTGCTCAGACGCCCCTACCTAGCCGGAGGACGCCTCCTCCATCGCTAACCGGAGGACGCTTCCTCCATCGCGCGGCCGAGGCGCATGATCGCCTCGGGGATGTCGGCTTCGCTCACGTTGCTGAAACAGAGGCGAACCTTGTTGCGCCCCGTGCCGTCGAGGTGGAAGGCCGCGCCGTTCACGTAGGCCACACCGAGCCGTCGCGCGGCGTCGGCGAGCTTGGCCGGATCGACGCCCTCCGCCAGCGTCATCCAGATGAAGAAGCCGCCCTCGGGCCGGTTCCACGTCGCGTAGCGGCTGCAGCGTTCGTCCAGCGCCGAGAGCATCACGTCGCGTTTGCTGCGATAGACGGCGTTCACCTTGTCGAGGTGCTTGGCGAACGAGCCGTCCGAACAGAACTCGAGGATCGTGCGCTGCGTCCACGGGCTGACGCCGAGATCGAACCGCGTGCGCAGGAGCGCATCGATCGCGCCCTGGCCGGCGAGCACCCAGCCGATGCGCAGGCCGGTCGCCATCGTCTTGCTGAAGGTGCCCATGAACACCGCGCCGCGCCCTTCCGCCAGCGCGAACAGCGACGGCAGGCGCTCCCCCTCGGCGCGGATGTCTCCGTACGCATCATCTTCGGCGATCAGCACGTTGTGGCGCCGGCAGATGTCGACGACGGCCCGCCGCCGCTCGATCGAAAGCGTGCTGCCGGTCGGGTTCTGGAAGTTCGGGATCGTATAGAGCAGCTTGACGCGCTTGCCTTCGCTCTCGATCTGCTCGATCGTCTGCTCGAGCGCCTCCGGCACCAGGCCGTCCTCGTCGAGCGTAACGCCCTGCACTTCTGCGAGGCAGTTCTGGATCGTGCCGGCGCCGCCGGGGAACGTCGGCGACTCCGTGAGGCCGACGTCGCCCTCGTCCAGAAACGTCTCGGCGACGTTGATCAACGCGCCGGAGATCCCGTTCGTGATCGTGAAGTTGTCGGCGGTGAGCGGAAGCCCTTCCTGCTTACCCATCTGCTCGGCCAGCCACTCGCGCAGGCCGGTGTGGCCCTGGTGCCCGCCGTAGCGCAGCGCCTCGGGGCCCTCGCGCCGCAGCACGCGGTTCGACGCCTCGATCAGCCCCTCGATGGGCAGGGAGTCTGGATCGGGGATGCCGCCGGTGAGCTGGATCGCCGGGATTGGTGGCGGCTCGGTCGGCTGGCGGGAGCCGGCGACCCAGAACGCGCCGAAGCCTCCGCGCACGCGCCGCGAGAGCATCGGCTCGAGCTGCTCCGCTTCCCAGTTGGCGAGCGGGGTCGTCGTCATGACGCAGGCATAATACCACGGCTCTTTTCGGAATTGGTGCGCCATTTGTACGGAACCGCGCGCGGATACACAGCTTCCCAACCGGGGGCTCGTTCCATCTCGGGTCGACGCTCCGGTTAGTGCGCTGGACGCCGTCGAGGTTCGCCCCTCCCCGTTTCGGGGAGGGGTTGGGGAGGGGTCGGTTATATCTTCGCGCCTCACGATGCCTTTGCGCGCCGAGCCGCCATCGCCGATAATCTGTCTCGACCCCACAGTCTAGAAGGAAGGCACCATGACCGAGATCAAGCACCGCACCATTAGGACCAACGGCATCAATATGCACATCGCGGAGGCGGGCGAGGGCCCGCTCGTGCTCATGCTGCACGGCTTCCCCGAGCTGTGGTACTCGTGGCGGCACCAGCTCCCTGCCCTCGCCGAGGCCGGCTATCACGCCGTCGCGCCGGACGTGCGCGGCTACGGCCAGTCCGATTCGCCGCACGAGATCGAGGCGTACGCGATGAAGGACCACATCGCGGACGCCGTGGGCATCCTCGACGCGCTCGGCGATCAGACGGCCGTCGTCATCGGCCACGACTGGGGCGCGCCGATGGCATGGACGTTAGCCGCCCTCCATCCCGATCGCTTTCGGGCCGTCTCAGCGATGAGCGTGCCGTTCACGCCGCGCTCGCCGGCGCCGCCCACGCAGCTCTTTAAGAACATCTTCCAGGACAACTTCTTCTACATCCTGTACTTCCAGGAGCCCGGCGTCGCCGAGAAGGAGTTCGAGGCCGACGTGCGCCGCTCTATGCGCATCTTCCTCGTCGCGGCCTCCGGCGACTCGCCGCCGGGCGCGCTCGCGCCGAAGAAGAAGGGCTCGACGTTCTTCGAGGGCATGCCGGAGGTCGACAAGCTGCCGTCGTGGATCACCGAAGGGGACATCGACTACTACACGAAGGAGTTCCAGCGCACCGGCTTCCGCGGCGGGCTCAATCGATACCGCAACATGGACCGCGACTGGGAGCAGCTCCCGCAGCTCGAGGGCGCCAAGGTCACGCAGCCGGCGCTCTTCATCACAGGCGAGCGCGACCCCGTCGCCGGCTTCACGAGCATGGACGCAATGAAGGCGAACGTCCCGAACCTGCGGGAGGTCGTGAAGCTGCCCGGCGCCGGCCACTGGACGCAGCAGGAGCGTCCGGCCGAGGTGAACGCGGCCCTGATCTCGTTCCTGAAAAGCCTCGACTAGCGATGGCGATCGACGCCGCCCGCTTCCGCCAGATCATCGGCCACTTCCCGACAGGCGTGACGGTGATCACGACAGCGCACGAAGGCTGGCTGCACGGCATGACGGCGAACGCCATCACCTCCGTCTCGCTCATTCCGTTGCTCCTGCTGGTGTGCGTCGACAAGACGGCGCACGCGCACGGGCAGATCGAGAAGGCGGGCACGTTTGCCGTGAACATCCTGAGCGAGGACCAGGAGGCGATCTCGCGTCTCTTCGCCGCCACGGCCGAGCCGGAGCAGAACAACCTGCTCGGCGCCTCGTACCACTTCGGGCCGAACGGCTGCCCGCTCCTGGACGACGCGCTCGCCTACTTCGAATGCCGCGTCGTCGATCGTTGCGAAGGCGGCGATCACACGATCTTCATCGGCCAGGTGCTCGACGGCGACCTGCTCCGTGAGACGGTGCCTCTCGTCTTCTTCCGCGGCGGCTACCGCAAGCTCGACGGCTAGCTCGCCGGCTCTAGCGTTCGCGCCGCAGCCGGCGCGGCATGCCCTGGCGGCTCTTCGAGGAACGCCAGCAGCTCTCGATTGCACAGCTCCGGCTGCTCCTCCATCGGCATGTGGCCGGCGCTCCGAATAACGACGAGCCTTGCGTGTGGGATCGTTCGCGCAAGCTGCTCACCGGTCGATAGCTTGATCACGCGATCGTGCTCGCCCCAAAGGATGAGCGTCGGCGCGCGGATCTGCGCGGGATCGAACGGGACGTCGCGTCGCCGGTCGATGAGCTGCTTAAGCTGCGCGCGCAGGTGCCCCTTCACGCGCAGGGGCCGCAGATGCCCGTCGACCATCTCCGGCGTGAGCACGGCGCGATCGTGCACAGCGCTGCGCAGGGCCCGCTGGATCACGCTCCGGTTCAAGAACAGGGGCGCGAAAAGCGGCGCTACCGGTCGCCAGGCCACGCCGAGGTTCCGGGCGCGGAACATCTCACTCACCGTCGCGCTGTCGACCAGCACGAGCCGCTCGACGCGCTCCGGATGGTGGATCGCGAACCACATCGCGATCGCGCCGCCCATCGAGTGGCCGAGGACGGCCGCGCGTTCAATGCCGAGAGCGTCCATCACGCGCGCCACCAGCGTGCCCAGCCCGGCGACCGAGTAGTCGCCGTCCTGCGGTCGCTCCGAGAAGCCGTACCCGAGCAGGTCGATCGCGATCACGCGATAGCGCTGCGCCAGTTCCGGGATGGCGTAGCGCATCGAGAACGTCGAGCCGTTCCACCCGTGAATGAGGACGACCGGTTCGCCCTGCCCGGCCTGCACATAATGGACCCGCCGCCCATCGATATCGATGAACAAGCCGGGTACGTCCGCTGTCTCGAGATCGATGTTCTCGAACTGGCGCACGTAGCGCCTGGCGAAGAAGGCGTATGCGGCGAGCGCGACCGCGCCGCCACCGATGATTTCTAGTAGACGCGACGAGATGGCCATCCTTAACGCATTCTAGCGCGGCGTCCCGTGCCGGGCGAGCCGCTACTGGCCCGCCGGCCGCTCGCCCAGCGTGATTTGGGAGCTTTCCTTGGCGCCGTCTCTGTAGTAGTCGACGGCAACGTTGTCTCCGGCAGGATGATTGCGCAGCGCCTCGACCAGGTCGCCGCTATTCCGGATCGCTTCGCCGGCAAGCGACACGATCACGTCGCCGCGCTGCAGGCCGGCGTTGTCCGCGGGCGACCCGTTCGTGACCTGCGTGATGTACACGCCGTTGGCCGATGGCAGGCCGAGGTTCCGCGCCTCGCCGGGCGGGATGTCCTGGAAGTTCACGCCCAGATAGCCGCGCGTGACCTTCCCGTTCTGGATCAGCTCCTGAACGATCGGCTTCGCGGTGTTGATCGAGATGGCGAAGCCGACGTTCTGTGCGCCCTGCACGATCGCGGTGTTGATGCCCACGACGCGGCCGTGGTCGTCCACCAGCGGGCCGCCGCTGTTGCCGGGGTTGATGCTCGCGTCGGTCTGGATCGCATTGTTGATCGAGATGTCCTGCTCCTGGATCGTCCGGTTGACGGCGCTCACCACGCCCTGCGTTACTGTCGGATCGCCCTCGAGCCCGAGCGCGTAGCCCATCGCCACGACTTCCGACCCGACGGGCAAGGACGACGAGTCGCCGAGTTCGGCGGGCGCCAGCGTGCCTTGACTGACTTTGATCACCGCGAGGTCGGTCTGCGGGTCCGTCCCAACGACGGACGCCGGTACAGTCGTGCCGTCAGACAGCGTCACGGTGATGCTGCTCGCGAGCGTGGTGCTGCCCAGGCGCACGACGTGGTTGTTCGTGATGATATGGCCGTCGGTGTCGATGATCACGCCCGTGCCGATTCCCTGCGTCGGCTGCGGCTCGTTGAAGAAGTCGACCGTCGCGCCCTCGGTCAGCACCTGCACGACCGACGGCCGCAGCTTGCGCACGATATCGACCGTGCTCAGCGCGCCGCCCGTGGTGGGAGATATCAGTGAACTCGTCGCCGCCGGCGTGCTCGCGGCAGCGGTTGTCGGCGAAGCGGCCGGTGCCTTGCTATTGCCGCTGCTTCCGCCGCACGCAACGACAACGGCCGCGACAACGAGGACAGGCAGCAGGGATCGGCGGGGAAAACCCATCACGTGCATTCTACGGACACACCGGCCGCCAACGGAAAGCAACAAGTGTGACAATCTACCGGGGCGCGCCGGTCAGGTGAATCGCGGGAATCCGCGCTCGGTCCCATTCCTCGAAGCGCTGCGGCCCGAGACCGGCCAGCTCTTCGCGCGCTCTGCGCACCTCCGCGGCGAACCGCTTCGCGTCGACGGCCATCGTCATCGATGCGCCGTCCAGCTTCGCCAGCCCCTCATCGAGCAGGCGAATCGTCCCCGGATACTCGTGCCGCATGAGATGCACGAACGCGGCAGCGACCTGGATCAGGCCCTGCAAGAACTGACGGAACGGCCAGGGGCTCCGCAGCCACAGCTCCTCCCATGTTTCGTGCGCCTCGAAAAAGTAGCCGCTGTTGTACTGTTCCACGCCCGCCAGCAAGATCGGACGGCGCGCCTCCACCTCCTCTTCGGTGAAGAGCGCCAGATTTCGCGATCCTGGTTCCTTCGGCATGATCGGCAGGGCCCGCTGCATTCTAGCCGCCGCGCAGCAGCCGGTCTCCGGCCCTCCTGCTCTCCCGCCGGCGTATGGCGGCGTAGCTTGACACTCATCCTGGCACCGAGTACTTTGTTCCGAGAGTCACAAAGCGCCCCCGCTTTCTCCTGTCCTTTCGTGCAGCAGCCCAGGGAGGGGTGAGTCTGGCCCACACGCGCGTTTTTCGCTCGCTCGAAGGCGGACGGGCTATTGCGCTTCTGGCGGTGATCGTTGCAGCTCTTCTCGTCGCCCTTCAACCGGTGACTCCCGGAGGCGCCGCGGCCGGCCCCAGCATCGGCGATCCTATGCTGGCGACGACCTACGGGGGGTTGCTGACGATACACGGGACGAACCTAGGTGGCGTCGGGGCGCAGCGCAGCCTCCGTTTCGACTATGGCTCACGTTCGACAACGCTCTATCCTGCCTCGCAACAGATCCTCACGTGGCAGGACACGTCCATTCAGCTCGAGCTGCCACCGCAAGTGCAGAGCGGGCAGCTTAGCGTGATCGTCGACGGCACGCCCTCTACTGCCGTTAAGTTGTTGGTGTACAGCTACAGCGCCACGAACATTCCGCCGACGTCGGGGACAAACCCGTTTGGTCTGGCAATCGCCATAGGCCCGGACGGCACCCTGTGGCTGAACCAGGAGTTCCATCAGGAGTTGAAGTCCTTCACGCCGGCGATTTCTCCTGTTGCCAGTTCCTACCTGATCCCGCAAGCGCCCGGCCCTGGCATCTACGCCTTGTGGTCGAACACTGCTGCTCGCACGCGAACGAGCGGTCTGGGCGAAGACATTACAGTGGGGCCGGATGGTAAGGTCTGGTTCACAGAGGGAGGGTGGTCACTCTACCCCGCCGGCACGCCGTACTACAACACGAGCAGAGTTGTCAGCTACGACCCGGCCACCTCGACGTTCGCCTGCTACAACGCCCCCATTGATAACGCAGGGGTCGTCGGTGTGCTGATCGACCAGCGTCGCGGGATGATCTGGTACTCGGAAAGCGGATTCACGGACGGAGCGGCGATCACCGGGTTCCCCCTCGACAGCAGCCTCGACAACTGCTCCTTTGACCCGAGCCAGGGCGACGTGCGCGCTCCGATCTGCACGGAGGAGATCACCACACCGTGCCACAAGCGTTTTCCGCTGACGAACCCATATGGCTTCCCGGCGCATCTCGCGCTCGATCAAGATGACAACATCTGGTTTACGGAATTCTTGGGAGACAAGATCGGCCGGCTCTCTCCTGAGACGGGCGACATCATTGAATTGCCGCTCCCTGATCCGACCGCGGAGATGGGTCCCGGTTGGATGTTTGGTAGCGGTCCCTGGGAGTTGGCCTTCGATCCGAATGGCGATCTGCTGGTGAGCGGCTTCGCGGAGGCTAGCATCCTGCGCGTTCAACTCGCCCTGTTGTCGAGCAACGATTGCGAGCGCCTCGATGCGAACGGCGAGAACCCGTGCATCGACCGGATCTTCGTCGCACCGGACAGCACGGACGGCAAGACGATCCACACGATCTCGATGGGCGTCGACGGGCTGGCCTGGTTCGGGATTGAGCAGGACTCGGCCACGCAGGCGACTGGCTACGGGGGGCAGCTAGGCTTCATAGCCACGCAGGCTGACTATGCGGCCGTGCTTATGCCGGCGATCTCCGGCCTGTCCGTTGCTGGCATCGCCCAGGATCCGGTCAGTCGTGACGTTTGGCTGGAACAGCCCTGGGAGAACAAGATTGGCCGACTGCGTCAGCTCGGCTTCGGAGACGCCGACGGTGACGGCGTGCCGGACTCGTCCGACAACTGTGTCCTCACGCCCAACCCCGGGCAGGAAGTCACGGGCTCGAACACGATGGGAACCGCTTGCGATTACGTCACGTGTCCGGACTTCAACCAGGACGGCCGGATAACTATCAGCGACAGTGTTGTCGCGGCACGCCACTATCGCCAGCCGCGCTCCGACGGGGCGTTATTCACCCTGATCGATATCATGGTGGCGTTGCGCAAGTACGGCAGCGTCTGCTCTAACTAGCTGGCATCGGGACGCTAACCCGTCCCGGCTCGGTACCTCTCAGCCAGCCAAATCACGCCACGGCCCCGGCATTCCCCGAGAGCACCCGCCTCTTGTTCATTACGTTGCTTGCTCCGTCGCCTGCTAACGATGCGCTATCATGATCTGCGCTGCGGCGCTGCAACATTCATGGCAGCGGTCGAATAGCTGTGCCGGCCAGCGGCCGCTGGCCGGCGATAACCGCCGAGATCATGCTCAACGGGCCCGTAGCTCAGCGGTAGAGCAGCGGACTTTTAATCCGATGGTCGTGGGTTCGACCCCCACCGGGCCCCCCAGTTGCTCAATTTCGTATCTGAAACAGAAGACCTCGTTGCCCTAGAGGCATACGCTCGTGATCAGGGGATTGGTTTGGCGACCAGGAGACTCGCCCACTAAAGCCCTTCGTAACAGCGTCCGCCGAATCTCGAAGGCTGCACCCGCAGACCAGGGGACATCTAGTCCGGTGGTCGACTCAGCCCTTCTCCCCCGAGCGCACTTCATACGCCCGCGTGTGCTCCCTGCGTTGCCGAGGGTCAAGCCATCTGACCGATCAGCGATGGGCATCCAGTCCGTAGCGATCGAGCGCTGCTCGGATCTGGCTGAGCCACTCTGTGC
>CAYQLM010000063.1:0-17933 GCA_964418365.1 uncultured Dehalococcoidia bacterium
CCAGCAACGCTCAGCCGACAGCCCCGAAGATCACGGGAGACAGGACATCCTATCGCGTGCAGTTCACCGTGGCTTCTGACCCGAACCACCTCCAGCAGCTGATCGAGTCGCGGAACCGCTCGGTAACGAACCTCTCGATCACGGTTGGAAACGGACAGATCTCGATCG
The DNA here is from genome assembly GCA_964418365.1 of uncultured Dehalococcoidia bacterium. Taxonomy (GTDB): domain Bacteria; phylum Chloroflexota; class Dehalococcoidia; order DSTF01; family RBG-16-68-14; genus JBBDXS01. Next base: position 169 of record CAYQLM010000063.1, read on the forward strand.
ACGCTCCTCGCCCGTTCCTCAAAGTCACCGGCACCATCGACGCCGGCGGCAACTTCACGGCGAGCGGGAACGGCAAGGTCGATCCGTACGACGCCGTCGATGTGACGTTCACTGGCACCATCACCGGCGATGGGCAGATCACGGGCACCTACAGCTACGGCACGAACGGTGCCCTGCCCGGAGGGCAGCCCATCTCATACGGCGTGAGTGGAACGACGACGATAGCGCGCACGCCCGACGCTCAGCGCTAGCCTGAGCCGCCAAGTCGAATTGCTCCCGTACCCTTCGTCTGATAACATCGGGCGCAACGAGCCTGCACCCGTGGTACGACAGGAGGGAACCTGTGTCCGAAGCCAAAGCCGCTCCAACCTCAGCCAGCGAGTCGCCGCAAGAGTGGCTGCGATCCGCCATCGTCGAGGCCATCGGCCCCTTTGCGCTCGTCTTCGCCGGCGCCGGAGCGATCATCGCCACCGGCGGCAGCAACCTGGTGGCGATCGCGCTCGCGCACGGGTTGGCCATCGGACTGATGGTCGCCGCGGCGGGACACATCTCGGGCGGCGTCTACAACCCTGCGCTGACGGTCGGTTTGGTGCTGGCCCGCCGCCTCTCCCTGCCCAAGGGCGCCGTCTACATCGTCGCGCAGCTCACCGGGGCCGTCGTTGCCGCGCTGCTCCTCAAGTACCTGTTCCCCGCCGGGCCGCGCGAGGCCGTCCATCTGGGCACGCCGCTCATCACCGGCTTCTTCTCCACAACAGAAGGTCTCGTGTTCGAGATCGTCATGACCTTCTTCCTGATGTTCGCCGTCTTCGGCGTCGCGATCGATCCGCGCGGCCCGCGCGCCATCGCTCCGCTCGTCATCGGTCTGATCATCACGATGGATATCTTCGTGGGCGGCGTCGCAACGGGAGCAGCCATGAACCCTTCGCGCGCCTTTGGGCCCGCCCTGGTCGATAACATCTGGACGGATCACTGGGTCTACTGGATCGGCCCGATTGTCGGCGCTGCGATCGCCGCGCTCCTGTACGAGTTCGTCTTACTGCAACCCGAGGGCACCAGCTCGTAGCGGCTTGCTGGCGCGATCTGCGGCTGCTACGCTTTCCAGCAGGCGATGAGGCTCGCCTGACACGTCGTCGAACCGCCCGCGAGGGCTGATGGCCTCTACCTGACGGTAGAGGCCTCTTCTTGTACGCGAAGATGTGGGAGCGATTGCTGCTGATTGCCGCCGGAGGAGCGCTGGGCGCGCTCCTCCGCTACAGCGTTGGTGGCTTCGTCACCGGCCGACTCGGTCCAACAGTGCTCGACACCTTCATCGTGAACATCACCGGAGCGTTCGTGCTCGGCGTGTTTTTGGGCCTCACCGAAGGGCGCTGGCTCGCGCCGCCGCTCGCTCGCCCCGCCATCGCCATCGGCTTCCTCGGCGCGTACACCACGTTCTCCACGCTCGCGTTCGAAACCGTCGACCTCGCCGAGTCGGGCGCGATGTTCACGGCGTTCGTGAACATCGCGGGCAGCGCCTGCGCCGGCCTGGTCGCGGTGTATGCTGGCCTTGTCCTTGGAAGGAACGTGTAGCATGAAGATCGAAGGCCCCGGCAAGCTGCTGCGCATCTTCATCGGCGAGTCCGACCGCTGGCACGGCCGCTCCCTCGCCGAGGCGATCGTCCTGATGCTCCGAGAGGAGGGGCTGGCAGGCGCGACGGTGATCCGCGGCATCGAGGGCTTCGGCGCGGACAGCCGCATCCACAGCGCGCACATCCTTCGTTTGTCCGAAGATCTTCCCATCATGATCGAGGTCATCGACCGCGAAGACCGCATCCAGAAGGCGTTGCCGAAGCTCGATCAGATGGTGACCGAAGGCCTCGTCTGCCTCGTCGACGTTGACATCGTCATGTACCGGAACTCCAAAGAGACCGGCGAAACGCGCTAGCGCCCCGTCGAGCCGTGACCCCCGTCGCCGCGTTCGCTCGGCGATAGCTGCGCGACCTCGATCAGCGCTAGCTCTGCCAGCCGCGCGACGACGAGCTGCGCGATGCGGTCACCGTGATGGAGCGTGTATTCCCGCCGCGAGCCGAACACCCACAGCGTCACGAGCACTTCGCCGCGGTAGTCGCTGTCGATCGTGCCGAACGAGCAGCCCACGCCCTTGAGCGAGAGCCCGGAGCGCGGCCGCACTTGCGCGTCATAGCCCTGCGGGAACTCGATCGCGACGCCGGTGGGAACGCGCACAGGGTCGGGCCCGAGCACCAGCTCGCCGTCCGGCAGGCAGGCGTAGAGATCGAAGCCCGATGAGCCCTCTGTCGCGCGCGAAGGTAACATCGCCTGCGGATGCAAGCGCTGCACCTTCAGCAACACAGGTCCGGCCATGCCGCGACGATAGCAAAACCCCCGCGTCATCTGCACGGGGCGTCTCCGCTTGGTCATTCCGAGCGGCAAGGGCGCCGTAGGCGCACGCTAGCGAGGAATCTTTCGCAGCAAAGGAGAATCTGGCACCGAGTTCCGCGAGGAGAGCTGTTGATCGCCGGGCGATCACGCCGGCGAGGCGACAGGTTCCTTCACTTCTTCGACTTCGATCGACCAGGCGCGCTGCTTCAGGATTTCGCGCGGCGGGTCGATGTAGACCGCGCCCCAGCCGCAGGCCTGCTCGCACAGACGGCAGCCGGTGCACTTCTTCTCGATCAGCGTCGCCACGCCGAAGAAGTCGCCTTCTTTCTGCTTCTCCGTGTCGCCCAAGAAGAGCGCATCGAACGGGCAGATCTGGATGCACAGCTCGCAGCCGCTGCCGATGCAGTTGTCCTCGATGACGACCGCCTTCGGCCACTCCTTGCGCACGAACGTCCGGCAGACATCGCCCGTGTCGTCCAGGATCGATTCGGGCGGGCACACGACGCCGCAGGCGCCACAATCGATGCACAGCTCAGGATCGATGACGTGCAGCTCGTTACGGGTGCCCGTGATCGCCTCGGTGGGGCAGCGCTTCGTGCACGCCGTGCAGCCGATACAGGTGTCGATGATGGTATAGGCCAAGCTAGTCAGCGCCTCCGACTGGATATCGACAGTGCTGGGTTAGTATATCGGCGCGTGAACTACGGCGCAAACGAAGCCAGCAGCGCATCCTAGTCACGGTAGGCCACGAGGACGATGCCGGACGTCGCCATCCACAGCACGATGTCCATGATCAGCGGCCAGTCGCGCAGGAGCACTTCCTCCGGGCTGCCGCCTTCATGTCGCTGGTGCACCAGGTACAGGTAACGCAACAAGCCGTAGAACACGAAGGGGATCGTGAGCATCATCGCGTGGTTCTTCGGCAGCGTCTCCGCCGTGAACGTGTACAGCCCGTACGCGATCAGCGTCGATGCCGTCACCAGCGACGCGATTTGATCGAGCAGCTCCGGCGAGTACTCCTCCAGGATCTTTCTGTGGCTCGAGGCGCCCGCCTCCAGCAGCGTCAGCTCAGCGCGTCGCTTGTGGATCACCAGGAAGAGTGCGCCCAGCGCTGTCACCACGTACAGCCACGGCGAGATCGGCACGTCGATCGCCAGCGCGCCCGTCATCGCGCGCAGCACGAAGCCCGCGCCGATCGCCATCATGTCGATGAGCACGACGTGCTTCAGCACGAACGTGTACGCCACCATCAGGGCAATGTAGCCGGCCAGCGCCGCCCCGACGTGCCATGTGATCTGCGCGCTCAGCCCGAACGCGATCGCCAGCGCGGCGCCCCAGAGCACGATCGCCCATACCACCGCCGTCCGGGCCGGCAGCAGGCCTGCAGCGATGGGCCGGCGCCGCTTTTCGGGATGCAGCCGGTCGCTCTCGATGTCGGCGACGTCGTTGACCAGATACTCCGCGCTCGAGACCATGCAGAACAGCGCGAAGGCCAGCACCGTCCAGCCCAGAAGCGGCGCCCAGGAGGACGGGTCCGAAAGCTTCCAGTCCTCGTCGATCGAGAACAGGAGCGCCATGAAGACGATCAGGTTCTTCGTCCACTGGCGCGGCCGGAGCGATCGAAAGAGATAGCGGAAATGCGCGGAGAGTGAGACCTTGGCCGGAGCGACTCCCTCCCGAGGCGCAAGCGAGCCTGTCGGTGCCTCAGCCCGGAGGGCCTCCTCCGTCATGTCACGTGGATGATACCGATGGCCCGCGCGGAGCGTCAACGAGCGAAGCTACGCCGCTAGCCGCCTCGTATGACAATGGTCTTGCGGATCTGATTGTTGCTGTCGGCAGGAGTCATGCAGCGAACGACGTAGCTCCCCGCCTTCTCGGGCGCTTGGAACGCGCGCGTGAGGGTCGACACGACCGGCGTCACCTGTTCGAACGGCTCCTTCTCGTTCGTGACCGTCGGCGCCGCTGCGTTCGGGGCGATGGTTTCGTCCAGGATCTCGAGCACGCGCTTCACCGGCGTTGTCGCCGGCTGGGGGATCGCCGGCGGCGTGGGCGTCAATGTCGGCAGGCGCGCGATGTTGGGCCTCGTTGGCTCGACCGTCTTCGTAGGCGTCGGCTTGTCGGGATCGAGCACGTCGCACACGACGTTGAGGCTGACCGGGTAGCCCTGCGAGTACTGCACCGCAAGCGTGAGCTGTCCGCCCGGCGCAAAGTCGCCGGTTACGGCCAGCTGCTGGAAGAACTCAGAGCCCCTGCCGCCGCTGCCGAACGTCACGCCACAGCCGACGAGGACCCCCGCCGTGAGCGATATCAAAAGAGCGCCGAGTGGGCTCACGCGCCATCGACGCTCGCTCTTACCTCGACCGGGGGGCAGATTCAGGCGAACGCGCTCCTCGTATTCAGAAACGCCCGATGGCATTAGGGTACTTCCTGATCTGCCGTCGAACAAGCAACGCGAGCCTGCGTGGCTGACGGCGGCCGGTCGACTATTCTGAGATAGGCATGCACGCGCTGATCCTCGCCCTCATCGGCCTGCCCGCCGGCCTTGCGCTCGACCGCGTCGTCGCGCGCTTCGCCGTGCCATTTGTTGACGATGAGGAAGAGGAGCCGGCCGCGCCATCCGTTTCCGAAAGCGCGCGACGACATGCCAGCGCCGAGGCCGGCTCGCTCGTCATCCACGCGGACGAGCCTGCCAGCGGATGGCTCCGCAGGCTGTTGATCGTCGTCGCAACGGTCGGGCTGTTCGCCGCGGCCGGCTATCGCTACGGCGATCCGCTACACCTCGCGATCGTCACCGCGTATCTTTGCGCGCTCATCGTCTGCGCTGCGACGGATGTACTCGTCTACCGCGTCCCGAACGCCATCACCTACCCGGCCATCCTCGGCGCGCTGCTCCTCGCAGCGGTCATGCCCCACGCCAGCATCGCGTCGGCGCTGGCCGGCGCAGGGCTGGCGGGAGGCTCGCTGATGGTGCCGGCGCTCTTCACCGGCGGCCTCGGCATGGGCATGGGCGACGTCAAGCTCGCCGTGTTCGTGGGCCTCGCCCTGGGCTTCGTGTTCGTCATACCGGCGCTGCTCGTCATGGCGCTTTCGGGCGGCTTCATCGCGGCGCTGCTGATGATCCTCCGTCTTCGCGGCCGCGGCGAACCGATCCCCTATGCGCCGTTCATCGCCGCCGGCGCGGTCGCCGCGCTGCTCCTGCAGGGTACGGTCTTCGTCACCCTCAACTAACCGTCGGTCTAGGCACAGATACTCACAGATTTCTGAACGGTCTGTGCCCATCTGTGTTCATCTGTGGCTCTCGTTCGACATAAGAGGCCGACTGCTGCGACAGCGTGCGCTACAATGCGCTCGGACACCCCCATGCCGATCCAGGTCAAGCTCCTCGATCACACGCAGGACCCCATCCGTTCGCTCTACCTGGCGTACCGGACGGCGTACTCCGCCCTCACCCCGGCGCAGATCGACAAGCGCATCGACGACGGGCGCATCACGCACGAGCAGATGGCGGACTTCGTCGAGCGCCGGCTGCAGACCGGCCACGCTTCGCCGCTCGAGCAGGTCTGGTTCGAGTTCGGCATCTCCGGCGTCAGCCGCGCGTTCAGCCATCAGTTCGTCCGCCACCGCATCGGCATCAGCTTCGAGCAGCAGAGCCAGCGCTACGTGAAGTTCAAGGACGCCAAGTTCCCCTACACCGTGCCCGAGTCCGTCCAGCGCGCCGGCATGGGTGACAAAATGGAGGCGGCATTCGAGGAGATCGGCAAGCTCTACCAGGAGCTGCTCGACGCCGGCGTGCCCGCCGAGGACGCGCGCTTCCTGCTGCCGAACGCGACCAGCACCAATTTCAAAATCGTCGTCAACTTCCAGGAGATGCTCCACATCTGCGACCTGCGCCTCTGCACGCGCGCGCAGTGGGAGTTCCGAAAAGTCGCGTCGCTCATGCGCGCGGAGATCAACAGACGCTTCCCGGCGCTGGGCCGCTACCTCCAGCCGAAGTGCGGGGAGCGCCGCTCGGGCTACTGCGACGAAGACTACGCCGCGTGGGAGGTCTGCCCCATCGGCCGCAAGCGCCCGCACAAGCGCGATCTCTTCCAGCTCTTCGACTCATACCGCAAAGGTGAGCTGATCCCGCTCAGCGAAAGCGACTTCCGCATCATCGAGAAGGAAGAGACCAGCGTCCCGTAGTCTCGGTCTCGGCTTGCGCTCCGGCTGATGCACATGTCCAAACGTTCGACCGCCTCCTTCCTGCTCGTCGCGACGCTATCGCTCGGACTAGCTATATCCCTGGCTGGTTGCTCGAGTAACTCATCCGGCGTTGCTCCGCGCTCTACAGCCTCAGATTCGGGCACGCTGTCCATCGAAGACGCTAAGGAGTTCAACGACTTTCCCGTTTTCTGGTTGGGTGAATCATCCCAGGGCATGCCTCTAGAACGCATTTCGCGCTACGTCTGGTCGGACCCGTCAGCGGATAGCAGCGGAGTGGATCATTCCCAAGATCTCTTTACGCTGACCTACGGGAAGTGCACTATTCCAGTCGGGCAGGAGGGCTGCCCTGTGCCGTTGCAGGTACAATTCACGCCATACTGCAAAGTGCCGCCAGATCTTATCGCCGACCGCGCAAAGAATGGCGATTTCTTCGATTTTCGCGGCGCGAAGGCGCTCTGGGCGCTGGGAGATTCCACGCTGTTTCTGTGGACGGGAACGGTTCACGTTTCTATATCATCACCAATGGGTAAAGATGTCGTACAGTCCGCCGCGGAAGAGCTGGTAAGTTTAAATAGCAGTGAAACCGGATCCAGGGAGGACAATCTACCCGCTGATGCAGCGCCTACCTGACCACCGAAGCCCCCACTGATGCAGTGAGCGCCTACGGCCGCAAGCGCCCGCACAAGCGCGATCTCTTCGCGCTGTTCGATTCGTATCGCAAGGGCGAGCTGATCCCGCTCAGCGAAAGCGACTTCCGCATCATCGAAAAAGAAGAGACCAGCGTCCCGTAGCGAGAAGTCTTACTAATCGCTGACTCTGCAAACCTTCCTGATAGAGGCAATCCTCACTCTTGTCACGTACTCGCCTGTTGACAAGCCGTTCGGCGCGTCGTACTATGGCGCGCTGACTGGTGGCCGCCCGGCGAGTAAGCTAGGCCAGTCAGGCCGTTCCTTTTCGAAGGGAGCCGCTCAGCTTCCCGGAGGATCGGGCGGTCGCGTTGTGTCTGGACCCTGCATAACCAAACGAGGTGGGGGATGAACAACATGGTAGGGCGCTTCGTTGTTGTTCTGTTGGTAGCCCTGGGGCTCGCCGGCGTGCTGGCAGGCACGTGGCGGCCGGACTCGTCCGGCTCAGCTGTGGCGGGCGGCCCGCCCGCCGCCGCCCGCGTCATCAGCGACACCGCCGACCTGATCGGCGGCGACATGAGCCGCGGCCGGCTGGGCGACTACTATCTCGCCAACAGCGAGGTCCAGGTCGTCATCCAGCAGCCGCAGCGCAACCTGTTCAGCGTCGGCCAGTTCGGCGGCCAGATCATCGACGCCGACCTCGTGCGGGAGATCGCCGACCCGGAGCGCGACAGCTTCGAGGAGTGGGCCTTTGGCATCAACCTGGAAAACACCTGCCACTACACCAGCGTCAGCGTTATCAACGACGGCTCCAACGGGCAGCCCGCCGTGATCCGCGCGACCGGCGTCGACGACCTGCTCGACTTCATTAACCCCAGCTCACAGGTGGCCGGCTTCGGCTTCCCCTTCCCAGCGGCGTACGACGATGCCGACCTGCCGGTGACGTGCAGCACGGACTACTCCCTCGCGCCGGGCGACACCTTCGTCCAGGTTGAGACCACCATCACCAACACCAGCGGCAGCGCAGTGGAGACATTCTTCACGGAGTTCCTCAGCGCCTCCGGCGACGTGGAGCAGTTCCTGCCGGGCTACGGCTTCGGCGAGCCGCTGGTCAGCACCTCCTGCGCGCTGTGCAACTTCGTCTCTTGGGGCGGTGTGGACGAGGCGGCCGGCGTCGCCTACGGCTACATCCACAACATCCCGGCCACGACTCTCTTCAGCACCAGCGGCGTCACCATCCCGGCGCTGGGCGTGGATGCTGCGCTGGCCCTGGTCGGCTTTGCGGTGCCGAACTACACCATTCCGCCCAGCGGCGGCTCGGAGACCGTCACCCGCTACTTCGCCATCGCCGACGACATCGGCTCGATCATCGATACCCGCAACCAGCTCCTCGGTTACACCACGGGGACGCTGAGCGGCACAGTGACCCGCGGTGGCTCTCCGGTGGAAGGCGCGGAGGTGACGGTGCTGGGAGCAGTGGTTGACGGGCCCGGCAGCGCCAAAAACGTCGTCGCCTACTACCGGACCGACTCCAGTGGGGACTACTCGGGCACGCTGCCGCCGGGCAACTACACCGTGCAGGCCCACGTGAACGGGCACATGCCCGCCAGCCCGGACCCTGCGAGCGTCACGATCAGCGCAAGCAGCATCACGGACCAAGACTTCACGATTCCGGCGGCGGGCCGGCTCCAGGTCACCATCGTCGATGAGAGCGGCACCAACCCCATCGCGGGCAAGGTCTCCATCCTCGGCTTCGACCAGTATCCCGACCCCGGCAACACGCAGACCATCCTCGGCGTGATCAATGTCAACACCAAGCTCTTCAATTCGCCGTTGGGCAATTTCAGAGATTCCATGCCCTACGGCCTGGCCAGGGTGCTCTTCACTGACGACTCCGGCGATACCAGCGAGGTGTTCCTGGAGCCGGGCTCCTACCACATCGTCGTCTCGCACGGCACCGAGTACTCGATCTTCGATCAGGACGTGACGCTCACCTCCGGCAACCTGACGACGGTCAACGCCCAGATCGCGCGCGTGATCGACAGCAGCGGGTTCATCTCCGGCGACTTCCACATCCATCAGATCCACAGCCCGGACAGCGCGACGACGCTTGAGGAGCGCGTCCGGTCGATCCTGGCCGAGGGCGTCGACTTCTTTACGCCGGCAGACCACGAGCACCGCACCGACATCGGCCCGGTGATCTCCTCCCTGGGCGTCGACAGCCTGACCTCCGCAGCACCGAGTAACGAGAACACCACGCCGGACTACGGCCACTTCATCGCCTGGCCCATGACCATCGACCCCACCCAGGTGAACGGTGGCGCGCTGGACTGGGGGAGCGAGGGCGTCCCGCCCGTCCCGCCGCCTGCCGGACAGGACTTCCCCAGCTTCGGGAACTACATGATGCCGCCTGCCGAGATCTTCGATAACCTGCTCGCCGACCCCGGCGTCGACACGGTGCAGATCAACCACATCGACACCTTTTTCGATCTCGGCGGGCTGGCGGTGGACACAGCCTACATACCGCCGCAGGACTTCGCCGACAACGCGACCAAGCGCCTCGATCCCGCCATTGCCAACCTCTTCGACGACAGCTTCACAGCGCTGGAGAGCTGGCAGGGCGCCGGTCGCAGTGAGACTCTCAGCCGCTTCGTCGGCCGCAACATGGGCGACTGGTTCAACCTGCTCAACCAGGGCATTCTCCGCTCCAGCGTCGCCGACTCGGACACGCACAAAAGCGTCATCGACCCCGCCGGTTTTCCGCGCACCATGGTCGCCTCGCCGACCGACAACCCAGGCGGGCTGGACGACATCGCCGATACGCTGGCCGGCAACGTCAACGCCGGCCGCGCCACCGGCACCAACGGTCCGTTCATCCGCGTCACGAGCGAAGCGTTGTCCACCAGCGACCAGGGCGGCCTGGAGCTGGGCAAGCCGACGCTGATCGAGACTACGGATGGTGCGGCCACGATCACCGTCGACATCCAGAGCCCGATCTGGGCCGAGTTCGATACCGTCGAGTTCTACGTGAACACCGTGCCGACATTGGACGACTTCGACAACAACCCGCTCACGCCGCCCGCGTACCACGTGACGCCGGACTACGTGAAGACGGCGGGCACCGACTTCACGATCACGACGGTCGACGACTTCCCCTCGATCCCAGGAGCGGCGCACCTAGAGGCGACGGTGACCTTGGGCCTCACCGGCCTGACCCAGGACAGCTGGGTGGTGGTGCTGGTGCGGGGCACGGACGCCGTCTCCAAGCCGATCTTCCCGGTCGTGCCGAACGACCTGGATACGGCGGCCAACCCGACGCTAGCCGACCTGACCGACGGCAACCTGGGCGAGAGCGGCGTCACCACCATGGCCTTCTCCAACCCGCTGTACATCGACATCGGCGGGAACGGCGTGTACGACTCGTCGGCCTTCGACACGGACCGCGACGGATGCACCAACCAGCAAGAGCTGGGCCCATCACAAAACGCCGGCGGCCGGCGCGGCCCGAGCAACCCGTGGGACTACTTCAACCCGACCGGCGACAAGCAGAATCGCATCGATGACGTTCTTGTCGTCGCACGGCACTATGGCAAGAACTCCGGCGACCCGGGCTACGACAAGAAGTATGATCGCACGTACGTCGGCCCGAACGCGTGGAACTTAGGGCCGCCGAACGGCCAGATCCGCATCGACGACGTCCTGCTGCAGGCCAGACAGTACAACCACGACTGCCTATAGGCCGTTAGCCGGCTCGCTCAGCGCCAGCTCGCTTCGTAGAGGCGCACGTGGCCGCGGATGCCGCGCAGGCGGTTCGGCCCGAGATCGTTGAAGCGTACACCTTCCAGATCACCCACGAGCAATCGCGTCGCCTCCGACAGCAGAACCTGGCCGCCTCGCGCCCGGCCCATGATGCGCGACGCGACGTTCACCGTATGTCCGAAGAAGTCATCACCTTCACGGATCGCATTGCCGCTGTTGATGCCGGCGCAGACGCGCACCGCCGAAGGCAGCCCCGTGCCGTCGTGATGCGGCTCCGTCGCGCGCACCGTATCGATTGCGCAAGCCAGCGCGCGGCGCGGGCTGGTGAACGCCAGCATGAAGCCGTCGCCCAGCTGCTTCACCTCGAAGCCGCCGTGCTTCGCGACCTGCTCGCGCGCGAGCCAGTGGAACACGCGGATCACCTCGCGCACCTCATCCGCGTCGCGGTGGCTCGCGAACTTCGAGAACCCGGTCACATCGACGAACACGATCGTCACCACGTCGCCCATCACGGGCGCCAGTGCCACGCCCAGCGCGCGCCCGCACTTCCCGCAGAAGCGAAACCCCGCCGGCATCTCGCTGCCGCACGTCGGGCAGCGCGCGGCCGGCGCTTCCTCGATCTGGATGGCCTGCGTGTCTAGAGAAGTCATCCTACGCTCGCTCAAAATACAACGGCCCATCGCTCGGGCAATGGGCCGAAAGAACGGACGCGACGGCGGTCGTCAGGTCCTCTGACCCACGCTTTGGTCCCGGGTCGACGGCCCGGAATTGCTCACCGGACTACACTGGCTGCTGCTCATGTCTCTCTCAGGCTAGCCGAGGCTACGTCCACGATCAAGCGTACGATGTCATCGTCAGTTGCCTAGGCAGGTCGGCCACGATGCCGCCGCCTTCAGCCGGCAGTACGAAAGAGAGCTAGGTCGCCGCCGGAGCAAACTGTCCGGTACGTTCGGCAGGGTGGTCGCCGTTCCGCTCCTGGTACGTCATCTGGTAGAGCTTCGCGTAGACGCCACCGCGCGCCAGGAGCTGATCGTGCGTCCCCTGCTCCACAATGCGGCCGTGCTCCATCACGATCACCCGGTCTGCGTTCCGGATCGTCGACAGCCGGTGCGCAATAACGAACGACGTGCGGTTGCGCAGCAGCTCCTGCAGCGCGCGCTGGATCACGGCCTCCGTGCGCGTATCGACGTATGCCGTCGCCTCATCAAGGATGATGATGCGCGGCCGCGCGAGCACGGCGCGCGCGAAGCTGATCAGCTGTCGCTGTCCGACCGAGAGGTTCTGCCCGCGCTCGTGCAGCACCGTTTCGTAGCCGAGCTCCAGGCGCATGATGAAGTCGTGCGCGCCGACAGCCACCGCCGCTTCCTGCACGTCCTCCGGCGTCGCGTCGCCCCGCCCGTACATGATGTTCTCCATCACCGTGCCCGAGAAGAGGAACGGCTCCTGCAGCACGAGGCCCATCCGCCGCGCGAGGGAGCCGCGCTTGATCTCGCGGATGTCGTGCCCATCGATGAGGATGCGGCCCTCCGTCGCGTCGTAGAAGCGCGCGACGAGCGCCGTCACCGTCGTCTTCCCAGCGCCCGTCTGGCCCACCAGCGCAACCGTCTCGCCCGGGTTCACACGCAGGCTGAAGTCCTGGAGCACGGGTACGTCCGGCACGTAGCGGAAGCCGACGTGGTCGAACTCCACCTCGCCGCGCACGTCCTCCAGCTCGACGGCATCCGGCGCGTCCTGGATCTCCGGCTGCGTGTCCAGCACCTCGAAGATGCGTTCGCCGCCGGCCATCGCGCGCTGCAGCTGTGTGTACTGCAGGACGAGGTCGCGGATCGGGTCGAAGAAGCGCTGCACGGACAACGCGAAGAAGACGACCGTGCCAGCGCTCATGTGGCCGTTCAGCGCCTGGATGCCGCCGTAGACGATCACCAGCGCCGTCGCGATGGCGACAGCGAGCTCGACCATCGGCATCACGGCCGCGGTGACGCGGCCGGCGTCGACGTTGGCGCTGAAGTTGTTGCGATTGACGTTCTCGAACCGCTTGCTGTTCTCCCCCTCGCGCGAGAGGCTCTGGATCACGCGCACGCCCGACACGTTCTCCTGGAGATTGCCGTTCACGATCGCGATCGCCTGCCGAACGCGGACGAACGCCCTGCGCGCGTACGCCTGCCACACCGCCATCGCGACCACGAGGACCGGCACCACTGCTAGCGTGAGCAGCGCCAGCGTAAAGCCCTTGTACATCATCAGCCCAACAACGACGAAGATCCCCAGGAAGTTCGCGAAGATCGTGAGCGAGCCGCTCGTCAGCAGGTCCTGCAGCGTCGTCACGTCGCTCGTAATGCGCGACATCACGCGTCCGACCTCGTTGTTGTCGTAGAAGCGCAGTGAGAGCTTCTGCAGATGATCGAACATCTGCATGCGCAGCGTGAGCAGCAACCGGTGGCCCACCCAACCCATATTCGCGAGCTGCACGTATTGTGAGATCCAGGAGGCAAGCACCAGGACCAGGAACGCCGCGCCGAACTGGTTGACTTTCGTGATGTTCGCACCCGTCGCGTGGTCGATGAGCGAGCCGATAATGAACGGCTGCACGGAGCTCGTCAGCGTGTAGACGATCGTTCCGGCCAGCGCGAGGAGCGCGCGTCCCTTGTACGGCTTGAGGTACGGCAGCAGCCGGCTCACTACCCGCCGGTTGAAGACCGCCCCATAGTCTTCGTCATCGTCCCAGCCGTCTGTGCCGCGCCGAAGCCGTTGCATGCCCTGGCCGTACATGCCGCCGCTCCAGCCGCCCGCGCCGGCGCCACCCCAGTACGCCATTACGCTGCTCCTCCGGCTGGCGAAGGCACCGGCTCGCGTGACAGGGCCGCGCGTCCGCCAGAGGCGGACTCGAACGCCTCTTCCTGGTCGCGCAGCTCCAGGTCGTAGATCTCGCGGTAGAGCCCTTCCTGCTCGATCAGCTCCCCGTGGCGGCCGCGCTCCACGATGCGGCCGTTCTTCAAGACGAGGATCTGGTCGGCCGCCTTCACCGTCCGCAGCCGCTGCGCGATGACGAACGTCGTCCGGCCCTTCATGAGCTCCGCCAGCGCCTGCTGGATCAGGTACTCCGTCTCCGTATCAACACTCGACGTCGAGTCGTCGAAGATCAGGATCTGCGGGTCGAGCAGCAGCGTGCGCGCGATCGAGATGCGCTGCCGCTGGCCGCCCGAGAGCGTCATGCCGCGCTCGCCCACCCAGGTGTCGTAGCCATCCGGGAGGCTCATGATGAAGTCGTGGATGCGCGCCGCCTTCGCTGCCCGCTCGATCTCCTCCTGCGGCGCGTCGACGGCGCCGTAGGCGATGTTGTCGCGCACGGTGGCCGAGAACAGGAAGATATCCTGCTGAACGATCCCGATGCTGCGTCGCAACGAAGCCAGCGTCACGTCCCGGACGTCGGTGCCATCGATTGTGATCCGGCCGCCCGTCACGTCGTAGAAGCGCGGCATCAGGTTCACCACGGTCGTCTTGCCGGAGCCGGGCGGCCCGAGCAGCGCGACCATCTCCCCCGGCGGCGCGTCGACGTCGATGCCGCGCAGCACCGGGCTCACGGCGTCGTACGCGAACGAAACGTCCTGGAAGCGCACATGACCCTTGACGCCCACGAGCTCCTTCGCGTCCGCCTTCTCCTGCACCGCGGACTCCGCATCGAGGATGTCATAGATGCGCTCGCCGGAAGACTCCGCGCGAGCGAAGAGCATCACGATCCAGCCCAGGCTCCGCACCGGGAGTTGCAGGAGCTGCAACAGGATCGCGAACGACGCCAGATCACCCGCCCGCAGGTGGCCAGCGTGGATCTGCCACGCGCCCACCCAGGCGACCGTCACCATGTTGAGCATCCAGATCGCCGTAATGAGCGGTGTGTTGAACGCCTGCATCTGGTTCGTCGCGAAGGCGTTGTCGAAGAGCTCTCTCGCCTCTTTGCCGAATTTCTCGTTCTCGTACTCCTCCCGCCCGAACGCCTTCACCACGCGCTGGCCGGAGAGGTTCTCCTGGAGCACCGTGCCCATGCGCCCCTGTAGGTCCTGGACGCGCAGCCAGATCGGCCGCAGCCGCATCGTGAAGCGGATCGAAAGATAGGCTGTCACCGGAATGAAGGCCCAGGTGATGAGCGCCAGCATCCAGCTCGTCGTCACCATGAGGGTGAGCGTCGCTACCAGCAGCGCCGCGACGTACACGAGACGGACCACACCCATTGAGACGAAGAGGCGCACGCCCTCGACGTCCTGCGTCGCCCGCGACATGATCTGGCCGGTCTGGGCCTTATCGTGGTACGCGAAGCTCAACCCCTGGAGGTGGTTGTAGATCTTGTTGCGCACATCGTACGCGACCCGCTGGGCGATCCACTCCGCCAGAAACTGCTGTCCGTACGCGAACAGCCCGCGGCCGATCGCCGTCCCGACGATGGCGAGCGCAATGATGAAGAGCAGGTGCTTGTCGCCGTGCACCACGTAGTGGCTGGGTATAACCTTGGCGATGAGGCCGGCGTGCGTCCAGGAAAAGGCGACCTGAGGCGGCACGTTCTCTAAATTGAGGCCGGTGTTGACCGCCCAGCGCAGCAATACCGGGATCATTACGACGAACGCGCTCGATCCGGCAACGCAGACCAGCGCAGCAAGAATCTGCTTCCAGTATGGGAAGCAGAAGCGCATCAAGCGCAGCAGGACGTTGCGTTTTCGTGGTGGCATGCGGACTCGCCCCAAGTTCGCTTCGGGCCCGCGCCGAGTGTATCTAATCTTTACGCTAACGTCAAACTTTGCGCGTTCATTCACATCCGCGCCAAAGGAGCGGATCGCGCCGTTCATCCAGAGCCGCAGGTGCGGCGTGAGCCGCCCCTCTCCGTCATTCTGAGCCGCAAACGCGCCGCCGGCGCGCGCGAGCGAAGAAATCTCGCGGCGCAACTGGCGGCGTCGCCCGAAGGCTCGCTGGACTACCAATTAGCAAACGTCCGGTGCAAGACCTCGAGATTCCTCGGTGCGCTCGGAATGACAGAGAAAATGTCTTCGCGCCGAACGCAGTTTGAGGTGCTTGCTTCATACCGTGCTAAAATGGCAGCGCCCGCAGGAACACAAGGGAGCCCACATGCGTCTCACCGCCGTTCGCTGTCGCATCCGGCCGATGGATCCCCGCGACATCCCGCAGGCGATGGAAATCGAACGTCAGTCCTTTCCCACCATGTGGCCACAGACGGTCTACCAGCGCGAGCTGAAGAACCGCATGGCGCGGTACCTCGCCGCGTACGAGCCTGCCGATGTGCAGGCCGGCGCAGCCCGCGAAGACGCGCCGGAGCACGGCGTCGGCGGGCTGATGCGACGGCTTCTCGGCAGCCAATCGCCACCGGCGCCTCCGCCCGATCGCGTCCTGGGCACGATCGGCGTCTGGTTCATGATGGGCCAAGGGCACATCGTCACCATCGCCGTGCGAGAAGATTGCCGGCGCCTCGGCATCGGCGAGCTGCTCCTCACCGCCGCCCTGGAGGCCGCGCTCGAGGCGCAGCAGGAGGAAGTAACGCTCGAGTATCGCTTCTCGAACCAAGCGGCGCGCGCCCTCTACGAAAAGTATGGCTTCACGCAGGTCGGTGTGCGAGCGCGTTACTACACAGACAACCAGGAGGATGCCGTGCTCATGACGACTCCGCAGCTCCGCTCCGCCGAGTTCCGACGCGTCATGAGCAGGCGCATCGCCGAGCAGCGCGAGCGCTGGGGCAGCGACTACGCCTTCGCGGGACGGCGCCTCCGGCTCGCCGACTAGTGATACGTTTTCCCGCAGCTCTGGCCGAACTACCCTGGCGCGTGCTTAGCTTGTCCCTAGCATGATCTGGAGTGAGGGCGCATTGCTGCTGGGTGCAATCGACACCCCCATCCTCCACTTCATCCGCAACACCTACGACACGATCAGCTGGCCGGGCATCGTCGCCCTCATGGCGATCGAGAGCGCGTGCATCCCGCTCCCGAGCGAGCTGATCATGCCGTTCGCAGGCTGGTTGCTTGTCAAGGACCAGGGGCGCGGCTGGGAGTGGCTTATCCTCGCCGGCTTCTGCGGCGCGCTGGGCAACACGCTCGGTTCCATCATCGCGTACTACGTGGGCATGGTGGGCGGTCGCCCCTTCGTCGAGAAGTACGGCAAGTACATCCTGGTATCCCACCACGACCTCGACCTCGCCGACCGCTTCTTCGCGCGCTGGGGCATGATGGCCGTCTTCGTATCGAGGCTGCTCCCCATCGTCCGCACATTCATCAGCTTTCCGGCCGGCGTCTCGCGCATGCCGATCGGGCGCTTCGCCGCGTATACCTTCGCCGGGTCGTTCCCGTTCTCGCTCGCGCTGGCGGCCGCCGGCTACGGCCTGGGGTCGAACTGGGAGCACATCACGCGCTACACGCGCCCGGCGGAGATCCCGATCGCGATCGTCATCGTGGCACTCGTCGCGCTGTACATCTACCGGCACGTGCGCCGCTCGTGGGCCGAGGCGCCCAGCGCCTAACGCGACGTGATGCCTCCCTCCGAAGGCGATCAGCAGGACCCGCCTGCCCGCGACGAATCGTTCATCAACACCAGGTGGCTCGTCGCGTGGTTCGTCGTCTTCGCGGCAGCGATGATCCTAGCGCGACTCCTGCCGTTCAAGCCGCTCCACAACTTCTTCGATAGCTTCAACTGGCTCACGGAGCACGCGCTCAGGATCGCGAAGCATCTCTTCAAGTCGTACGGCTATCTCACCGTGTTTCTCGCGCCGCTCCTCGAGAACACGCTCTTCCTCGGCGCGATCATCCC